>JBGSUG010000398.1:0-3101 GCA_041736225.1 Candidatus Aminicenantales bacterium | reverse complement strand
GACGCGGAGCAGGGTCGCGCCGTCGAGCCGTTCGGCGAGCTTCCATTCGGTCGTCGACGGCTTGCCGCGCCGGGGATCGACGCCCATGCGTCCCGAGCCGAACTCGCGGATCGGGGCGTTGATGCGGCCCGAGGTCACGGCCAGGACGCCGTCGACGCAGGCCAGGTAGGTCTTGCCGACGGCGCGGCGGTCGAACTCGCCGTTGAGATGGCGGTGGGCCGCGGCGTTCCTGGCGAAGACGATAACGCCGCTCGCGCCGCGGTCGAGGCGGTGGACGGGGAAGAGCTTGTCTTGAAAGCGGGCGGCGAGGAGCTCGGGCAGGCCGCCCTTGCCGGCCTCGGCGATCGAGACGACGCCCTCGGGTTTGTCCACGGCCAGGTAGTCGTCCGACTCGAAGAGGACCCGGATCCCGGGCCGATCCGGGGGGACATGTCCCTCGGGCCCATGTCCCCGTTCCTGCGGGGCGCCGGTCATTTCGCCTTGAACGGCTTCTTGCCGAGCCTTTCGCGGGCCTGCGCGCGTTCCTCCTCCGTCTCGGGGAGGAGGTCGGGATAAGGCTCCATGGTCAGGATGGTCTCGAGGGTCTCGCGGGCCTTGTCGAACTCGTCGAGCGAGATGTAGGTGTCGGCGAGATAGAGGAGGTTGAGGCCGACGCGCGGGCCGTACTCGACGGACTTGAGCAGATGCTCCAGGGACTTCTTTTCGCTGCCGCCGGCGATACCGGGAACCTCATGGTAGACGCGGCCGAGGACGCGGTCGGCGCCGCCGCGGTCGTAGGAGGGGTCGATCTCGAGGACGCGGCGCATGGCCTCCTTGATGGGTTTGACCAGGGACAGGCTCTTGAGCACGCCCTTGGCCTCGCCGTAGACGCCGTAGCAGACGCCGAGCCAGAAGTGGCCGTCCGCCTGGTCGGGGCCGAGCCCGACCGCCTTCTTGGCGTGTTCGATGCCCTCCAGGAGAATGGCTTTCTTCATGTCTTTGTTGGCGGTGTGGTCGCCGATCCAGTAGGAGACGCGGGCCAGGCGCCAGGAGGCGCCGTAGGCGTCGCCGCCTGTGGCCAGGGCGGCTTCGTACTTGGCCTTGGCCTCCTGGGCTTTGGCCGGGACGGCGCGTTCGGCGTAGAGGGCGTCGCCCTCGGCGAGCAGGCCGGCGGCGTCCTGGGCCTGGGCCCAGAGCGCGGCCAGGGCGGCCAGGAACAGGGCGGCGAAAAAGGCTTTTCGCGTTGATCTCATGACGAACACCTCGTTTCAGGCGATTTATAGCACATCGGGGGGAGAAAGGTAAGAGGGCGGGAAGGGCCGGCGGACCGTCAGACCTTGTCGGCGAACGTCACCTCGTAGGCCTCGCGGAAGAGACCGTGGTGGAAGAGGCCCAGGAACTTCATCAGCTGCTGCTGGAAGAACCGGTTCTCCTCCGTGGCCAGCATGTCGGCCTCGGTCTCCCAGAGCGTGACGGGCACGCATTCGCCGAGCTTGCGGTCGACCAGAAAATACGAGCCCCGGTAGCCCGCCTGGGCCCGGGCGCCGGGCACGACTTCCTCGCCGAAAAGACGGGCGGCCTCCTCGATCCGTTCGGGCTTGACCTGCATCCTCAGCATACGGGCGAACATGGCTTTCCTCCCTTTCTTAGGCTCATGGTAAGGCGATACCGCCGGCGAGTCAAATTTTTTTGGTCGCGGCGTAGTCCTCGGGGGTGTCCAGGTCGCGGAGGATGTTGGCGTCGTCGACCTCGACCTCGGCGATGTCCTCCGGGTGCGTACACATGAGGCGCCGCAGGCCGTCGGCCGGGTCAAAGGCCAGGATCTCGTCCCGGTACTTCAGGTCGATGAGGACGGGGTGGCCGCGCCTCGTCCGAAAGGCCGGGATGACGATGCCCTTGAGGCTTTCCCTGTAGCCCCGGACGACCGCGTCGACGACCGACGGGGGGAGGAAGGGCTGGTCGCCGAGCATGACGACCGCGGCCGAGGCCTCCGGCGGCAGGGCCCGGAAGCCCGTTTGGATCGACGACAGCATCCCGTCGGAGAACTTCTCGTTGACGGCGAACGCGACGCCGCTCCGTTCGAGCTTCGAACGGATGGCCTCACGGTCGGCGCCCAGCACGGCCACCGCTTTGTCGACGTCCGAGGCCAGGGCGGCCCGGACGACCGCCTCGACGACGGTCGCGTCTCCGAAGGGGAGGAGGAGCTTCTGCCTGCCCATCCGCCGGGACTCGCCCGCGGCCAGGATGACGGCCCAGATCATGCGTCGGCCTTCTTCCGGCGCCCGGCCCGGAACTGGACGAGCTCGGCGGCGATGCTGACCGCGATCTCCTCGACCGTCTTCGACCCGATCTCGAGGCCGATCGGGGCGCGGACGCGGGCCCACTCCTCGGCCGTCGCCCAGCCCTTCCCGAGGAACTCGCGGTGCATGATCTCGATCTTGGTCCGGCTGCCGATCATCCCGAGGTAGGCCGCCTGCCGCCGGACGACCGCCCGCAGGGCCTCGGCGTCCTTCGCATGTCCACGGGTGACGATGACGATGTAGCCGTCGGAGACGTCGATCCTGCCCATCTCCGTGCCGATGTCCCCGACGACGATCTCGTCGGCTTCGGGAATGTTCTCCGCGTTGGCGTACTCGGCCCGGTCGTCGACGACCGTAACGCGGAAATCGAGGAGGCTCCCGAGCCGCGCGACAGCCCGGCCGACGTGCCCGGCGCCGGCGACGATGAGCCTCGGCAGAGGCAGAACGCTTTCGGCGAACACATATCGTCCCAGGTCTTTCCCGGGAAAAAGCCGGGAGTCGCCCTCCGTATCGCGGAAACCGAGGGGAACCGGAGGGGCAGGATCGCACTCCCGGGCGGAGGCTTCTTCCGGAGGAAACCAGGCCCGCCTGACGGCGACGCACTCCCCCTCGAGAGGATCCATCCCCGTCACGAGGGTGCCGCCCCCCTTCCTCGTCCCTTCGAGAGCCCGGGCGAATATGGGCGAATCGTTTTCGACGCCCGGATCGACGAGGACCGTGGCCGCGCCGCCGCAAACGGCGCCCTCCAAGTCCGACGGATCGGCGTCGAGCCGGATCGCGACGAGCCGCGCTTTCCCCTCCCGCCGGGCCTCGCCCGCGATC
>JBGSUG010000097.1:0-3024 GCA_041736225.1 Candidatus Aminicenantales bacterium | reverse complement strand
GGCCTGGGTGTTCGAGGCCCGGACGAGCCCCCAGCCCGTGGGGTATATCGCCCGGACGCCGTCGATGTCGATGACCGGCACGCGGGCGGCGAGCTCGCGGCGGACCTCGTCGACGATCTTGAACTTGACCTCGTCGGAGGCATAGATGCGGATCTCGGGCGTCGCGTAGGTCTTGGGCAGGTCGGCCATCATCGCCGAGAGCTTCTTCCCGGAACGCGACAGGATCTCGAGGAGCCGGGCCGAAGCGTAGATCGCGTCGTCGAAGCCGAACCAGCGGTCGTTGAAGAAGATGTGGCCGCTCATTTCTCCGGCCAGCGGTGCGTTCTCCTCTTTGATCTTCTGTTTGATCAGCGAGTGGCCCGTCCGCCACATGATCGGCCGGCCGCCGAGCCGCTCGACCTCGTCGTAGAGGACCTTCGAGGCCTTGACCTCGGAGATGACCGCCGCTCCGGGCCTCCCCGGGAGGATGTCCCGGGCGAAGACGATGAGGAGCTGGTCGCCCCAGATAATCCCGCCTTCGTCATCGACGACGCCGATCCGGTCGGCGTCCCCGTCGTAGCCGATGCCAAGCTCGGCCCCGGTCTCGCGGACCCTGGCGACGAGCTTCTCCATCGCCTCCGGCAGGGTCGGGTCAGGGTGGTGGTTGGGGAAGCGGCCGTCCGGCTCGCAGAAGAGCTCCACGACCTCGGCGCCCATCCGGCGCAGGAGAGGCACGGCCACGGTCCCGCCGGTGCCGTTCCCGGCGTCGACGACGACCTTGACCGGCCGGGCCAGGCGGACGTTCGCGGCGACGTAATCCTGATACTCGGGAACGACGTCGAGGGATTCGAGGCGGCCCTCGCCGCGCGGGAAAACTCCCTTGCGAACGATCTCGTAGAGGGCCTGGATCGTCTTGCCGTAGAGCGTCTCCGTGCCCGACATCATTTTGAAGCCGTTGTGTTCGGGCGGATTGTGGGAGCCCGTGATCATGACCCCGGCCGGGAGCTTCTTGTAGAAGACCGTGAAGTAGAGGAGCGGCGTGGGCACGACCCCGATGTCGGCGACGTCGCAGCCCGTGGACAGAATGCCGCGGACGAGGGCCCGGCTGAAATCCGGCGAGCTCAGCCGGACGTCGCGCCCGACGGCGACCCGTCTCTGGCCGCGGCCGAGGAAGAAGGTGGCCATCGCCCGGCCCAGGATCTCCACGGCGTCGTCGTCGAGGTCCTCACCGACGATGCCGCGGATGTCGTACTCCCTGAAGATCTTCGGGTTGATGTCCAAATCGCCCTCCTTGCTCGGGACTCAGGAATTCTTCGCCGGAGCCGGGCCCGGGCCGCGCCGCCGGGCGTAGCTGGCCCCGATGAAGGCCTTAAAGAGAGGATGCGGGGCCAGCGGCTTGGATTTGAACTCGGGGTGGAACTGGCAGCCGAGGAACCAGGGATGGTCGGGGGCCTCCACGATCTCGACGAGACCGTAGTCGGGATTGATCCCGGAGAAGATCATGCCGGCGTCCGCCAGGGCGTCCTGGTAGGCCGGATTAAATTCGTAGCGGTGGCGATGGCGCTCCGAGATCCTCAGGGCCCGGTAGGCCCGGTGGGCGGCCGAGCCCTTCTTGAGGTCGCAGCGGAACTGCCCCAGCCGCATGGTGCCGCCAATGTCGGCGTCCATGGCCAGCTCGCGCCAGCGGACGATGACCTTGTGGGGCGCGTCAGGCACGAACTCGGTGCTGTTAGCCTTTTTCAGCCCGGCCAGCGAGCGGGCGTATTCGATCGAGGCGCACTGCATGCCCAGGCAGATGCCGAAGAACGGGACCTTGTTCTCGCGGGCGTAGGTGACGGCCCGGATCTTGCCCTCGATGCCGCGCTTGCCGAAGCCGCCGGGGACGAGGATGCCGTCCTTGGACGCCAGGAACTGCGCCGGGTCGTCCTTTTCCAGCGCCTCCGCCTCGATCCAGTCGATCTTGACGCAGAGCCGGTTGGCCAGCCCGCCGTGGATGAGGGCCTGGTTCAGGCTCATGTAGGAGTCGTGGAGGCCGGCGTACTTGCCGACGAGACCGATCTCGACGACGTCCTTGGGATGCTTGATCCTGTCGACCATGGCTTCCCACGCCGACAGGTTCTTCTTTCTCCGCGGCAGGCGGAGCATCTTGAGGATGGTCGCGTCGAGGCCCTGCTCGGCGTAGTTCAGCGGGATCTCGTAGATCGATTCGACGTCCCGCGCCGTGATGACCGCGGCGACCGGCACGTTGGTGAAGAGCGCGATCTTGGATTTGATGTCGGCGGAAAGATCGCGCCCCGTGCGGCAGAGCAGGATGTCCGGCTGGATGCCGATCGCCCGGAGCTCCTTGACGCTGTGCTGGGTGGGCTTGGTCTTGAGCTCTCCCGAGACCCCGACGTACGGAACGAGGGTCAGGTGGATGAAGAGGGTCTTGTCGACGCCGTGAACGAGCCGCATCTGACGTGTCGCTACGAGGAAGGGCAGGCTCTCGATGTCGCCGACGGTACCGCCTATCTCGCAGATAACAATATCGTTACCTGCGGACACGGACTCGATGGCGGACCGGATCATGTCGGTGACATGCGGGATGACCTGGACGGTCTTGCCCAGGTATTCGCCCTTGCGTTCCTTGCGGATGATGGACTCGTAGATCTTGCCGGCCGTCCAGTTGTGGGCCCGCGTCGTCTTCGTCGACGTGAACCGCTCGTAGTGGCCGAGGTCGAGGTCGGTCTCCGCGCCGTCGTCCGTGACGTAAACCTCGCCGTGCTGGAACGGGCTCATCGTGCCCGGGTCGACGTTGAGGTAGGGGTCGAACTTCTGGATGGTGATGCGGTAGCCGTGGCTTTCGAGCAGCCGGCCGATCGAAGCCGCGGCGATGCCCTTGCCCAGGCCCGAAATGACCCCGCCGGTGATGAAGATGTACTTGCTCATGCGACTCACATGCTGGAAATTTTTCCCCCCGATTATAACCTCGGGCCCCCCCGCACTCAAGCGGAGAAAAACGGGGCGCGCGGCCCCGTCGACGCGGCCGCCGGTCAGATGCCGGAC
>JBGSUG010000095.1:0-2975 GCA_041736225.1 Candidatus Aminicenantales bacterium | reverse complement strand
GCCGGCGACGTGGCCGTGCCCGCCGCAGGCGTCGCACGCCGCGAGGCGGTTGAGCCGGATGCGGGACTGGACGCCGCGGATGGCGTCCTCGAAGCCAAGCTGCATCGAGTATTGGAGATCTTCGCCGCGCTCCGGCCCTCCGGACGCGGCATGGGCCCCTTGGACCCCCGCCCCCCGGAAGATGTTCTCGAAAAAATCCCGGAAGGTCGAGGAGCCGTAGTCCGAGAAATCGAAGCCCTCGAAGCCCGGGCCCCCGGGTCCGCCCGGTCCCGGTCCACCCGCGGTCGCGCCGAGGTCGCCGAATTGGTCGTACTGGGCGCGTTTCTTCGTGTCGCTGAGGACCGCATAGGCTTCCTGGATCTCTTTGAACCGGGCTTCGGCGGTCTTGTCCCCGGGATTGAGGTCCGGATGGTATTTGCGGGCGAGCTTCCGGTAGGCCTTCTTGATGTCGGCGAGGGCCGTCCCCTTGGCGACACCCAGGATCTGATAGTAATCTTTCGCCATGACCGCACCTCGGACAGCGGCGGGGCCTTTTCGGACCCCATTCTATCCGTCAGGGGCCGCCGGGCCTAGTTCTTTTTGTCGTCGTCGACGACTTCGGCGTCGATGACCTCGCCGTCGGCGCCGTCGCCGCGGCCGTCCCCGCCCGGGGTGGACTGCTGTTGCGGCTGCTCGTAGCCGGCGCCGCCCGCGGCACCCTGACCGGGCTGGGGGCCGGCCTGCCGGTACATCGTCTCCGTCAGCTTGTGCGACGCGTTGGACAGGTCTTCGGTGGCCTTCCGGATCCTCTCCAGGTCGTCCGACTCGATGGCCTTCTTGGTGGCGTCGATCTCCTTCTGCAGGCGCTCGGCGTCCTCGGCCGGGACCTTGTCCTTGTTCTCCCGGAGGAGCTTCTCGATGCCGTAGACCAGCTGGTCGGCGTGGTTGCGGGCGTCGATCGTCTCGCGCCGCTTCTTATCGTCGGCGGCGTTGGACTCGGCGTCCTTGACCATCCGGTCGATCTCCTTGTCGTCGAGGCCGCCGTGGCCGGTGATGGTGATGGCCTGCTGTTTGCCCGTGCCCTGGTCCTTGGCCGAGACGTGGAGGATGCCGTCGGCGTTGATGTCGAACGTCACCTCGACCTTGGGGATGCCGCGGGGGGCCGGAGGGATGCCGTCGAGGTGGAAGCGGCCGAGCGTCCTGTTGTTGGCGGCCATCTCGCGCTCGCCCTGGAGCACGTGGATCTCGACGCTCGGCTGGTTGTCCGACGCGGTCGAGAAGACTTCGGATTTCTTGGTCGGGATGGTCGTGTTGCGGTTGATCATCCGGGTGAAGACGCCGCCGAGGGTCTCGATGCCCAGGGTCAGCGGCGTGACGTCGAGCAGGAGCACGTCCTTGACGTCGCCCGACAGGACGCCGCCCTGGATGGCGGCTCCGACGGCGACGACCTCGTCCGGGTTGACGCCCTTATGGGGCTCCTTGCCGAAGAGCTCGTGGACGAGCTGCTGGATGCGGGGCATGCGGGTCTGGCCGCCGACGAGGATGACCTCCTTGATGTCCGAGGGCTTGAGGTTGGCGTCGGCCAGGGCTTGGCGGACCGGGGCGACCGAGCGCTGGACGAGGTCCTCGCAGAGCTGTTCGAGCTTGGCCCGGGTCAGCTTCATCAGAAGATGACGCGGCCCGGAGGCGTCGGCGGTGATGAAGGGCAGGTTGATCTCGGATTCCATGGTGGTCGAAAGCTCGACCTTGGCTTTTTCCGCGGCCTCCTTGAGGCGCTGGATGGCCATCTTGTCCTTGGTCAGGTCGATGCCCGATTCCCGGCGGAACTCCTGTACGATCCAGTCCTGGACGCGCTGGTCGAGATCGTCGCCGCCGAGGTGGGTGTCGCCGTTGGTGGCCTTGACCTCGACGACACCTTCGCCGACCTCGAGGATGGAGATGTCGAAGGTGCCGCCGCCGAAGTCGTAGACGGCGATCGTCTCGTCCTTCTTCTTGTCCATGCCGTAGGCCAGGGCCGCGGCCGTCGGCTCGTTGATGATGCGCTCGACCTTGAGCCCGGCGATCTGGCCCGCGTCCTTGGTGGCCTTGCGCTGGCTGTCGTTGAAATAGGCCGGGACGGTGATGACGGCCCGGTCGATCTTCTCACCGAGGTAGTCCTCGGCGGCCTTTTTCAGCTTCTGGAGGATGAAGGCCGAGATCTCGGGCGGGGCGTACATCTTGCCGTGGGCTTCGATGCGGACATCGCCGTTCGGAGAATCGGTCACCTTGAACGGGACCTGCTTGATCTCCTGGCCGACCTCGCCGTGGCGCCGGCCCATGAACCTCTTGATCGAATAGATGGTGTTCTCGGGGTTCGTCACCCGCTGGCGCTTGGCTACCTGGCCGACCAGGATCTCGCCCTTGGCCGAGAACGCGACCACGGACGGGGTCGTCCGGCCGCCCTCCTCGTTGGGGATGACGGTCGTCTTTTCGCCTTCCTGGATGGCCACGACGGAATTCGTTGTGCCGAGATCGATGCCGATTATCTTGCTCATACTGTTCCTCCCGGATATTCTATTTAGTAAGTTGATATTATAAAATCTTAGTGACCTGTTGTCAAGTATTTATAAGAGATTTTCCTAATTTCTACAATAACTATATTTATCAAGAGCTTCTAAAGGATTATGCCCTTGATACCGTCGAAGAAATGCCAGTAAATGGATTGAACGTCCTTCTCTGCGTCGAACGTCAGTTCCAGCTCTGAAATGGCCTTCCCTTCCCGTGAGCCGAAAAGGTTCCTTAGGGGCAGATCGACATACCAGCGCCAGGCGTCAGTCAAAGTCCCCGCGAACCCCCGTTCGTCGGCGTTCTTCGCCTTGATCGTGAGGTGGAGGCCGTTGTCGAAGTCGAAGCTGAACCTCTTGGGCATGTCCCTCAGCTCGAGGGCCTCGAGGTCGAAATCCGCGGCGGTCGCCGGTGCCGCGGCCGACGCCGCGGGCTTCGCGGCCGGGGTTGCC
>JBGSUG010000310.1:0-3404 GCA_041736225.1 Candidatus Aminicenantales bacterium | reverse complement strand
GAGGTCGCCGGCTGCCAGGTGGAGATCGGAGTCGCGGGAGCCATGGCCGCCGCAGCCGTGGTCGAAGCCTCCAGCGGAAGCGCCGCTCAGGCCGCCGACGCCGCGGCTGTCGCCCTCCAGAACACCATGGGCTCCGTCTGCGACCTCGTCCAGGGCCTGTGCGAGATCCCCTGCCACACCCGCAACGCCGTGGCCGCCTCGAGCGCCTTCGTCTGCGCCGATCTCGTCCTCGGCGGCTACCGGAACCTCATTCCCCTGGACGAAACGATCGACGCGTCCTACGCGGCGGGCCGGATGCTCCCGGCGGAGCTGCGATGCACGGCGCGGGGCGGCTTGGCCGTCACACCCTCGGCTCTTGCTCTCAAATCCGTATCAAGAAGAGGCTCCAAGTAACTCCAGTCTGTGGCCCATGCTAAAATCCCATGGCCGGGAGGGTCGCTATTGAGGTCGTCGGGCGACTTTAGCGCCCCTCTACTCGGGTAAAATGGGGCGAGGGAATGATGTTCGATATCTTCGAACCTGGAGGGTACTGAAAGGGGAGGTGAGCATGGAGAAGTCAGCCGTCGGGAACGAAAGACGGAAAGTGCGCGGGCATTGCCAACATGCCCGGTTGCTGGGCGTCATCGGCATCCTGATCCTCTTATGGGTTCTGGGCTATGTTATAGGGGAAATCCCTGAAGAACCGCGTCTGGCGATACCGGCCGCGGTCTTCTGGATTGTGATGATCGCGGGCGCTTTGTACGACATCATCCGCATCGGGAAAGAGGGGCCGGGAGGCTTGATCGTCACGATCGCCGGCGTTGTTTTCTACCTGTTCCTCCTCCTTAAGTTCGTCTTGGGATGGAAGTGGGAAAGGGGGGGAGAGGCTGTCGAGCTCATCGCGGCTCTTCCTCTCTTCGTAGCCGGGCTCCTCTTCTTCCTGTGCGGAAATACATGGAAATCGAAGGATCCATTTGCGGGCCGGGCCAGGACTTCCCCCAAAAAACAGGAATGAAGATAAATTCAGGACGGCCTTAGAAAGCCCTCACCGCCCTAGGGAACTACCGCCAAGAACTGATTTCATACCTGCTTCTTCGGGGCCGGCGGGGCCATGATCCGCTTCGTGTATTCGGGCTCGACGTTCTCGAAGAAGACCCCCTGGAAGCGGCCCGGCTCGAGCGTCGGCAATCCGACCTCGATGTCGACCGGCGCGTCCGGCCGGACGCGGCTGAGATCGGCGTAGTGGCCGAGGAACGTCCGTTCGGGCGCGTGCGGGTAGACGCTGTTGTAGGCCTTGAGCACCTCGACCGGCTGGCCGTTGATCTTCAGCGTCACGGCCATGCCGTCCGTCGCTTCGAAGATGGGGATGTGGAGGAGAAGCCGCCACGGCGCCAGCCAGGGGGCCCGCAAATCGTCCTCGGAGTAGTCGACGGGCCAGGCCTTTTTCCTCTCGGCGAGCTGGGTGAACACGCGGGCCGGAACGGTGATCCGGGTTTTGTACCGCTCCCCGGCGAAGCCGGCCGGGACCTCCCCCGCGCGCTGGGAACGGCCGAAGGCGTGCCCGGCGAAGCGGACGGTCGCCGTGATCCGGCCGGGATCGGTCTTGTAGGGATGGCCGACGCCGTTGACCGAAAGGGCCCTGACGCGGGCCTTCGCCGGCAGGACGACGACGATCGGACGCACGGCGCCCGTCTCGGCGGTGACATCGGTCAGGACGAGCCGGGTCGACTCGAGGGAGGCGGCGCCCCGGACGTTGAACAGGATGGGCTCGGCGATCTCCTCGGGCGCCGGGAAGATCTCGTAGACGGCGGCCTCGCGCCCGGGCAGGGTCAGGACGACCTCGCCGCCATGGGCCCACAGCCCCTCGGCCGAACCGACGAGACGGCCCTCCTCCGGGAAGAGCTCCTTGATCATGAACGTCCCGCCCTTGACAAGACCGATCGTGGCGTCGAGCTTGAAGCGGGCCTCCTTGGGGCCGGGATTGGGGTTGAAGAGGAAGACGATGCCCCGGTCTTCGACGACGGCCGCCGTGCCGTCGACGCGGCCGGCCATGGGCGGCCCGATGATCGGGCGCAGGGCGTGGAGGTAGCGGGCGTTCTCGTCGGTCCAGTCGAGCCACTTGCGGAACCAGGCCTTGTCGTCTTCGGAGAGCGCGGCGAACTCCTGGGGGTCGCGGGCCGGGATGAAGTTGACGACGTGGTGGAAGGGGGCCGTGCCGATCGACGACAGCAGCGAATATTTCCAGCCGAGCGCGTCCCAGTCCTTCGGCCGGAAGCGGTCCCGGCGCATGACTCCCTTCCCGTCGTTCCTCTCCGACTGATGGGTGATGAAGCCCGGCATGATCTCGGGCGGGGCGAACCTCTCGACCCGGTAGGTCCAGGCGGCGAAGCGCTGGCGGTCGGCCGAGACCCGGTCGGTGTGGAGGTCGGGGAAGGCCTTGAAGCTCTCCGGTTGCTCGTCGGTCAGGGTCGGGTGGGGGTACGAGCCGGCCAGCCAGGTCCACGGGCCGAAGTTCTGATACTGCTGACGGCCGTCGACGACGGCGTCGAAGGCCTCGCGGCGCAGGCCTTCGAGGATGCGCCGGGCCCCGAACCACTGGGCGTACTTGCTCGAAGCCTTGTCCTGGGCGATCCACCAGTGGTCGAAGGAATAGCCGGCCGCGCCCGTGGTCTTCATGAAGGCCAGGAGCTTGTCGAGCCACCAGTCCTGGAAGGAGTGCAGGCCTGTGTCGGCGCCCGCCTTCGCGGCGTTCGGCCCCGCCCACGCGGTCCAATCCGGGTTCTGGAGGAAGGGCAGCGAGGGATAGGCGTAGGCCATGAGCTTGAGGTTCTTCGAGGCGGCGTGATCGAGCATGGCCTTGAGCCCTTCGGGGACGGAGTCGCGCCGCGGGTCCCACTCCCCCTTCCGGAGCTTCTGGCCCAGGCCGAACCAGAGGACGTTCTCCCAACCCCAGCTGTCGGCGTTGTCCTCGAGCCGGGAGAGGTTGCTATTGGCCGGCGTGTAGAGGAGGTGGGTGACCCCCAGTTCGGCGGCCCGGTCCATGATCCGCTTGTATTCCTCGACGCCCTCGGCCGTGCCGACGTCGATCTGGTAGTCGTTCTCGCACCAGGGGATGTGGACGCGGACGCTCCGGCCGGGATAGTAGAGGAGGAAGGAGCGGACGCAGCCGGTCAAGGCCTCGACCTCGTTCGCGTCGATCGTCGGCGAGCCCGCGAGGAGCCCGGCGTAGTCGGCGACGAACTTCCACTCGGGGACGGCCTTGGCCGGGAAGCGCGTCCCGGAGAGCTCGACCAGGCCCAGGCAGAGACGGTCGGAGGCGAAGGGGCCCAGGTCCCGGCTCCAGTCCATGTCCGGCGCGTAGGAGAGAACGACGTCGCGGCCCTCGCGGGACCAGGCCAGGAACGGGTTCTGGAGCATGAAGAAGA
>JBGSUG010000283.1:0-2154 GCA_041736225.1 Candidatus Aminicenantales bacterium | reverse complement strand
GAGCCAGATCCGCCGCTCGCTCGCGCGCGGGGTCTCGTCGGTGAGGGACCCGACTTCGACGAGCGGCGCGTCGAGGGAGGTCCAGGTCACGCCGAATTCCCCGTTCGAGACGTCGACGCTGTCCCGGGCGCAGAAGAAATCGCGGCAGGCCCCCTCGATCTGGTCGGCTTCCGGCCGCACCGAGGCCCAGCCGAGGTCGACCCTGACCGTGCCGCCGGGCACGGCGAAGGGGAAGGCGATGTGGACGCTCTCCTTCTCCCGCACTTTCTCCTTGTCGAGGGTCACCGCGATGTCGAGACGGTCGACTCCTTCGACGAAGCGGTATTCGCGCAGGAGCCCTTTTGCGCCCGGCGCATCCGATCGCGAAACGATCGAAGACAGGACGGGGCCCTGTTCGCCGGAGAGAAGCCCCGCGTCGGAGACGGTCACGGCCTTCCCGGGATCGACGCCCGGAACATAGAGATAATGCCCCAAACCCGGGAGCTTCGCGGCGTCGACGAGATCGCGGCCCGTCCCCGCGCCCGTCCAGACGAGGCTGCGGACGGTGCCGGACACTCCGTCGACGACCGCCCGCATCGTTCCGTTCCTGACCTCATTCCCGTCGGCCCGGCCGGGCTTCATCGCGTCCGCACGTCCCGCGCCGACGAAATAGCGTCTGACCCCCAGTCCCGGAACATCCCTGGCGACGAAGGCCAGTTCGCCTGTCCGGAGCCGCTGCGATGGGACGGGCGCGCCCGTCTCGTCCTCGACCCGGTCGCCGGCTTCGCAGAGCGCCCGTGGGACGAGGACGAGGTCCGTCCTCGGCCACGAGCACGTGTTGACGACGTCGATGGCCTGCCGGCCCCGCTCGGCGATCCGTCCCGCCGCTCTCCCGGCCGCGTCGGAGAGAAGTTCGTTCGACATCTCCTCGGCCTTTTGGGCGAAAGCCTTCTTGTACTCCCACTGGGCCCGCGGACCCTCGCCGTCCGGGTTCGAAACGCTGTCCGACGCGCCCCAGGTGTGCTCGCTGAAGAGGACGACCTGGCGCCAGGCCTCCTCGTCCTTCTCCACGGGGAAGCCCGGCCGGCCCAGGACGGACCACAAGGACTCGGCTTGGACGAGTCGCCCGGCGCTCGTCCGGGACATGGCCGTCTCCCTCGCCGTCGAAGCCGCCCCGTCCTCCCAGTAGCCGGTGAAATCGCCGCGGACTTCGGGAATGAGGGCGCCGTGCCGCCGTTCGAGCTCCGCGAACATCTCGGAGGCCGTGGCGATGACGATCTTCGGCGAAGCGTAGGTCGCGTTCCAT
Organism: Candidatus Aminicenantales bacterium; assembly: GCA_041736225.1. GTDB lineage: Bacteria > Acidobacteriota > Aminicenantia > Aminicenantales > Saccharicenantaceae > RBG-16-66-30. The sequence continues at coordinate 869 of JBGSUG010000283.1, read as the reverse complement.
TTCGCGACGTAGTCCGCGAGCTCGGGGTCGGGCGGTCCGTTGTCGCCGCCGATTGTGTATCGCACCTGGACCATCGAGTAGGGATAGCCCTTCTCCGCGAGCTCGTCCATGTATTCGAAGATGCGGTAGCTCGGGGCCTTGGAGAGGGAGCCCATGTTGAGCCCGTGGAACCAGGAATAGCCGCGCCCGGCCATCCAGAAGAGGACCCTCTCCCGGCCCGAAGGGGAGAGCCAGTAGAACGGTTTGTCGCCCCAGGCCTTCAGGGCCCAGCCGATCCGGTCCCCGCCGTCGAAGAGGCTCGGCATGTAGTTCGGCCCGCTCGACACGTACTTGATCCCGGCCAGGGCCAGCGCTTGCATGAAGGACCACGATTGGCCGGGGATGTCGGTGACCATGACCGAGTCGACGGGCACGCCGGCCTGTTTCCCCATGCTCCGGGCGAACGCGGTGAGGCGGACGAGCTCCTCGGGATGGCAGAGGCCCGTGAGGACCCCGGCCAGCGTGGCCTGGAGCCCTATCGAGCCGTCTCGCATGGCCGCGATGAATGCCGCTTTCTCGGCCTCGCCGGCCTGACGGAAGTACGTTTCGACCGCCCAGGCCTGCTCGGTGTTCCACTTGAACCGCGCCCCCTCGGGATGGCCGGCCGACTTCCCGGCCAGTGCGATCGCCTCCCGGAAGTATCTCCAGTGGTTCTTCTCGACGACGGGCTGGGGATCGGAGTAGCCGATGTCGACGTGCGAATGGGGCAGGAGCCAGATCTCGCGGGGGACGACCGGCTTCACGGCGAGCTCGCCGCGCCGGACCGAGCCGTCGTCGAGGGCCACTTCGATGCGGACGCGCTTCTCTTCTTCGACCGCGGGAACGAGGAA
>JBGSUG010000282.1:0-2914 GCA_041736225.1 Candidatus Aminicenantales bacterium | reverse complement strand
GAGCCAGATCCGCCGCTCGCTCGCGCGCGGGGTCTCGTCGGTGAGGGACCCGACTTCGACGAGCGGCGCGTCGAGGGAGGTCCAGGTCACGCCGAATTCCCCGTTCGAGACGTCGACGCTGTCCCGGGCGCAGAAGAAATCTCGGCAGGCCCCCTCGAGCTGGTCGGCTTCGGGCCTCACCGAGGCCCAGCCGAGGTCGACCCTGACGGTGCCGCCGGGGACGGCGAAGGGGAAGGCGATGTGGACGCTCTCTTTCTCCCGCACTCTCTCCTTGTCCAGAGTCACCGCGATGTCGAGACGGTCGACGCCTTCGACGAAGCGGTATTCGCGCAGAAGCCCTTTTGTGCCCGGCGCGTCCGATCGCGAAACGATCGAAGACAGGACGGGGCCCTGTTCGCCGAAGCGAAGCCTCGCGTCGGAGACGCTCGCGGCCTTCCCGGGATCGACGCCGGGAACGTAGAGATAATGTCCCAAACCCGGGAATTTCGCAGTGTCGACGAGCTCGCGGCCCGTCCCCGCTCCCGTCCAGACGAGGCTGCGGACGGCGCCGGACGCGCCGTCGACGACCGCGCGCATCGTTCTGTTCCTGACCTCGTTCCCGTCGGCCCGTCCGGGCTTCATCGTGTCCGGCCGTCCCGCGCCGACGAAGTATCGTTTGGCCCCGAATCCCGGCACATGCCCGGCGACGAAGGCCAGCTCGCCGGTGCGGAGCCGCTGCGATGGGACGGCCGCGCCCGTCTCGTCCTCGACCAAGTCGCCGATCGCGCTCAAAGCGACGGGGACCGTGACGAGGTCAGTCCTCTCCCACGAGCAGGTGTTGACGACGTCGATGGCCTGCCGGCCCCGTTCGACGGCCTGCCCCTCCGTACCTCCGGCGGCCTCGGCGAGAAGCTCGTGCGACATCTTCTCGGCCCGCTCGGCGAAGGCCTTCTTGTATTCCCATTGAGCCCGCGGGCCCTCGCCGTCCGGATTCGAGACACTGTCGGAAGCGCCCCAGGTGTGCTCGCTGAAGAGGACGACCTGGCGCCAGGCTTCCTCGTCCTTTTCCTCGGGGAAACGCGGCCGGCCCAGGATGGACCAGAGGGCTTCGGCTTGGACGAGCCGCCCGGCGCCCGTCCGGGCCATGGCCGTCTCCTTCGCCGTCGAAGCCGCCCCGTCCTCCCAGTAGCCGGTGAAATCGCCGCGGACCTCGGGCAGGGCCTTCCCGTGCCGCTTTTCGAGCTCTGCGAACATCTCCGAGGCCGTGGCGATGACGATCTTCGGCGAGGCGTAGGTCTCGTTCCACCGCTTCACGGTGTCCGCCAGCCCGGGGTCGGGCGGTCCGTTGTCGCCGCCGACGGTGTATCGCACCTGGACCATGGAGTAGGGATAGCCCTTCTCCTCGAGCTCGTCCATATATTCGAAGATGCGGTAGCTGGGGGCATTGGCCAGCGAACCCATGTTGAGCCCGTGGAACCAGGAATAGCCGCGGCCGGCCATCCAGAAGAGGACCCTCTCCCGGCCCGAAGGGGAGAGCCAGTAGAACGGTTTGTCGCCCCAGGCCTTGAGCGCCCAGCCGATGCGGTCCCCGCCGTCGAAGAGGCTCGGCATGTAGTTCGGACCGCTGGACACGTACTTGATCCCGGCCAGGGCCAGGGCCTGCATGAAAGACCACGATTGGCCGGGGATGTCGGTGACCATGACCGATCCGACGGGGACGCCCGCGGTCCGGCCCAGGCCCCGGGCGAATGCCGTGAGATGGACGAGCTCCTCGGGATGGCAGAGGCCCGTGAGGACCCCGGCCAGGGTCGCCTGCAGCTCGATCGAGCCGTCTCGCATCGCCGCGATGAACGCCGCTTTCTCGTCCTCCCCGGCCTGCCGGAAGTAGGTCTCGACCGCCCAGGCCTGTTCGGTGTTCCACTTGAACCGCGCCCCCTCGGGATGGCCGGCCGACTTCGCGGCCAGCGAGATCGCTTCCCGGAAATACCGCCAGTGGTTCCGCTCGACGACGGGCTGGGGGTCCGAGTAGCCGATATCGACATGGGAGTGGGGGAGGAGCCAGATCTCGCGGGGGACGACCGGCTTGACCGCGAGCTCGCCGCGGCGGACCGAGCCGTCGTCGAGGGCCACCTCGATGGGGACGCGTTTCTCTCCTTCGACCGCGGGCACGAGGAATTCGAGGGCGTTGTAGCCGAGCTTGAGCTCGAGCCGGGCCCCGGCCGCGTCGCCGCAGGAGACGTTCGCCCCGCCGGGTGCCCCGAGGTGGCTCATTTCGACCCGGACGATCTGGAAGAGCCGGCCGTCCTTACGGACGAGGGCCTGCTCGCTCCGGGCCCAGACCTCGCGCCGGAGGTCGTCGCGGAAGACCATGAACCAGTCGTTGCTTCCGGCCTTCTCGCCCGTAACCTCGATCCGGAGCGGCTGCCCGGGCCGGAGTTGCGAGGCGGGCACCTCGAGCCGCATGAATCCGAAGAGCTCGTCGAATTGGTCGACCATGACCGTTTCGAACGAGAGGGCGAGGCCGTCCCGGCCCGTCTCCCGCCAGTTCCGGCGCGACGCGTCGGCCGAGGTCCGGAAGCTCAGGACCGGCTTGCCGTCGACCGTGAGGTCGAAGCGGTGGGCGCCCTTGCCCGTGGCGTGTCCGGCCAGCCAGATGAAGGTCACCGGGCCGCCTTTCCAATCGGCCGGAACGGGCTCGGACTCCCAGATGATGTTCATGGTCCCGTCCGAGGCCCGGGTGATGAGCGCCGAGGTGATGTCGGGATAGGGGGAATGGTAGGACAGGACCGCTCCGTCGATCGTCCGGCCGTAGCCCCTGAGCTCCCCGGCCCCGGCCGGGACCGCGGCGGCCGCGACGATGGCAAGAAGCACCCCGGGCCGGCTGGTCGTCATTCGCCCGCGCCCTTCTCCGTCCCGGCCGCCTTGAACTTGAAGA
>JBGSUG010000254.1:0-5257 GCA_041736225.1 Candidatus Aminicenantales bacterium | reverse complement strand
GCCGTGGCCGTCCCCGTCGGCAGCCCGGCCGCCGGATCGGCGAAGCCGCCCTCCTCCTCGGCCCGGAGCGACACGGCGGCGATCCTCTTCCTACGGTAGGAGCTGATGGTCAGGCGGGTCGCCGCGGTATAGAGCCAGGTCGAGAACCGGTAGGCGGGGTCGTAGCGGTCGATGTTGCGGTAGAGCTTGAGGAAGGTCTCCTGGACCATGTCCTCGGTGTCCTGGTCGCTCGCGAGGCGGGGCCGGAGATAGACGAAGAGCCGGCGCTTGTAGCGAAGCGCCAACTCCTCGAAGGCCGGCCGAGAGCCGGTCCGCGCCTCGCGGGCCAGCTCCTCGTCGGTCTTGTCATCCGTCGGATCGAGATCGACCATGCGCTCCCCTCGGCCCCGGGCAGCCGGGGCCGTAACGGCTCGCGGCCCGGGCCTCAGTCGAAAAGGGCTTGGAGTCCCCGCCCCCGCGAAATAAGGTCGGCGATCTCCTTGGAGGGCCGCGCGAAATCCAGCTTCAAGGTTTTTCCGTCCAGGTTGATCTGAAGACCTTCGAGCAGGGCCGCTATTCTGGCCATGTCGGCATCGTCCCCGCCCAGCTTGCCCAGGGCGAGAAGGCCATTGACGACATCGGCCATGTTCTTCGCGCTCTCGGGCGAATCCGCCGTGACCTGGAGCCGGACCTGAAGGATGTCCTGCTTTTCCTGGGCCAGGAAGAACAGTCCGGTCGCCTTCTCGAGCATCTTGGATTGGCCGATCTCCTTGCCCAGCCCGGAGAGGTCGGGCAGGACCCCGCTGAGGAAGGCGGTCGAAGGGACATCCTTGAGCGCCGCGCTGATCGCGGACCCCGTGAAGCTCTTCGTCTTGCCGGCGGCGGTGTCCAAAGCCCTCTCGATCGCCGCCCGGCCCTCGGAGAAAACGAGGAGATCGTCGTTGACGAACGCGCCGTACTCGTCGCTCCCGGTGGAGTAGAGGGTGTAGGAGCCGTAGGGCGTCTCCTGGTGCTCCTTGTCGAGCGCGACCAAGGCGAGAATGCCCGCTTTGTCGAATTTGCCGGAGACGGCGAAGACGATCTGATCGTCCTCTTGTCCGAGCCCGAATACGGTGACCCCTTTGATGTCCTTGGCCAAGTCCATCTTCAGCCAGTGGTCGAGGTCGCGGCTCTTGATCTGGAACTTGCCGTCCTTCTCGAGGTATCCGTAGAGACTGGTGGCGACGAATTTCTCCATGTCGAGGTGGGCGATCCAGCGGGCGCCCTCGGGAACGAGAGAGGCGGGGATCGTCCCGGGCCAGGCCGGAACGGCCAGGAACAGGGCGAGGACGATCATGACCGCGGCGATCGGGGTGGCTTTCTTGTGCATCGGTGACTCCTTTGAAGCTTATTCCTACGCCCTGTCATACGCTGCGGCCGCCCGGATGTTTCACTCGACCGTCCTAAAATTCCAGCTTGATCGTCTCCCCCGCCTCGAGGGCCTCCGGACGCTTGAGGCCCCTGGCCGGGGCGGCGCCCAGGCGGAACGACCGGAGGGACAGGCTGCCGTGGAGGACCGCGAGCTCGGCGGTCTTCGCGCCGGCCCCGATGCGGCAGGTGCCCCAGGCGTCGCCGTTCGACCAGAAGTAGGTCCCCTCCTTCGCCGCGTCCGCGACAACCGGGTTGTCCGCGACGACCGGGTCGAAGCCCATCGCCTTCGCGACGCCGTCCCAGGTGAAGCCGGAGAGGGCCGGCACGGCCGCCCAGCTGGCCATGGCCCGGGCGTAATGGTGGCCGCATTCGGCTTCGTCGAATGGGCTGCGCTTCCTTCCGTCGTAGCGGGAGCGGACGTTCCGGATGACCTCGAGCCCGCTTGCGACGTCGCCCTCGTAGATCAGCCCGGCCGCGGCCGTGTATTCGAAGCCGGTCATGACCTCGGTGAAATACGGGAAGGGGTTCCGCGGCCGGCCTTTCGGGTAGCTGGCCATGAGGAGCGCCGTCTCGTCGCCCAGGACGAACGACCGCAGGCAGTTGAAGTGGTCGAAGAAGCCCGTTTGCGTGTTGTACTTCAGGATGCTCCGGAGCGTCGTCCGGACGTGGGCCGGGTCGACCAGATAGCCGAGTCCGCAGACGTGGGCGATGGTTTGGCCGACGAGCTGGTCGACGAGACAGCCCTTCGCAAGCTGGTAGTCGGGCTCTGTGATGTCCTTGGCGCCCATGTCGAGCCGCAGGCTCGGGGCGACGTCGTCGACGCTCCGGGGAGGCTGGACCCGGTGCTCGTAGTACTCGCCGTTCCAGAGGTTCGCGTCGGTCCAAGCCCGGCCCTTCTCGAAGAGCTCGCGGCAGAGCTTCGCGAACGGCTTGTCGCCGGTCCGCTTGGCCATCTCTTCGGCGGCGCGGAGCGCGCCGAGGTACCAGAGCTCCATCTGCGGATTGGGCCCGTAGTACTCGACGTCCATGGTGTTGTGCTGGCAGCCTTCCATGACCCCGTCCCGGTCGGCGTCCCAGCCGCCCGCGATCCAGGCGAACGACAGAGCCCGCTTGACGGCCGGAAAGAGCCGGCCGAGCCAGGCATCGTCGCCGGACATATTCCATTCGCGGTAGGCCTTCATGATCGTGCCCATCTGGCCGTCGGCCGCGGCCTTGCCGTACTCGCGGGCCCGGTCGATGGGCAGGCGGACGCGGAAGCTCATCAGGCCCTGCGCGTCGGTCGCCTCGAGGAACTCCGTCTCGCGCATGGACCGGGCCAGCTCGCCGAAGAGGAAGGCCGTGGCCTGTTCGTAGTTCCAGACGTGGGTGCAGGAACCCCAGCAGCACCCGGAGGTGTTGCTCGAACCCTCGAAGCCGAAGAAGCGGCCGTCGGGCGTCCGGAAACAGGTCTGGGTCCGGAGCGTGCTCAGGTTGAACAGGGCCGCTTCTTTGACTTCGGCCGGGAGCGAGCTTTCGGCGAAAACCCGGACGAATTCGACCGTCCGGGTCTCGAGCCCGGCCGCGCGGGTAGAGAAGTCCTCGGCGACGGCCCAGGCGTCGCCCCACCTCGCCGTATAATAGTTGCCGATGAGGTCGTCGGGGGTCCCCTTCGGCGACCAGGTCCGGCGGTTGGGAAAGTGCCAGGCGAGGAGGAAGACCGCTTCGGCCTCGCCGCCGGCGGGCACATCCAGCTCCACGGTGAGCGAACCGAAGGGCATGTCTTCGCCCGAATCCGGCCGGGGGTCGAGAACGCCGTCGGCCGAGAAATCGTCCCAGAAATCGAGGAGCGATGTGCCCCACCCGGCGGAAAGCCACGAGGTGCGGCTCGAGCCGCGGGTCCCGGCCGCCGCGGCCAGGGCGATCGTGCCCCAGGCCTCGTGCTTGGGATCGACCCCGGCCGATGACATGAGGATCCCGCGCAGTCCGTCGGTCGAGCGGAATTCGTTCCGGTTCTTTTTCGGGCCGGTCGTGACGGGATCGTTCTTCCAGTCGCGGCCGAGCTCGGACCCGTCGGCGCCGATGAAGTTCGGCAGCGAACCGCAGATCGAGGCACGCAGCGGCCGGGCGGTCTTGTTGACGACGACGTAACGGAGGACGGCGACCGGGATCCCGCTCGAGTCGGCGTCGCCGGGTATGAGCGGGTTCCAGGCCTCCAGCCGGACGTCCGCGGGAGAATCCGGATCGGACAGAAGGACCTGACCGAGCGGGTAGGCGGCCGCGAAGGCGACGTTCCGGAACCGGGGCAGTCCGTGGTTGACGGCCGTCGAGCCGTGCGAGGCCTCGTAGGCGGAAAGCGGCAGGGGGCCTTCGAGGGCGCGGCTGAACGGCTCCCCATCGCCGGCGACGCGCAGGGCGAAGAAGGGCCCCGTCTGCTGGCCGCTCCAGGGGACAAAGCCCTTGGCCGGGCGGTTCATGATCTCCCAGTCGACGAGGTTGCCGCGGCCGCCGAGCGACACCGTGCCCGTGCCGATGCCGCCGAGGGGCAGCGCGATCCTCTCGACGTGGTCCCGGTCGTAGGTTTTCAGAACGGGCCAGTCCTTCCGCCATCCTTCCGCGGCGGCCGCTGAGACTATGGCGAGTCCGACGAGCATAGCAAAGAGGACAAGCTTTTGGCCTGAGCGTTTCATCGAAACCTCCTCAAGTGTGGGCGGCCCTCCGGGGAGATGCCCCCTTCTCGGCTAGGCCCGGGTCTTGCGGACGGCCGCCTGCCAGCCTGCGTAGAGCCGGTCGGCCTGGCCGCGGGTCATGGCCGGCGTGAACTTCCGTTCGTCGACGGCCAGCCGTTCGATGGCCGCTGTCGATTCCCAGACGCCCGCGCCGAGCCCGGCGAGATAGGCCGCGCCGAGCGAGGTCGTCTCGACCGTCTTCGGCCTGAGGACCGGGATGCCGAGGACGTCGGCCTGGAAGCGGCAGAGGAAGTCGTTGACCGAGGCGCCGCCGTCCACCCGGAGCTCCCTGATCCTCAGCCCCGAGTCCCGGCGCATGGTCTCGAGGACGTCGCGGGTCGCGTAGGCCATCGCTTCGACGGCGGCCCGGACGATGTGGTGCCGCGTGGTGCCTCGCGTCAATCCGACGATGACGCCGCGCGCCCCGGCGTCCCAGTAGGGCGCGCCGAGCCCGACGAAGGCCGGGACGAAGTAGACGCCGGCCGTGTCCTCGACCGCGACCGCCGCGGCTTCCGATTCGGCCGATGTGCCGATGAGCCCGAGCTGGTCGCGCAGCCACTGGATGGCCGCCCCGGCGACGAACACGGAGCCCTCGAGGGCGTAAGCGGCCTTGCCGGCCGGACCGCAGGCGACCGTCGTGATGAGCCCGTGCTTCGACCCGACGATCTCGCGGCCGGTGTTGAGCAGGATGAAGGCGCCCGTGCCGTAAGTGTTCTTGATCGCGCCCGGCCGGAAACCGGCCTGGCCGAAGAGCGCCGCCTGCTGGTCCCCGGCGATGCCCATGACGGGGATGCCCGCCGGAAGACGGCCCAGGCGGACGGTCCGGCCGAACTCGCCCGAGGACGGCCGGACCTCGGGCAACACGGCCGCGGGGACGCCGAAGAGCCGGAGGAGGTCCTCGTCCCAGGCAAGCTCGCGGATGTTGTAGAGCATGGTCCGCGAGGCGTTGGTCGGGTCGGTGGCGTGGCTCTTCCCTCCCGTGAGCTTCCCGAGCACCCAGGAGTCCGGCGTCCCGAAGGCCAGGCCGCCTCTCTTCGCCCGCTCCCTGAGGCCGCCCCGGTCGAGGAGCCACTCGGCCTTCGTCGCCGAGAAGTATGCGTCGATCGGCAGCCCCGTCTTCCGGCGGACGAGCCGGCTCAAGCCGGGTTCGGCCGCGAGCTCGC
>JBGSUG010000210.1:0-3668 GCA_041736225.1 Candidatus Aminicenantales bacterium | reverse complement strand
GATGCGAACCCGGAGCTTGTGCTCGCCGGCGCCGAGGTCGACCCGGCCGACGGGGAATGTCGCCGGGAAGTAGACGCTCGGCGAGGGTTCCGTCATCGCGGCGAGCTTCTTCCCGTCGACTTCGACCTCGTAGCCGGCCTTCCCGCCCCACATGCCGGCGTAGGAGGCCCGGACCTCGTAGGTCCCGGCCTTGTCCGTCGAGAAGACCCACTCCGGATAGTCGTTGACGTTCTGCCAGTTGGCCAGCATGGTCGTCCGGTAGAAGTGGTCGACGAAAGCCCGTTGGCCCATTTCCGACTGGATGTCGGCGAGGTAGATAGGCAGCTCGACGCGTCCGTCCTTCTCCGGGACGATCCGGTAGGCTTCGGCGACCGGGGGCCCCTGGAGCTCGAGGACGACGACCGTCGCGTCGGGATCGATCGCCCGCGCGGGCAGGCTGACGATGACATCTTTCCCGGAGCGCCGGAAGGACAGGGCCTTGGTCCGGTCGGCCAGAAGATAGGCCTTCTTGACCCCGGTCTGGAGCCCCGGCAGCCGGATCTTCCCGTCCGCCGGCCAGCCCATGACGTGGACGTAGAGCGTCGAGCCCTTGACCGTCGCCCGGCCGAAGAAGGGCAGGCGCTCGAAGACGCTGGCCGTCGTGCCGTAGATGGCCTCGCCATTGGTCTCGAGCCAGGTCCCGATCTCCCGGAGGCGGGACGCGAAATCGGCCTGGATCCGGCCGTCGGGCCGCGGTCCGACGTTGAGGAGGAGATTGCCGCCCTTGCTGACGATCTCGATGAGCTGACGGATGAGCTGGTTCGCGCTGCGGAACTCGGTCTCGGCGCGGTTGAAGCCCCAGCCGTTCCAGTTCATCGTGACGCAGGCTTCCCAGAGGCGCGGCGTCCCGTCCGGATTGCGGATGCCCGTCGCGGGAACGTAGTTTTCGGGTGTACCGAAGTCGCCGTGGCCGGGCTCGCGCCTGTAGAGGCGGTCGTTGATGAGAAGCGCCGGCTTCATGGTCATGAGCATATTTCCGATGGCGAAGGCCCGCTGCTCCTCGTTCGAATGTTCCCACTCGCCGTCGAACCAGAGCACGGCCGGGTCGTACTTGGCAACCAGTTCCCGGAGCTGATCTGTGGCGAAGTCCATGTAGCGGCCGAAGTCGGCGCCCTTCGTCGTCCGCTTCGTCTCCCAGGGCCGCCGGGGCAGGTAGTCGGGATGGTGCCAGTCCATGATCGAGTAATAGAAGCCGAGCGGGATGCCCGCCCTCTTCATCGAGGCCGAGAGCGGTCCCAGGATGTCCTTGCCGTACTTCGCGGACATAACGTCGAAGTCGGAGACGACGCTGTCGTAGATGGCAAAGCCGTCGTGGTGTTTGGACGTGATGACGACGTACTTCACGCCGGCGTCCTTGGCCAGCGCCGCCCACGCATCCGGATCGAAGTCGACGGGGTTGAAGCCCAGCGCGATGTCCTTATATTCTTCGCGCGGGATCTGGAGGAGCTGGCGGGCCCACTCCTCGCGGCCGACGATCGCATAGGCGCCCCAGTGGATGAACAGGCCGAACTTGGCCTCGCGGAACCACTGCAGCCGGTCGGCGGCCGGGGCCCCGGTCCGAGGCTCATCGGCGGGCCCGGGGAAGGGATCGACGCTGGCGGCGTTGCCGATGGCGATGAGAAGCAAGGCGATGAGGACGGGCTGGCGGACGCTCATGGAACCTCTCCTCGACGGATTAGCCCAAGGTTATCCCCGGTGCCCGGGAGTGTCAATGCCCACGCGGGTCTGATCCCCCCTCGGGTTGTGATCCTGCCCGGATGGCACTTGCCGGATCGGGGCGGGACTGCCGCTAACCGAGCGCCAGGAGCACGATCCCGCCGAGCCCGAGGAGGATGCCGAGGTAGCCGAGCGGCCGTGTTTTTTCCTTGAAGAATAGGACCGAGAGCAACACCGCAGCGATGACCGGCCCGGCCAGCGAGACGGGGAAGACCACGGGTTCCGGCAGCTTGACCAAGGCCTTCAGCGTGAAGAAGTTTCCGGCGATGCTCCCGACCGCGGCCAGCGCGCCGTAGGATAGGACCCCGCGGCCGGGCATCGTCCCCTTCAGCAGGATGAAGAGCCAGAGCGCAACGGCCCCGGCCGAGAAGGTCAGGAAGAGATAGAACCAGAGGTTGATGGCCCCGAGCCGGGCCGCGGCGGCCTGCGAGACTTGGGGGATCCCGGTCAGGAGAAAGGCCACCCCGAGCAGGCCCAGCCACCTGGCCCAGGCCGCCTTCGGCTGTCCTTGGCCGGACGCCGTCGACGCCGTGATCAGGGTGATGCCGGCCGCGATGAGCAAGAGGCCGGCGGCCGTGACCGTTCCGAGCGGCCTGGCCCAGACGACGATGGAGAAGGCGACGGGGATGAGGAAGGACATCGTATAGATGGAAATGGTCAGGGCATAGGGCCCCATTCCGAGGGCGCTGAGGAAGAAGAAATAGGCGACCGCGCCGCCGATCCCGCCGCCCACGGCGAGAAGGATGACGGGCATCGAGGGGTCGAGCGGCTTCCCCGAAGCGATGAGGACGGCTCCGCAGAGCAGGGCCGCCGCGGCGAACAGCGAAGCGGTCAGCGCGGGGGACGAGTGGCCCTTGAGGCTGCCGAGCTTCATGACGAAGTTCATGGCCACGAAGCCGGCGACGACCAGGGCGAGATAGAGCCAACCCATGGCGATTCCTCCCTCAGAGCGCCCGGAGCGCCTTCCGCGTCTCCCGCAGGAAGGTCCGTTCGACGCCGGGCTCGAACGGGAAGACCTGGTAGAACATCGGCGCGCAGGTGCAGGCGTAATCGGCGGCGTCGCGATAGTCCCTGTCCGCCGGGACGTAGCCGATGTTGCCGTTGGCGTAGCCGACGGGCAGGAGCGGCGCGTCCGTTCTCTGCAGCTTGAGCCCGATCTCGCAGAAGAATTCTCCGGGCAGGGCGGCGATCTTCAACCCGCCCACGGCCAAAGCCTGGACCGGCACGTTCCGGACGAAAGGGGACTTGCGCATCGCCGGCGCGGCGGCCAGCGCGCGCTTTTTCCAGCCCGCCGCGAACCTCGCGGCGCCGGGGAACTGCGAGTATTTTTTTTGGAACGACGCGGCCTCGCGCTCGATCGTCCGCTTGTCGTATACGGTCAGAGGAATGTCGACCCGCCTTTCGACCGCGGCCAGGCGCGGCCCCGGCTGGGGGACGGCGTAACGTTCGGCCTTGGCCAATCTGCGCCGGACGAGGTCGGCGATGTCGCCGAGGTCTTCCGCCGTCCCCTCGCCCCAGCGGTTCATCTGCAGGACCGGATCGATGTCGCCGCAGAAACCCTGCAGGAAGATAGCCCGGTCGCCGGACCTCTCGATCTCGCGAACGACCGCTCCCGGCCAGTCGGCCGAGACGTGGGACTTGCGGCCGAAGACGACGGCATGGCAGGCGTAATTGAGCAGAGTGATCTTCCGCTCCGCCGTCCAGAAGATCGCGGCCTTGAGGACGGGATCGACGCCGCAGAAGTTCTTCTTGCGGCGGTTGAATCCCAGGGGTTCGATGGCCTCGAGAGCGTAGGAGAACTCGGCCGGCCGGGGAGACGCGGCGGCCTCGACGGCGGCTTCGACGATGAGGCCGCGCAGCCGCTTCGTATACGCGGCATCCATGTCGCCCAGTCCGGGCAGCGGCTGGGTGGC
>JBGSUG010000186.1:0-1848 GCA_041736225.1 Candidatus Aminicenantales bacterium | reverse complement strand
CGGGTTCTTGGCCGCGCCCTTCTGCTGGATGGCGATCGCCGGCGGGATGCCCTCGATCGCCTCGGCGTCGGGCTTGTCCATCCGTTCGAGGAACTGGCGGGCGTAGGAGGAGAGCGACTCGATGTAGCGGCGCTGGCCTTCCGCGTAGAGCGTGTCGAAAGCGAGGGAGGACTTGCCCGAGCCGCTGACGCCGGTGACGACGATGAGATTGAAGAGCGGCAGATCGAGGTCGATCCCCTTCAGGTTGTTGACGCGGACGCCGCGCAGGATGATGTTCTCTGTCGTCGCCATGGGCTCTTCCGAATCAGCCATTATAACATGCCTTTTGGTATAATGGGCGGCTCGGAGAGAGCCCATGTCGTTCGTTTTAATAGCAGGGATCGCGGTGGCGCTGGCGATGGACTGTTTCGCCGTCACGCTGGGCCTGGCCTGCGGCGAGAAAGGCCTGGCCATGAAGCGGGCCGTCCGCATGGGCGCCGTGTTCGGCGGCTTCCAGGCCGCGATGCCCGTCCTCGGCTGGTTCGCCGGTGACCGGATGCTCGGGCTCATCGGGAGCTTCGACCACTGGATCGCCTTCGGGCTCCTGGCCGCGATCGGCGGCCGGATGATCTACGAATCCGTTGAGATGAACGACGAAGAGAAAGCCGGCCGGCCGGACCAGACCCGGGGCAAACGGCTCCTCGTCCTCGCGCTGGCCACGAGCATCGACGCCCTGGCCGTGGGGCTCAGCCTCGGGGTCGTCCGCACCGGGATCCTCTTCCCGGCCGCTGTCATCGGCGTGACGAGCTTCCTCATGACGATCGTCGGGGCCAAGCTCGGTCCGGTGGTCGGCCGCGTCGTCGGCAAGCGCGCCGAGCTCATCGGCGGGCTCATCCTGATCGGGATCGGCGTGAAGATCCTGGTCGAGCACCTCACCGGCTGAGATCTCCCGGTTCAAGCCGCTTATCCCTGAACGGGTCCTGTCAGGTGGCGTTCCCGTCCGGCCTACCCGGAGTGACCTATTGGGAACGGAGGACCAGATGCGATGCGGAGCGGCTCGGAGTAGCGCATCTGGGAAATATCTTAAGAAAGCCCTCTTTTAAGATATTTATCAGAATCGAGCCCTCGAGCACTCGGCCTCGATTCTGCAGGTCGCTCCGCAGGCTCCGCTTCCCGCCGCCCCTGCCACCCGTTCTCGGGATAAGCGCCTTGAAAGAAGGGGGAGGGATTTGGTCCGTTCTAAGCTAGAACGGGAAGACGACGAACACGGCCAGATCCCAGAGGGTGTGGCTGACGACGTTGAGGACCGGGGAGCGGAAGCGCCGGTAGAGCCAGCCCCAGAAGACGCCGCAGATGGCCGCGGCGAGGACGAGCATGAGATTGCCGCTGGCCAGATGGACGGCGGTGTAGAGCAGGGCGGTCAGGGCGAAACCCAAAACAGGGCTGGTCGTCGCGCCCGTCCGCTCCTGAAAGAAGCCCCGCCAGAAAAGCTCTTCGCCGGGCCCGATGATCAGGCTGATGAGGAGCAAGATGCGCAGGACTGGGGCGCCGGCCTTCAGGGCGTAGACGTTTCCGATCCCGGCTGCGGCGAAGGGGAAGATGCGCAGCGCGACGATGCGGCCGACGGCGAAGACGCCGTAGAGGGCCGCGGCCGAGGCGATGCCGAGGGCGGCTTTTCGGGCCAAGCCCGCGCGGAGGTCCTCGCGCAGTCTCCGGGCGTAGTCTCGATCGAGGACGAAGCTCATGGCCACGACGATGACAATGTTCAGGGAGAGCCAGGCCCAAAAATCGAGGGGGCCCAACCGCTTGAGCCGGAACAGAGCGATGAAGAGGGCGGCCGCGACGGCGCCGGCCGCGCCGACGAGCCGC
>JBGSUG010000161.1:0-7866 GCA_041736225.1 Candidatus Aminicenantales bacterium | reverse complement strand
GCGGACGAGCGCGGCCCGGCAGCGGCTGCCCGGCCCGCCGTGGTCCACGAGCTTGGCAAAGGGGCCCGGCATGGACGGGTGGCCGAAGGGCAATAGGGCCGAATGCGTGTCGTTGACGTGCAGGATGGTCAGGTGCTTCGTCTGGGCCAGGCCCATAACGGAGAGCCCCAGGACCAGCGCCAGGACTCCCAGAATCCTTCCCGTTTTTCTCATCATGACGAATCCTCCTTTTGCGACGGAATTCACCCTAAAAAAGGGCGATGAGAGGTGTACCGCTCATGAGGCCAAGTTACAAAATCCCCGCTGCCGAGTTGTCAAGAAGATGTTAAGAAAACGCCAATAAAGAGTAAAGGGGAAAGAGCGGGAAGGCGGCTCACCAGGGGGGGATCAGGAGAGCTCGACGGCCCGGGTCCCCGCCTCGATCCGAACGACGTGGATCTTGGGGGCCTTGCCCGTCTCCGCCTCGTAATCCCGCCCGACCCGCGCCCGGAACTCGGGCACGGCCCCGGCCTCGACCAGACTGATCGTGCAGCCGCCGAAGCCGGCCCCCATCATGCGCGAACCCAGGACGCCCGGGACGCGGCGGGCCGCCTCGACGAGCGAGTCGAGCTCGGGCGAGGAGACCTCGTAGTCGTCGCGCAGGCCGGCGTGGGACAGGTTCATCAGCCCCCCGAAAACCGCGAAGTCGTTGCGGGCCAGGGCGGCGCAGGCGTCGCCGACGCGGGTGTTCTCGCGGACGACGTACTCGCAACGGCGGTAGACGACGGGATCGAGCTCGGCCCGGTGCTCGCGGAGAAGGTCGAGGCTGACGTCCCTGAGGCTGCGTAAAGACGGGACGTGGGCTTGGAGGGCGCCGATCCCGGCCTCGCACTGGCCGCGGCGGACGTTGTACTCGGAGGAGGCCAGCTCGCGGCGGACCAGGGTGTCGGAGACGACCACCCGGAGATCCTCCCGCTCGAAGGGGATGCGCTCGAATTCGAGCGAGCGGCAGTCGATCTTGAGGAGGCTCTTCTCCCGGCCGTGGATGTTGATGAACTGGTCCATGATGCCGCAGCGGACGCCCACGAACTCGTTCTCGGCTTTCTGGGCCAGTTTGACCAGGGTCAGGTCGTCGAGCTTGAGCCCGGAGAGGGCGTTCAGGGCGAAGGCCAGGCCGCCTTCGAGCGCGGCCGACGAAGACATGCCCGCCCCGATGGGGATATCGCCGCCGAACACGCAGTTGAAGCCGCCGACGCGGTAGCCCGCCTTGAGGAACTGGTCGACGACGCCCTGGAGGTAGTCGGGCCAGCGGAGCGGGGACCGGTGGAACTGGCCGATCTCGCTGCGGAATTCCTGGTCGTAGTCGTGGGAGACGAGGTGGCAGACCTCATCGGTCCGGGGCGAGACGGCGAAGACGACGGCCTTGTCCGTGGCGCCGGGCAGGACGAAGCCCTCGTTGTAATCGGTGTGCTCGCCGATGAGGTTGACCCGGCCGGGGGAGACGACGAGGAGGGGTTTATCGGGAAAGTGCTTGCGGAACTTCTCGGCGATGACGGGAACAAGGGCGTTCATGATGTCTTCTCCAGGACGATATTATCATCAGACGCGGCCGGAGGGGAAGAAGTATCACTGCCGGATCTCGGCCGCCTTCCTCTCGGCCGGTTCGACGACCTCGCGGCCGATCCGGGCGGCCAGGTCGGACGGGTCCCGGAAACGCCAGAACGGCAGGACCCAGCGGTACTTGCCGTAGTGGCTGTCGGCGACGCTCTCTCCTCCGTCGCCCGCCTGGCCGATGGGCTGGATGGGGATGGACGGCAGGAAGTGGACGACGGCGTCGAGGGTTTCGGCGATGCGCCGGTCCCCGGTCAGGTCGGCGATGACGAACCGGGACATCCGGCCGAGCGTCTTGACGATCTCGTTCTTGTCGCCCGAGCCCGGCAGGTGGAAATCGAGCACGAGGGGCGAGTAATGGCCGCGGCGGAGGGCCTCCTTGACGGCCGCGAGGACCGGCTTCCTCTCCGGCGGGAAGCGGCCGATGACGAGGACCGTGTTGAGGGTGATGGAGAAGACCTCGTAGCGCGCCTTTTCGTGGTGGAGCAGCATCCCGACGAGCTGCGCGGTCTGGAGGCTGTCGACCGAGAGCACGGGCTGCTGGGCGGGCATGATGTCGAGGTCGCGCTGGCTCGAATCGGCCGCGGCGACGTCCCAGAAGGACGTGCCGTGGACGGCGCAGTTGTCGAGCACGGCATTCTCTAGGTTCGTCCTAAGCAGGATGGCGAAGCAGAGGTTGGCGTTGGCCATGTTGGCCCCGCGGAGATCGGTTCCCTCGAGCACGGCTTCCTGGAGGTTGGCGCCCGTGAGGTCGGTCTCGGCGAGGTCGGCCTCGGTGAGGTCGGCCTTGAAGAAGGACGCCTGCCTGAGCACGGCCTTCCCGAGCCTGGCCCGGAAGAGGGACGCCTGGCCGAGGCTGGCCCCCTTGAGACAGGAGCCGAGAAGGCTGGCCCCGCTGAGGTTGGCCCGGATGAGGAAGGCCCCGCTGAGGTCGGCGCCGTTGAAGTTGGCCCCGGCGAGGTCCGCCTGGCTGAGGTTGGCCTTGAACAGGTTGGCCCGGGTGAGGTCGGCCTGGCTCAGGTCGGCCCGGAAGAGCTTGGCCCGGGAGAGGTTGGCGCCGCTGAGGTTCGCGCCGCCGAGGCGGGATCCGGTGAGATCGGCCCTGGCCAGGTTGGCCCCGGCGAGATTGAGCTCGGAGAGGTCCGCGCCCGTGAAATCGGGAACGATCCTGGTGTTCTTCCGGCGCCAGTCGTTCCAGTGATCGATCCGGTCCCGGACGATATCGATGTGCCCCGCATTCGCCACGGCCCCATTCTAGGGGCAGGGGCAGGCGCTGTCAATCGCCGGGAAACCTACTTCTTCCGCAGCTTCAGGATGCCCTTGACGCTGTCGAGGTCGACCTGGAAATACTGCAGAAAATCGTTCCCGAGAAGGCCCGCGTCCTCGGACTCGCCCAGGTCGTAGACGATGGCCCGGATGTCGAAGACTTTCTGACCTTCGATCTCGATGGAGTCCAGGCGGACCTGGTAGGCCAGGTCGCCGCCGGCTACGCCCTGGAACCCGACGACGGGCGTCGAGTTGTCGATCCGGATCTCCAGCGAAGCCACGGCCGAGGTGGGGATGATGGTCGTCGTCGCGCCGGTGTCGACGAAGAACTTCTGGCGGTGCTTCCCGTTGAGGACGGCATGGACCGGGATGAGCTTGTCGCCGGGATTGAAGCGGATGGTCACGGAGTCCTCGTCGCGGCGGCCCTCTTCGACGAGGCGCTCGAGGGTCCGGACCTTGTCGGAGAAAGCCGGCGGGTAGGAATTCGCGGCCAGGAGATCGGCGGCCCTGCCAAAGTCCTTCTCCAGGACGGCGACCTCGACGCCGAGGAGCCGGAGCTCGGGGTCGTCGGGGGAGATGCGGCTGGCCTCGTCGAAGATATCCAGGCCGCCGTAGCCGCGCTCTTCGAGGATCTTGTGCAGGGCGGCCTTGGCCAGCCCGATCTCGACGGCACCGAGCTCGCGCGAGGCGGGCGCGGTCCGGATCGCGGGCTCTCGCCGGAGATCGACGAGGAGCCGGTGGGCGGCGTCGAAGCCGCGGGCTTCGGAGTAGGCGCGGGCCGCGGCCTCGATGAGCGGAATATCGGAAGCGGCGGCTAGGAGTGACGGGTCGAGTGCGCGGGCGACTTCCTCGGCCAGGCCCTCCCGGACCATGGCCGTGGCCAGGGACGACATGCGGTCCACCATCGCGGACGGCTTCAGGAAGGACGGGAGATCCTCGTCCGGGAGGAGAGACGGCCGGCGGAAGCCCGCGGCGAAGGCGGCCAGCTTCCGGTCGGCCGGCACGTCCGAAGTCAGGGACATGGCCTGGACGACCGCGGTCTCGCGCGAGCCGGCGCGCAGGGTGGCGACGGGTTCGGCCGGGGCGAGGACCGCCTTCGGACCGGCCCCGTCGGACGGGGACCAGAGATAGCCGCGGGCGACGCCGTTGCCGAAGGTCCAGCCGACGACACAGCCCTTCTGGACGAGCACGCCGGGGGAATCGATCTCGCTGTAAAGGGCGAACGACTTGAACCGCCGTTGGGTCCGGAGCGGCCCGGGCTCGATGGCGAAGGAGATCCTCTCCCCGCCGATCGGCCGCCATTCGAGGATCGCGGACCCGTCATAAGGGGCGAGTTCCGGAGTCTGCGGGCCCCCGGCGATGTCGAAACGGCAGAAAACGACGGGCTCTCCGGGAGACCAATCGATCCAGGCCGGGGCCAGTCCGCCGGGCCCCGGGTCGGTGAGGCTCGGATTGACGAAGCCGAGGAAGGCCCAGAGAGGGAGGGCCGCCCAGGGGCCGTCGAAAAGAACGCTTTCGAGCGAGGCGGGCGCGGCGCCGCCTAGACCCCGGAGCAGGAAGCGTCCGGCGGCGATGGCCAGATCCGCCGACGCGGGGATGGATTCGACGGGGCCGGATGGCGCGGCGGGTGAGGCGGCCGGTGGTGACGCAGCGGCTTCGGCGGACGCCGTCCGACGGGACGACGGCCGGATTCCGGGCAAGAGGAAGTAGGCCGCGGCGACGACGAGCAGGCCCGCTGCGGCGAAGCCGAACCAAGGAACGGCCCTCTTCGGCTTGCGCAACGAGCTCGTCAGGAGAGCTCCGCAGGCCGAGCAATATCTCGAGGCGTCGGGATTCTCGGTCCGGCAGCGTCGGCACTTCATGGCTTGACCCCTGATGTTCCTGAGATTGGTTTAGTCGGAGCGCGAAGCCAAACGAAGGAATAAGGCCGCCGGACCAGATAGACGTTCCCATCGGCGTCGTCTTGCGCGAAATACATGCTGCCGTGCGAGATGAAGAGGGGGACTTCGGGGAGCTCGGCGGTACCCAGATAAGCGCCTTCCCGGGTGAAGACGTCGACGGGCCATCGGGCGGGCTCGGCCGTGATGTCAGGGGGAAAGCGGAAGACGAAGACCCGTGTCGGCGATACGAGGACCGCACGGACGATGGCCTTCACCCGGGGGATCTTCTTGGCGAGCTCCCGGGCGACGCGGGCGGGCCAGTTCTTGGATTTGACGAAATCAGCGAGCCCGCGCTCGAGGAAGTCCCTTTCTTTAGCGCTGATCTTCGGCGCCGGAAGATCCCGGCGGAGGATAGCTACGGTGCGGGCATCCCCGTCGAGCAAAGCGATCTCGTAGCGGTCGCTTATGCCGACGGCGGAAAGGCCGTCGCCATAGGTGTAGAGGAAGCGCGGGACGTAGGCCTCGGGACTGTAGTTGAACATGACCATCCGGCCGGTCTCATCGGGCAGGACGGCCGAGAACCGGTCCCGGGGGATGGAATGGAAGGTCGCGATGACGGAGTTCTTGGCATCCACCAGGACCTGCCGCTGGGCTTCGGGCTCCCACTCCCAACAGTAGAAGCGGTCGGGTCCGATGTAGCCCAGGCCCAAACGTCCGCTGAGGTCGAGACGCCGGATAAAAGCGCCGTCGGGCTTGTGCAAGGAGACGAGGGCGATGTCCTCGAAGACGGCCAGCTCCCCCGCCGGCGTGAAGGCGATCCGGCCGGGCGACTGGAAATCGCCGGGGCCCTGGCCCTTCCGGCCGAAGGCGCCGAGGCGTCGACCGTCGGGAGAGAACTTCAGGACTTTCTGTTCCCGTTGATCGAGGACGTAGAAATCGCCCTTGCCGTCCTCGCAGACCGAGACGACGGAGCCGAAAAGGGGCTCGGCGCGGCCGATCTCGAGGGGGGCTCCAAGCTTGATCGAGAGGGAAGGCTCGGAGCCGCGAGCGGCGCTCTTCGCGGACGCCGGGCCGAGGCATGTAAGAGTCAGGCAGAGGGCGAGGATCCTGACCATGGCTCCATCTTAACAGAAAACGGGCCCGTGGGGACGGGCGGGAACGGGAGATCATGAATTGGCAGGGCCACGGGGATTCGAACCCCGGTCTGATGGCTGAGAACCATCTGTCCTGGGCCTCTAGACGATGGCCCCGCAAGGGGCATCAAAAATAGCAGAATCCCCCCCGGGTGTCAACCGAAAACGGGGACATTGACAGCGGGACTCCCCTGCCCTACTCTCTAGGGAGAAGCGGTCACATGGCGCTCGATCTCTCCGTCCCCAAAGCGTTCCGGGGCCTGTTGCGCCTCGGGACGTGTTCTTGGAAGTACGATTCCTGGAAGGGGCTCGTCTACGAAGCGGGGAAAACGTACCGGCCCGACGATTATCTCGCCGATTACGCCAAGACGCTCGACTCGGTCGAGGTCGACCAGTGGTTCTGGAGCCTCTTCGCCGGCAACATGCGCCTGCCGGATCCGGCGGTCGTCCGGCGCTATGCCAAGAGCGTCCCGGAGGATTTCGTCTTCACGGTCAAGGCCCCGAACGCCCTGACCCTGACCCATTACTATGCCAAGCAGACGCCGCAGAACTCCGCGTTCGCCGGAAAGGCCAACCCGTTCTTCCTCGACCACGACGTCCTGTGTCACTTTCTCGAGGCCCTCTCCCCTCTCGAGTCCAAGCTCGGCCCGATCATGTTCCAGTTCGAATACCTCAACAAGCAGAAGATGCCGTCGAAGGAGCTTTTTTTCGAGCGTTTCGGGAAGTTCATCGAACGGGCGCCCAAGGGCTATCGGTACGCGGTCGAGGTCCGCAATCCCAACTACTATTCGACGGCGTTCTTCGACTTCCTGAAGGACCACGGCTTGGGCTTCGTCTACCTCGACGGCTACTACATGCCGCCGATCGGCGAGGTCTTCGAGAAGTATGTGCCGGAGACGGCCTCATTCCAGGTCGTGCGGCTGCACGGCGGCGACCGCCTGGAGATCGAGGGGGAAACGGGCGAGGTGTGGAACAGGATCGTCGCTCCCAAGCCCGGCGGCCTCAAGGCGGCGGCAAAGATCGTCCGGGCCAACGCCAAGAAGCGGGTGCTGACCTACCTCAACCTGAACAACCACTACGAGGGCAGCGCGCCGCTCTCGATGGGCCGCTTCCTCGATGTCCTCGCCGGCAAGAAGATCGACGGCGAGCCGGGTTGACGCTCACCCCTCGTCCTTGATATCGTCTATGACTGTGCGAATCACTTCGCGATCGAGGAGCGTGTCATGACCTACGGTTCACCCCTGGGGAGCCCCACCACCAACACCCGCATGAAGAGTCCCGGACATCTGGCCTCGGTCTCCGGCATGTGCGCCGCCTGCACGGCGGACTGCGCCGGGACCTGCGACATCGGCCTGTCGGCGATACGCGGCGCGGAGGCCCTTTTGCCGTTCGCCGCCGACATCAACCAGTTCGCGTCGGAGAAGACCTATCCGCTCGACTTCTCGAATTTCACCGTCAACGGCCGCGTCTTCGGCGTCGAGGGCCTGCCGCCCGACCCGATGGTCGCGACCTATCCGAACGCGGACATCCGCACGAGCTTCGGCCTCTCGAAGCCGGTCCCGTGCGCGGCGCCCATGGTCTTGCCGGCCATGGCCAAGCTGGCCTGGCGCGAGTATTTCGCCGGGGCCGCCCTGGCGGGAGTGCCCGCTTTCATCGGCGAGGACGTCCTGTCCAAGGACCCCGGTCTCGCGATCGAAGGCCATCGGGTCGTCGAGGCGCCCCTCGTCGCCGAGATGCTCGCCGCGTTCAGGCGCTACGACCGGGGCCTCGGCGACATCGTCCTCCAGGCCAACTGTGACGACGAGTTCCACGGATTGCTCGAATACGCCATCGCCCGGCTCGGCGTCAAGTCGGTCGAGCTCAAGTTCGGACAGGCGGCCAAGGGCATCCAGGGCATGGGCCGCGTGCCCCGGATCGAGGACGCCCGCCGCTTCAAAGCCCTCGGCTGGCTCGTGCTGCCCGACCCCGACGATCCGGCGGTCGCCGAAGCCCACGGC
>JBGSUG010000088.1:0-2389 GCA_041736225.1 Candidatus Aminicenantales bacterium | reverse complement strand
CCGCCGGCGACGACCCCGACGGCGAAGACGAGGGCCGGCTCGCGCGCCCCGCCCGCCCAGCCGGCGACCGCGGCGATGACGGCGAGATTGAACAGGATGGGCGTCGAAGCCGGGACGAAGAACCGGCCGAAGGAGTTGAGGATGCCCGAGGCCAGCGCGGCCAGGGTGATGAAGAACAGGTACGGGAACATCACCCGGGTCATGAAGATCGTCAGGGGCCACTTCCCGGCGACGTCGCCGAAACCGTAGGCGATGACCTTGACCAGGCCGGGCGCGAAGAGGATCCCCAGGGCGGTCACGGCGGCCATGACCAGGGCCAGGTCCCAGAAGAAGGCGTGGCCGAAGGCCCAGAGCCGTCCGCGGTCCCCTTTCCTCCTGAGCTCGGTGAAGGCCGGCACGAAAGCCGGCGTCATGGCCCCTTCCCCCGTCAGCCGGCGGAAGAGGTTGGGAATGGTGAAAGCGATGGTGAAGGCGTCGGCCGCGAATCCCGTGCCGAGGTAGTAGGCCTGGAGTAGGTCGCGGACGTACCCGAGAACGCGACTGACGAGCGTCGGCGCGGCCACCGCGGCCGTGGATCGGATCAGCCGGTCTTTCCGCTCGTCGTGGTCCATGGAAAGAGCGCCCTCCCGGCCCCCCGGGGCCGTTTGACTTTGAGGCCGGGATATTCTATCATAGGCCCCTTTCAAGAGGAGAAAAATATGGCCCGTCACAAATCAGCGATACGGCAGCACCGCCGCAGCCTGCGCCGGAAATCGGTCAACACGCAGACGAAATCGGCCCTCCGCACCGGGATGCGCAAGATCCGCGAGGCCATCGCGGAGAAGGACCGCGAGACGGCGGCGAAGCTTCTCCCCGGGGTCACCAAGACCATCGACACGTCGGTCAAGAAGGGCGCCATCAAGAAGAACACCGGGAGCCGCTACAAATCGCGGCTGAGCCGGCAGATCGCGCTCCTCAGCCCCATTCCGGCGAAATAATCGTCCTCTTCTTTCTCGCCAGACAGAACTCGGCCAGAAAAACCTCGAGGAGCGTCTTGGGGTCGGCGTCCGTCGTCTTGATGCGGAGATCGACCTGGCGCAGCTTCGCCAGCAACGCGTTGACGTCGGAGGACGAGAGCCCCTCGACGACGCCGAAGAAGTTCTCGTATTTCCCCCGGTAGAGATCGCCCCAGCTTTTCTGGAGATAGGGGAAAAGGCCCTGGAAGATCTCCTCCTTCGTCCGGCTCTTCTCCCGGAGCCAGGTCTGCGCGGCGACCACGTTGCGGAAGAAGCCGGCCAGCCGGCCGACGACGAGCTCGGGCTTGTCGCCCTCGGCGAAGAGGTCGTTCAGGACGGCCGCTCCCCTGGCGAAGTCGGCGGCGGAGAGGGCGTCGTCGAGGTCGTAGGCCTGGAAGCTGCGCTGCCCGGCCGTGCCCTGGTCGACGTCGTCCTCCTCGATCCCCTTCTTGTCCCCGACGAAGACGGCCAGCTTCTCGACCTCGTTCATCATCAGGCGGAGATCCTGGCCGAGGAGCTCGAAGAGCCTCTGCTTGGCACCCTCGGTGATCGTCTTCCCCAACGAGCGGGCCTTGACATCGACCCGCTGCATCAGCGGGCCGGGATAGAGCCGTTTCATATCCGTGACCGCGACCGCCGCCTTGGGCAGGGACGAGAAGAAACGGACGACGGCGTCGTCCTTCTTATAGTGTCCGGACCGGACCACGACGACGACGGTGCGGGCGGGCGGGTCGGCGAAATATTCCCGGAGGATCTTCTGGTCGAGGGCGGTGAGGAAGCGCGTCCCCCGGCCTTCGGCCCCCTCCGCGCCGGCCTTTTTATCCGGACTCCTGTCCGGGCCGGGCTTCTTTTCGGGGACCCGGACGACGAGGATACGCCACGGCTCGAACAGGAACGGCGCGGTCCGGGCCGCGTCGACGACGTCCGGCCACTTCGTCTCCTCGAGGTCCAGGCGCGTCAGGTGGATCTCTCCGCCGGAGGAGGCCGCGAGGAGTCGCTGGAGCTCGTCGACGAACTCCTCGGCCAGATATTCCTCTTCGCCGAAGAAGAAGTACCCGGCGAGGAGCGCGTCCTCGCGCAGCGCGCCGGCCGCCGGGCCGGCCATGTCAGAACCCCTCCAGGATGCTGACGACGAGGCTGCGGGCGAACTTCTCCGCGATCCTGTCGATGGCCTCGGCCTGGAGCGACTCGAAGCTCGCGCCGGACGGGACCTCGTATTCCTGTTGGTAGACGAAGGCGGGATTGGCGAAGAGGGGCTTCGCCGCGTCCCGCTCCTTCAGCGCGACTTTGGCCGTCACGGTGATGGCGTACCGGTCGGCCTGGTTGCCGCGGCTGAAAGCGATGGGCCGGGCGCTGAAGCCGGTGATCTCGCCCTCGAGCACGGCGTCCGCGCC
>JBGSUG010000338.1:0-7556 GCA_041736225.1 Candidatus Aminicenantales bacterium | reverse complement strand
CATGACGCCGCCGGCGATCGTGGCCATGCCGCCGACCATGACGGTCAGGATCTCGGAGTTGGTCATGGCGCCGATGTAGGGCTTGATGAGCAGGGGCGCCTCGGTCTGGCCGACGAAGATGTTGGCCGTGTTGGAGAGCGATTCGGCCCCGCTCGTGCCCATGAGCTTGGCCATGACCCAGGCCATGCCCCTGACCACGGTTTGCAGGATGCCCAGGTAGTAGAGCAACGAGGTCAGTGTCGCGACGAAGACGATCGTCGGCAGGACCTGGAAGGCGAAATAGACGCCCAGGCTGTCGGGACCCGAGTTGACGGCCAGCCGGCCGAAGACGAATTGGGAGCCCGCGGCCGTGAAGTTCAGCAGGCTGACCACGGCGCCCCCCAGCCAGGAGACCAGGAGCTTAGGCCAGCCCAGCGGGGCGAACCAGGCGCTGAGCCTGTCACTGTAGAGAATGAAGACGGCGAAGACCACCTGGAGGCCGATGCCCGTCCCGACCAGCCGCCAGCTGATGCGCCGGCGGTTGTTGGAGAACAGGATGGCCAGGCCCAGGATGAGGCCCAGGCCCAGGACGCCCCGGAGGAGCGATGTCGTGTTCATCGGTCACCTGCTCTCCGCTCGCGCGAATTGTTTCTCGATCTTTTCGTAGTAGGCGATGACCCGGTGCGTGTATTCCCGCTTTTCGAGATAGGTCCCGGGGAAGAAGCTCCGCTTGAAGCCGTAAATGATGAAGTTCTTGAGCTCGTGCGGGTTCAGCCGGAAGGCCCGGACCGCCTTGCAGATCTCGTCGCTGACCGTCGTGTTCGAAACGGTCCGGTTGTCGGTGCAGAACGTGGCCGACATCCGGGCCGCGCGCATGTGCCGGAACGAGTGCTGGGACAGGCGGCGGAGGACGGGATGGGTCTGCAGGTTCGAGGTCA
Organism: Candidatus Aminicenantales bacterium; assembly: GCA_041736225.1. GTDB lineage: Bacteria > Acidobacteriota > Aminicenantia > Aminicenantales > Saccharicenantaceae > RBG-16-66-30. The sequence continues at coordinate 6,639 of JBGSUG010000338.1, read as the reverse complement.
GGCAGACCTCGATGGTGATGCGCCGGTCGGCGATGAACTGGACCAGGTTGGCGACGTAGGCCTTCTTATCTTTGATCTCCGGGCTCTTGATCATGCCGGCGTCGAAAAGATGGAGGGCGTGTCCGAGGCGGTCGGCGTGGAGGTCGGTGATGGCCTGGAAGATGCTCTCCGGCCCGTAGGCCTCGCCGGCATGGACGGTCTTCTTCAGGAAGTTCTTGTGGGCCAGGGCGTAGGAGGCGGCGTGGTCTTCGGCCGGGAACCCGGCCTCGGCTCCGGCCAGGTCGAAGCCGACGACCGGCAGCCCGAGCTTCGTCCGTGCCTCCACGGCCGCCCGGACCAGCTCCTGCGAAGCCAGGGCGAAGATCTCCTTGCGGTCGCAGTGGGCGTGCACGCCGAGCAGGGCGTCGTAATAGTCGGAGAATCCGGACTCGAACATGCGCAGGGCGCAGGCGATGATGCCGTATTCGAAGGGCGGCTCGGCGCCGCGGACGACCTCGGCCCGGGCGTTGAACTCCGCCTTGGCCCGGGCCAGGCCGCGGTCGAGCGCGGCCATGGCGTCGATGCCGGTCAGCCGGGCATTCTGGTGCAGCTGGGGCGCGAAGCGGACCTCGATGTAGCGGACGCCCTCGGCCTGGTTGTCCAGGGCCAGCTCGTAGCCCGCGCGCTCGAGGGCGGGACCGGTCTGCAGGACCGCCGTCATGTACGCGAACCCTTTCAGGTAGTCGGTCAGTCCGGAGTATTTCGGCTTGAAGACCGTCCGGCGCAGCCCCCGTTCGTCGTACGCCGGAAGCCTGACGCCGTGTTCCCTGGCCAGCTCGATCAGCGTGGCCGGGCGGAGCGAGCCGTCAAGGTGCAGGTGCAGGTCGGTCTTCGGGATCGCCCGGATGAAGGCCGGGGTGATGGTCATGCGGCGCCTTCCTCGTAGATGATCCGGGCGATCTCGGGCTTGTGGCGCGCGATCTCGTCGCGGGTGAGGCCGTTCAGCTCGTGAGGGAAGACGAGCCAACAGTCGGTCTCGTGGATGAAGTAGTCGGGCCCCCGCCCGGTCCGGTTGTTGCCGGGCTTGAAATAGACGGTGGCCACGCGGAGGTCGTGGGGCGTGTTGCGCCGCGAGAGCCGGGCCAGGGTGTCGATGACGGCCTTGATGCTCAGCCCGGTGTCGTAGACGTCGTCCACGATCAACAGGCTGTCCGTAGACTCGGCCTTGTCGACGATGTAATTGAGGCCGTGGACGCGGATCGTCTCGTTCTGCCGCTCGATGCCCTCGTAGGCGGACGTCCGGATGGCGATATGGTCGCTCCGGATCCCGAAGTGCTCGAACAGCTCCTGGACGGCTATACCCACCGGGGTCCCCCCCCGCCAGATGCCGACGATGAAATCGGGCTTGAAGCCGCTCCGCAGGACCTTGAGCCCCAGCCGGAAGGAATCGTCCAGAAGCTCCTGCGCCTGGATGTACCGTTTGTCAGCCATGGGTGTTCTCCAGTCCGGCCTCAGCGCCCGCCGGGCCCCTCCTCGAGGAGCTTCTGGCGGATCAACGTGACGACGAGGGCCGTGGAGACGGGATTGTGGCCCTCGGGGATGATGATGTCGGCGTACTGCCGGCTCGGCTCGACGAAGGCGACATGCATGGGCCGAACGGTGTCCAGGTACTGGGCGACGACCGAGTCGAGGCTCCGCCCTCTCTCCTGGATGTCGCGCCTCAGCCGGCGGATGAAGCGCAGGTCGCTGTCCGTATCCACGAAGATCTTGAGGGCCATCAGGTCCCGCAGGGCCCGGTCGCAGAAGATCAGGATCCCTTCCACGATGATGACCTTGGCCGGCTCCAGGGAAACGCCCGTCTTCCGCCGGGTATGAGTGGCGAAATCGTAGACCGGCATTTCGACGGGCCGGCCGGAGGCGAGCTCCTCGAGGTGCCGGACCAGCAGGCCGGTCTCTAGGGCGTCGGGGTGGTCGAAATTGACCTTGGCCCGCTCGGCGAGGGGTAGATGGCCGGCGTCCTTGTAGTAGGCGTCGTGTTGGATCAACGCGATCTGGGCAGGTTCGATGGCGGAGATGATGGCGGTGGCGATGGTCGTTTTGCCCGAGCCCGTGCCCCCGGCGACGCCGATGATCAGGGGCTTGTTCGTCACGGCGGCATGATAGCACAAGGCCGGCACCGAGGGAATGCCGGACGGCCGTTTTTCCGCCCGGACCGGCGGTTTCAGGGGGGGGGGCGGAGGGCCTAAAAAAAGAATTGTTGGATATTGATTTTTTCCGTCTGGAAGGCTAATATCCTCCTTTCCAATTCGCGAAGACAGAAAGAGGAGTTTTCCATGAAAAGGCTTGTTCTTGCGCTGTTATTGGCCTGCCTGGTCCTGGCCGGTTCGGGCCTGGCCCAGAGCGTCACGACCGCGTCCTTCAACGGGACGGTCGTCGACACCGACGGCAAGGTGCTCCCCGGCGCCTCGATCAAGGCCGTCCACGTCCCCTCCGGGAGCGTCTACACCGCGGTGACCCGCGCGGACGGCACGTTCGACATCCTCTATGCCAAGGTCGGCGGCCCCTACACCGTCACCGCCGAGCTGCCCGGATTCAACCCCTCGACGCTGAGCGACATCACCGTCAAGCTGGGTGAGATCCGCGGCCTGAAGTTCAGCCTGAAACAGGCTGCCATCGAGGAACAGATCACCGTCACGGCCCCGAACCCGATCATCAGCCAGTCCCGGACGGGCGCCTCGATGAACGTCGGTACGGCGGTCATCGAGAGCATGCCGACGATCGGCCGCACGTTCGACGACTTCGCCCGGCTCGCGCCGCAGGTCGACGCCCGCGGAGGCGGCGCCTTCTCGGCCGCCGGACGCAGCAACCGGTACAACAGCATCTGGATCGACGGCGCCGTGAACAACGACCTGTTCGGCCTGAGCAGCAGCGGCGCGCCCGGCCTGTCGGCCCCGATCTCGCTCGACGCCATCCAGGAGTTCGAGCTCGTCCTGGCCCCCTACGACGTCCGCTACGGCGGCTTCACCGGGGCCGGCCTGAACGCCATCACCCGATCCGGGACCAACAAGGTCCGCGGTTCGGCCTATTACTTCGGCCGGAACCAGAGCCTCGTCGGCAAGGGCCCGGACCAGTACAAGTACAGCAACTTCTCGGAGGCGGAATTCGGCCTTCGCGTGGGCGGCCCGATCGTCCAGGACAAGATCTTCTTCTTCCTCAGCGCCGAGCTGGGGCGCCGGACCTCGCCGACCACCTACGTCATCGACGACAGCGGCAACGCCAACGACTTCGGCGGGGACAATGTCACGGTCGCCGACGCCGAACGCTTCGCCGATATCCTGCAGAACACCTACGGCTACGATCCCGGCGCGTTCGGCGAGGGCTACAAGAAGATCAAGGGCGACAACGACAAGATCTTCTTCCGCCTCGACTTCAACCTCAGCCCGAAGCACCGGCTGACCCTCCGCCACAACTACATCAACGGCTACCGGGACAGCACCCCCTCCAAGGCCTCGAGCAGCGTGTTCCCCTTCGCCGACGTCTACTACGGCTTGGCCAGCAAGACCAATTCGACCGTCCTCCAGCTGCAGAGCACGCTCGGCCAGAACCTGTTCAACGAGCTGATCGTCAACTACACCACCATCCGCGACCAACGCACGGTCCCCGACACCCTGTTCCCCCAGGTCAACGTGCTCGTCGCGGGCGGCTACCGGCTGACGGCCGGGACCGAGCAGTACTCGGGCGCCAACTCCCTGGACCAGAACATCCTCGAGATCACGGACAACGTGACCTGGACCCTGGGCAAGCACATGCTGACGATCGGCACGCATAACGAGTTCTTCAAGTTCGCCAACGTCTACATCCGCAACCTCTACGGCTACTGGGAGTTCAGCAGCCTGGACAACTTCGAGAGCGGCATCTCCACCCGCTACTACCACGACTTCTACACGGCCGATCCGGCCGAGAAGTGGGCGGCCGAGTTCAACGTCGCCCAGCTCGGCGGCTACATCGGCGACAAGTGGGCCGTCCGGGACAACCTCTTCCTGACCCTCGGCGCCCGCGTCGACGTTCCGTTCATCAAGAAGATCCCGGCCGCCAACGCGGCGGCCGAAGCGGCCTACGGCGTCCCGACCGACCAGGTGGCCTCGGGCAACGTCATGTTCTCGCCCCGGGTCGGCTTCAACTGGGACGTCCGCGGCGACAAGACCACCCAGGTCCGCGGCGGCGTCGGCCTGTTCTCCGGCCGGACGCCCTACGTCTGGATCTCCAACCAGTTTTCCAACACCGGCATGGAGTTCACGCGCCTCGACATCCGGAACCCGGCCTTCCCCTTCGAGCCCGACCCCCTCAACCAGCCCGTCGGCGGGGCAGGCCTCACCAGCGAGGTCGATCTGATCGACGCGAACTTCATGTATCCCCAGTCGCTCCGCGGCAGCGTGGCCGTCGACCAGGAACTGCCCTTCGGGATCATCGGGACGGTGGAGCTCATCGCCTCCAAGAACGTCAACGAGATCCTCTACCAGAACCTGAACGTCCGCCGTCTGGATGACCTCGGCGTGGGCGACCGCTACCTGTACGCCCGGGACGTGTCGAGCCTCTACACCGACGCCATCTACCTGACCAACACCAACAAAGGCCACCAGTACAGCCTGTCGGTCCAGCTCCAGAAGAATTTTTCCGACCGCTCCTGGGTCAATGCCTTCTACTCCTACGGCCAGTCCAAGGACCTCAATTCCGGCACCTCATCCCAGGCGTCGTCCAACTTCGGCTACAACAACGTTCGCTTCGATGTCAATAATCCCGAGCTGACCTGGTCGAATTACGACGTGCGCCATCGCTACGGCGTCGCCTTCTCCTGGCAGCTCAAGCTCCTGCGGAACGCTCCGACCGCCGTCAGCATGTTCCTCGGCGGACGCTCCGGGCGGCCCTATTCGACGACCTACAACTACTTCGACGCCAACGGCGACGCAGCCGTGGGCAACGACCTGGTCTACGTCCCCGCGAGCCAGAGCGAGGTCATTTTCGTCGGCAGCACCGGCACCCCGGTGGCCGACCAGAACGCCGCCTGGGCGTCCTTCGACGCCTTCATCAGCGGCGACCCCGGGCTCGACAATTACCGCGGCCAGATCGTGCCGCGCAACTCGAGCCGCGAGCCGGGTCTCCGCACCTGGGACATGCGCATCGCCCAGGACATCCCCATGCCGATCCGGCCGGACCACCGGCTCCAGGTCACCCTCGACATCATCAACCTCTTCAACCTGTTGGATTCCAGCAAGGGCCTGAACTACTATGTCAGCAACCAGAACGACGTTCCTTGGACCCTGCAAGGCTCCAACTTCGGCGTCGATCCGGGCACCGGCCAGATGAGGATCCGGTGGTCGGATCGGCCCAACCGCTTCGCCCTCAGCCAGCTCGGCTCGCGCTGGCAGATCCAGTTCGGGATTCGCTACAGCTTCGACTGAGTCTTTTTCAGGTCCGTTCGACCAAGCCCCCTGGCCCATCGGCCCGGGGGCTTTTTTTTATGCCAAGCGGGGGAGGACGAGCTCGAGGAGGCGGAGGAAGTCGGCCTTGACCCTTTCGCCGGTCTCGATGACCTCCCGGTGGTCGAGCGGCCGGGCCGAGAGGCCGGAGGCCGGGTTGGTGATGCAGGAGATGCCGGCCAGGCGGAGCCCCATCTGGCGGGCGCAGATCGCCTCGGACACGGTGGACATGCCCACGGCGTCGGCGCCCAAGACGGCCAGCATCCGGATCTCGGCCGGGGTCTCGTAGGACGGGCCGCTCAGGCCGGCGTAGACGCCGCGGAGATCGGGCCGGCCGATCTCTTCCAGGGCGGCGGCGATCGCCTCCTGGAAAGCCGGGTCGTAGGCGGCGCTCATGTCGGGGAACCGGGGCCCGAGACGCTCGTCGTTGATGCCGCGGAGCGGGTTCGTCCCCGTCAGGTTGATGTGGTCGCGGATGATCATCAGATCGCCGGGGCGGAAGGTGGGCCGGATGCCGCCGGCGGCGTTGGTCAGGAGGAGGCTCCGCGCGCCGAGCTTGGCCAGGACGCGGATCGGGAAGACCACGTCGCCGATCTCATGGCCTTCGTAAAAGTGGATGCGTCCCTGCAGGACGGCGACGGGAACGGATCCCACGCGTCCCAAGACCAGCCGGGAGGCATGCCCGGCGACGCTCGCGCCCTTGAAGTGGGGGATGCCGTCGAAGGCGAAGGCCGTTCTGCCGGAGAGGCGATCGGCGAACTCGCCCAGTCCCGAGCCCAGGACCAGGCCGGCCTGAGGCGGCTCGGGGCAGGCCTTCCGGACGAATGCGGCCGCTTCCATGACACGATCGTAAAGATCCATGATGCCTCCTCAGACCGCGGGGGAAAGGATTTCCTGCAGGAAGCTCCGGCCGGGGCCTTCGAGCTTCAATCCGAAGACCTCCAGGACGGACGCGCCGACGTCGGCGAACGTGCTCCGGTCGCCGAGGGGCCTGGCCGGCAGGCCCGGGCCGTAGACGAGCAGGGGGACGTATTCCCGGGTATGGTCGGTTCCGGGATGGGCGGGATCGCAGCCGTGGTCGGCCGTCACGACGAGCATATCGCGGGGGCCGAGCCCGGCGAGCAGGCGGCCGAGTGCCGCGTAGAACGCCTCGAGCGCCGCGCCGTAGCCCGTGGCGTCGTTC
>JBGSUG010000333.1:0-3390 GCA_041736225.1 Candidatus Aminicenantales bacterium | reverse complement strand
CCTTGACGGGGGCCGGGCCCTCGGGCTCCTTCTTGTCGGCGGCCTTCTTGTCGCCCGCGGCGGGCTTGGCGGCCGGGGCGGCGGGGACCGGCGCAGGCTTGACCGCGACCTCGTCGCTCTTGGGACGGAAAGGCGACTTCGTGTCCTTCGCCAGGGTCACGAAATAGACCCGGGACATGGCCAGGTAGGCGTGGTTCCACTCAGTCGCGCTGTAGACGGGATTGAAGTCCCGGTCGGAGACGAAAAAGAGATACTTGCCGTCCCGGCTGAAAGACGGATCGTTCGAATTGTACCAACCGTCCGTGACCGGGACGGACTTACGGGAATCGAGCGAGTAGAGGTGGACCCGGGTCAGGCCCTCGATCTCGGGCTTGCCGTAGGCGATCCAGCGGCTGTCCGGCGACCAGGCGGCCAGGTTGATCTCTCCCGCTTCGGCCGTGGCCGCGACAGTGACCGCCTTCGAGGCGACGTCGACGAAGGCGAGCCGCTGCATCTTGTCGTTCCAAAGGATCTTCGTCCCGTCGGGCGACCAGCGGATCTGGTACTTGTAGGTGTCGCCGTCCGTCGTCAGCTGCCGGGGCTCGCCGCCCCCGGCCTGGTCCGTGAGCCAGATCTCGTCGGTGCCGCTCCGGTCGGAGATGAAGGCGATCGTCCGGCCGTCGGGCGACCACTTGGAGGAGCGCTCGTGGATGCCCGGGGTCGCGGTCAGGTTGCGGGTGTTGCCGTGCTTGGCCGGCACCGTGAAGACGTCGCCGCGGGCGCCGAAGAGGGCCCGCTGGCCGTCGGGCGCGATCTCGTAGTTGGTGACCCCCCGTTCGACCTTGACCACGCCGCCGCGGGCCGAGACCGCGTCGTCGGCAATGACGACCGGGACGCGCTCCGTTTTCTCCGCGGCCAGGTCGAAGGTGTAGAGGTAGCCGCCGTTCTCGAAGACGATGTGCTTGGGGCCGAGCGAGGGGAACTTGATGTCGAACTCGGCGAAATCGGTCAGTTGCCGGGTGGCCTTAGAGGCCAGGTCGTAGACGTAGAGGTTGAGGCGCTTGTTCGCGTCCCGGTCGGAGAGGAAGTAGATCCGCTCGCCGCTCCACATGGGGATGATGTCCAGGGCAGGGTTCGCGGTGACGTTCTCGACCGTCTTCGCGGCGAAGTCGTAGATCCAGACGTCGTCGGCCATGCCGCCCCGGTAGCGCTTCCAGGTCCGGAACTCGCGGAAAATGCGGTTATAGGCCAGCTTCGTGTCGTCGGGCGAGAAGGAGCAGAAGCCGCCGCGCGGCAGGGGGATGCGCTCGGGCGTCCCGCCGTTCTTCGAAGCCAGGTAGAGCTGGCCGTTGAAATCGTTCCATTCGGCCATCCGGGAGCGGAAGACGATCCGCTCGCCGTCGTGGGTCCAGCCCATGACCAGGTTGTTCGGCCCCATGCGGTCGGAGATGTCGTCGCGGCCGAGCGAGGGCGTGTAGGTCAGGCGCTTGGGCACGCCTCCCCCGGACGGGATGAGGTAGACCTCGCGGTTCCCGTCGTACTCGCCGGTGAAGGCGATCGAGGCGCCGTCGGGGGAGAACCGGGCAAACGCCTCGTATCCCTCGTAAAAGGAGGTCAGCTTCCGGGCCACTCCCCCGGCGATGGGGACCGTGTAGAGGTCGCCGGCGGAGCTGAAGACGATCTGGTCCGCCGAGACGGCCGGGAAGCGCAGGACACGGGCTTCCTGGGGGGCGAAGGACAACGTCGTCAGGGCGAGAAGCAGGATCACGAGCAGGGGGACGCGGAAAGCTTTCATGGGACCTCCTCTATTTCGTTTCGAGAAGAAGCGCCTTCCGCCTGGCCGGCGGGAAGCGCTCGATGGCGTAGCGCAGCGTCGTGCGCGGGATGGCCGGCCCGTGCTCCAGGAGGAACCGCTCCAGGCGGGCCGCGTCGGCCTTGCCCGCCTCCCGGAGGAGCCAGCCGTTGGCCTTTTGGACGAGGTCGTCGTCGACCGGGAAGACCGAAGCGGATATTTCGTAGATCGCCGCGAGGAACTCCGGCTTGCGGGCCAGCTTGATGAACGACACGAGCGAGGCCCGCTTGACCCAGCGGTTCGGGTGGAAGGCCCAGGCCTTGATCTTTTCGACGTGGGCGGGGTAGCGCTCGAGGAAAGCGCCCATGCCGTCCGTGCAGAACGTGTCGACCGAGGCCCAATTGTCGAGCCGGTCGGCGGCGAGCCAGGCTTTCACCCGGGCGAACAGGGCGGGCGTGAAGGAGCTCTTGAACCGGCAGAGGACGAGCGTACCGACCGACTTGGCCTCGAGCTCGGGATCGCGGACCAGAATGTCGCAGAACTCGACCGCGTCTTCGAAAGTCCAATCCGACTTGATGGCCGCGTACAGCCCGGCGACCAGGGCGTGGACGTCCGGAGCCGCGACGCCGTAGCTCTTGATCGTGTCCTTGAAGTACCGTTCCGCACCGCGGGCCCGGACCGGATCGGCTTTGGCCCGGAGAGCGGCCCGGGACTTCCGGGCGATATCCTTGGGTGCCAGCTTTCTATCCGCCACGTCCTATATCTTTCCTCGGGGGATTTACACTGGATTTTATGCCGTCCCAGCCCGAAAAGCAATCCAAACAAGATGGGACCAGGTCTTCACAGACGGTCTTTTACAGACAGAGATGTGAAGACCAGGTCCCTTCTTCCAAAACCAGAAACGTCCCCATTCTCTAAACGAAACGGGAGAGGATGGCGTTGGAGACGAGGAGCTTGTCGGCGGGGATCCGCAGGCGCCCGCCCTCCCGGACGAGCAGGCCTTCCGCGACGAGCTCGTCGATCTCCCGGGCGTACAGACTGAACGCGTCGGCGCCCGTCCGTTCCCGGAGCGCGGCCCGGTCAACCCCTTCGACGAGCCTCAGTCCGAATACGAGGGCCTCGCGCGCGGCGGCTTCCGCGTCCAATGCGACTACGTCCCGGCCCGCGCTCTCCCCGCGTCGGACCGCCCCGGCCCATTCTTCCATAGTGGCAGGATTCGTCCAACGCCTGCCGCCGGCATGGGAGGAGGCCGCGGGGCCCAGGCCGATGAAGGGCACGTAACGCCAGTATTTGAGATTGTGGCGGCACTCCTTCCCGGCCCGGGCGAAGTTAGAGATCTCGTACCGGCGGATCCCGCCTGCTTCGAGCGCGTCTTTGATCCTCTCGTAGCTGTCGACGGCGGCGTCCTCGTCAACGGGACGGCGGGCCAGGACCTTTTCGAAGGGCAGTCCCTCCACGTTTTCCAGAAAATAGAGGGAGACGTGATCGGGCTCGATCCCAAGCGCGGCCGCGACGGTGCGCTCGACCGCTCCGGGCGTCTCGCCGGGCACGCCGACCATCAGATCGACGGAGAGCGAGTCGAAGCCCGCGTCCCGCGCGGCCCGGCAGAACCGCAGCGC
>JBGSUG010000309.1:0-10213 GCA_041736225.1 Candidatus Aminicenantales bacterium | reverse complement strand
GGCTCCCTTTCGCCCGGAGCCGTCGCAACAGGCCGTCTCGCTTCGCGAGGAGCCGGGTCCGGCTCTCCGCCGAAGCCAGGAGTCCGGGATCGTTGGGCAGGACGGCCAGGAACGCGGCCTCGGCCCAGCTCAGCCGCTCCGGGCTCCGGCCGAAGTAGAGCCAGGACGCGGCGTCGATGCCGACGACGTTGCCGCCGAATGGCGCGTGAGCGGCGAAGAGCGCCAGGATCTCCCTCTTCGAGCGCCGCGTCTCGAGCCGCAGGGCCAGCACGGCCTCGGTAATTTTTTCCACGTACGTCCGCGGCCTGTTCTTCCGGGCCAGCCGGACGACCTGCATCGAGATCGTGCTGGCGCCGCTCTCGATCTTCCGGGCGCGGACGTTCCGGCGCACGGCCCGGGCGAGCGCCAGCGGGTCGACGCCGGGGTGGACGAAGAAACGTTTGTCCTCGAACCGGACGAGGACGCGGTAGAACCGTTCGGGAACGGTGTCGCCGGCCGGGAATCGCCACTGCCCGTCGGACGCCGGCCTCGCCCCGAGAAGCTCGCCCCCCGCGCCGAAAAGGACCGGCGAGACCGGATCATTGAAGCGGACGACGGGGATGGCGAACCAAAGGAGGGTTATGAACAATAAAGAAGCGCCCGATATGACCAGCCTCCGGCGCTTCAGAATAGGGACACGTACCTTCGGTCCATGTCGCTGCTCTTGATCGGCTCGCGCGCTCATCGCCGACATTTTACGCTCATGCCCATATAGAAATATTGTGAGGGCGTGTCGAGCGGGTCCAGTCCCCGTCCGCCCGACGCGAAAGGGGGACCTATTCTCCAACCCTCGGGGGGATGGGTGGAGCGAAGGCCGGACGGGGACGCCCTGCGAGGAAACGCGCCCTCACCACAATGCTCAATCCGGCAGGTCTCGTTCATGTCCGCTTAAACGAAAAGTGAGGGCGTGTCGAGTGGGGCCAGTCCCCGTCCGCCTGACGCGAAAGGGGGACCTGGCCTCCAACCCTCGGGGGGATGGGTGGAGCGGCAGCCGGACGGGGACGCCCCGCGAGGAAACGCGCCCTCACAGCCTCTTCTTTCGGTCCTAACGGACGATCTCTACCCATTGCCCCTTCGTGTTGGCGTGGACGGCCGCGTCGTACATGGCCTCGACGGCGACGCCCGGCTGGTAATAGCGGCCCCGGTAGGACGCGTTCATGACCACAAGGAAGACCTTCTCTTCGCCCGCGCCCAGCTCGAAGTAGGTGTAGACGCGGTCGTCGCGGATGTCCTGGTAATCGACGTCCGCGACCGCGCCCGCCTCGCCGCCGAACCGCGGGTTCTTGATCTGGAAGCCCGCGGCCGTGAGATGGGTCAGCACCAGGTTCCGGAGCCGGCCGGGACTCAGGTTCTTGACCCGGACCTCGGCGACGAGGTCGAGCCCCTGCGAGATCTTTTCGACGGGCAGGGCGTTCATCTTCATGTCCCGGAACTTGACGTCGATCGACAGGCCTTCCGACGACGCCGATTCGACGCCGGCCGGGGGGACGCCCCGCCGGTAGATGTTGACGTAGAGCGGGCCGGGATCCGGGTTGGTCACGGTCAGTGTCCTGCCCTTGGCCGGGAAGTCCGCGTACTCGCGGCGGTCGAACGGCGCGTCCGCCGAAACGTCGACCGCTTTCTCCCCGTCCCAGTCGAAGCGATAGCGGAACGGCTTGATCTCGGCGCTCCCATAATACGAGGCAAGGGCCATTAAGCCCCACGCGGTATCCTGGGTGGAGAGCCAGAGGTCGGACGCGAGGGTCTTGGAGATGTCCTCGAGGAGCCCCTTCGCCTTGGCCGACCACCCCATCTGCGCGGACGCCCTGACGGCCAGGGCCTTGTCGCGGAAATCGGAGCCGAAGGTGTCGCCGTCCTCCCGGTAACGCGGGAATTCGAGCTTCGCCCGCTCGGCCAGATCGGTCGCGGCGTCCGGCTGCCCAGCCATTTGGAAGGCGGCGGCCAGCATGAGCCCGGCCAGCCCCGGAAGGTTTTCGCTCTCGCGCAGGCGGTTCATGGCCCCGAGGTCCGGCTCGCGGGCCAGGGCCAGGCCGAACAGCCGGAAGGATTGAGTGAGCTTGGCCGGCGCGCCGCCCGTGACGAAGCCGTTGGCCTGCGTTCTCTGATAGGCCCGCCAGGCGTCGAGCATGGCCTGGGGGACGCTGTAGCCGAGGCGCGCCGCTTCGAGCAGGAAGTAGCCGGCGTAGGCGGTCGTCCACGCATGACCCTCCCGATCGCCCGGCCAGTACGCGAAGGCGCCGTTGGGCATCTGGAAACCGGGCATCTTCCGGATGGCCGCCTTGACGTTCTCCTCGACCTCGCGCTTCTGCGCGTCGTCGAGCTTGACCAGGCTCTTCAAGTAGAGCTGGGGCAGGGCCGCCGAGAGCGTCTGCTCGAGGCAGCCGTGCGGATACTGGATGAGATAATCGAGCCGCTTCTCGAGATTGAGCGGCGGCAGGGACGACGCCTCCATCGTGACCGTGTTCGTGTTCTCCAGGCCGAACGGCACGACCGCCTGTGCGACGGACTTTCCCGGCCCGATCTCGAGCCGCGTCGTCTGGGTGATGAGCGCGTTCGAAGCGAGGACCGGGACGGCGATCGCGTCCTCCACCTTCTCTGCGCCGCCCGTCGCGCGGGTGCGCACCTCGCCCGGGCCGATGGCGCCGGTCGATCTCAAGTCGAATGTGACGATGTCGTCGCCGGGCCTGGCGAACGAGACGGTCTTCGTGCGCTCGCCGACGATCTCGAAGAGCCCGTTCGTCTCGACGCTGACCGTGACCTCTTTGATGTCCGGCTTGGTGACGAACACGGTGACGGGCATGACGATATCTTCGCCGGGCCTCGCGACCCGCGGCAGGGTGGCCAGGGTCATCAGGTCGCGGCGGACCGGCACGGACTTCTCGGCCGAGCCGAAGGCCCCGCCCCGCCCGGCCACGACCATGACCCGGACGGCGCCGAAATACTGCGGCATCATGAGCTCGTGGACGCCGACCCCGCCCGCTTTGAGGTCGAACGGGCCCTCGAACAGAACGACCGGCGGGAACCGGCGCGGCTGTTTGGCCTTGTCCTTGGAATCCGCGCTTTCGTCGCCGCCGATGGCCAGGATCCGGGCCATCTCGGCGCCGTAGGCCTCGGCGACGGCGTCGAAGAGGTCCCAGGTCTGGACGCCCAGAGCCTCGCGGCTGTAGAAACCCTTGCGCAGGTCGGGCGTCTGGAACCGGGTCAGGCCGAGGAGGCCTTCGTCGACCACGGCCAGCGTGTAGGTCATCGGCCGGCCGCCGCCCTCGCGGACCTCGACCTTGAATTTCTCCTTGGGCCGGATCTCGTCGGCCACCTTGAGCACGGGCTCGAGCTTGGTCCCCGGGTCCTCGACGAGGAGTGGGATGACGCCGTAGAGACGGATGGGCGCGTCGCTCGTCTTGTCCCGGTGCGGCTGCAGGAGCGTGACGTGGACATAGACGTTGGGCGACATGGCCGCGGTCAGGGGGATCTCGAAGCGGTTCTCGCCCTTGACCGTCGACACCCACATCATGTCGAGGACCGATGTTCCGCTTTCGACGGTGACGAGGGCCCGGCCCTGGACGGCCTCGGGCAGATAGATGACGGCCTTCTCGCCGACCCTGTAATTCGTCTTGTCGGCCGTGAAGGTGAGCGCCGTCGCCCCGGCCGCGCCTTCCTCCCGGGACCGGCCGGCCCAGTCGGGCCAGTCGACGTAGACGATCTGGCCCGAGGCGTGGCCGCTCACGGGGTCCTCGACCCGGACGAGGTAGCGCCCCCAGCCGGGATACCCGATCCGGAACGTCCACTGGCCGGCGCCGTTCGGGGTCGCGATCTCGGTTCTGGAGATGGGCCGGGTCCGGACATCGGCGACGTACTGGGCGAGCGACTCACCGCTCTTGTCCCACCACCACTTCCACTCGATCTGGAAGAGGGACACGACGACCTTGTCCCGCGAAACGGGCTTGCCCGCGGGATCGACGGTGACGATGTCGACCGCGTGGTCCTTGTCGGTCACGAGCAGGCCCCGGTCCCGGTCGCCCTGGGGCGCCCGGACGCCGACGTAGGAAGCGTAGGGGTGGAAGGGCAGGGAGAAGGTGTCGACGCTGAAGTCGCCGCTCTCCTCGAAGACGCGGCTGGTGAATGCGGCGTCGAGCATCCCGGGGCTGGGCTGCTGCGGGTCGATGTCGATCTTGGCGCGGCCCTTGCCTGCGGCGTCGAGGACGCCCTTGGCCGCTTCGAGCGTTCCGCCCTCGAACTCGCGGGCCGGGTCGTCGAAGGCATAGTCTTTGTAGCGGTCGAACTTCGTCGCGCGCCGCGTCAGGCGGACGGACACGTCGAACTTCAGGTTCGAGGCCGGCGCGCCGTGGAGCCACTGCGCCGCGACCGCCGCGTCGAAGGGCATGTCCTTGCGGACGAGCGTCTCGCGCCCGGCGTCGAGGACGATCTTGAGCCGGTTGGGCGCGACCGTTTCGATCTTCAGCGATTTCTCGAAGGTCATCCCCCCGACGAGGACGCGGGCCCGCCAGTTGCCGGTGGGCGCCGTGTCGTCGGTCCCGACGCGGAAGGCGTAGAACGGCTCGACCGTCTTCTCCGGCTTGAGCGTCCGGACGAGCTGCCCCTGCGGCGCATAGATCTCCATGAGCACGGGGTGGCCTTCGGGCAGGACCCTCTCCCGGTCGAACAGCACGAAGGTCAGGCGGAGCGTGTCGCCCGGCCGCCAGACGCCGCGCTCGCCGTAGACGATGCCCTTGACGCCCTTCTGGGTGACCTCGCCGCCGACATCGAAATGGCTCAGGGCCAGGACGCCCTCGCCGCTGACGCGCAGATAGCCGACGTCCCCGCCCCCCTCCGCCTTGACGTAGAAAGGACGGTCCCGCAGCCTGAATACGGCGAAGCCGTTGCCGTCGGAGGCCGTCTCGCCGAGGAGCTGATTCTGATAGTTGTAGGCTTGAATCTTCAGACCCGGGAGCGGCCGGGCCGTCCCGATGTCGGTCGTCACCACCCGAAGGGTGCCGCCGGCCTCGAGCTTGGCCACGAGGCCGATGTCGGAGGCGAAGAAATTACGCCCGGCGACGGCCTCGCGGTTGTACCGGGGGAGGTAGTAGGCGTCCGAACAGGGGTTGTTGCGGTTGCGCCATTCGCCCCAGCCGTACTCGTAGCCCTCGTCGTCGTAGTCCCAGTCCGCGTACCGGCCGTAGCCGACGTCGTCCATGTTCTTGACCGGCGGCTCGACGACGATCCGGGCGTCCGACCCGGCGCAGGGATAGGTGGAATTGCCGCGGTTCATGGACAGGACGATGCGGAACATGCTGCCCGGGTTCTCCTCGAAGAGCGGCGTGACGTCGAGGTCGTAGCGGGACCACTTGCCGGTGACCGCCGGGTCTTCGGACAGGGCCACAGTCTTCCTCCAAAGGTAGCGCCCGACGCGGGCCATCTCCTCCGCGCCGTCGAGGCTGTTGACCTGGAAGAATTGGGCCATGTTGCCGGGGTAGATCTGGAAGGCCGCGACCTGGACGCTCTTCAGGTTGACGGCCTCGATGGGCACGGTCAGGCGGTCCTTCCGCGGCAGGATGAGACCGCGGCCGACGAACCGCACCTGGGGCCGGATCGATTCGAAAGTGACCTGCCGGTCGAGGCCCTCGGTCAGGCGCCGGCCGAGATAATTGCGGATGCCGGCGAGGACCCGGAC
Organism: Candidatus Aminicenantales bacterium; assembly: GCA_041736225.1. Classification (GTDB taxonomy): domain Bacteria; phylum Acidobacteriota; class Aminicenantia; order Aminicenantales; family Saccharicenantaceae; genus RBG-16-66-30. The sequence continues at coordinate 4,506 of JBGSUG010000309.1, read as the reverse complement.
GCCGAAGCTGCCGAGGAACTCCTCGCTCGAATAGATCCGGACGGCATTGCCCTCGATCTCGAAGGTGAGCGTCCGGTTCTCGACGAGGAGGAGGCCTTTGAGGTCCTGGTCCTTGGCCAGCGAGTCGGAGAACCGCACCAGGACGTGGCGGGTCTCGCCGAGGACGGGCTCGATCGAAACGACCTTGAACTCGCCCCGGCCGGGGACCTCGTAGGCGCGGCGGCCGCGGTTGTCGACGCGGATCGGCGCCCCGTCCCATTCCAGGTCGACCGCCGAAGCTTCTTCCCGGCGCCCGATATCCCGGACGACGAAGTGATGGTCCAAGCCGCCCATGGCGTGGCTCCACTCGACGGCCAGGGTCCGGCCGTCCTGCCGGGCCATGAGGATCTTCTCGACGAGGGCGTTCTCCTCGGCGTCGGCCGTGACGACGCGGCCGCGCAGGACTTGGGTCTGCGGCCGGTCCGGGTCCTCGGCGAAGAGGCCGTCGACCGCGACCTCCATGTTCGGCCGGATGACACCGAAGCGGAACTCGAACCGGGCGAAGGCCTTGGGCAGGTCGAGGACCTTGCCCACGTGGAGGACGGCCTTGTACTCCTGGCCGGGCTTGAGCTCGTCCTCGGGAGTGAAGACGAGCTCGCGCTCGCTCCGCCACTCGGCCTTTCCGGCGACGGCCGGCGAGAACTCGAGGAGCCCGGCGGAGGCCGGACCCGGCGTCGCCGCGGCGTCGACGAAGAGGACCCGGACAGGGGCCTTGCGGGAGACCGTCCCCGACGTGAAGGCGCTGATGTAGCGGTACCATTCCTGTTCCGCCGGGGCAGAAGCCGGGGCCGCGGTTTTTTTCGGCTTGCAGCCGGCGAACCCGAGGACGCAGACGGCGAGAAGCAGGCAGGCTACGGATCTTTTTGTCATGGAACGTTCTCCCCTGGAGTCAGAATGACCGGTCGTGCCGGGAACGGCGGACGCCCTTCGGGGCCAGGGTAGCGCCGGGTCCCCCAAAAGTCAATCCGGATCCGGGCCCGGCCGCGGTTTGACTTGCCGTTCGCCTTTTACCTATGATGAGGCAGGTTTCCCGATGGAGGTGCGAATGAAAAAGCCGGCTCGGATGGCATTCCTCGCTGCGGCGGTCCTCGCCGTGTTCGTCTTTCTCCTGGCCGAGACCCTCGTCGTCAAGGTCAAGACGACGACCGTCCGGAGCGCTCCCAAGTTCACGGCGCCCGTCGTCGCCAAGATCAAGAGCGGCGACGCCCTCGAAAGGCTCGCCGCCGAGAGCGGTTGGATCAAAGTCAAGACCAAGACCGGCCTCGTCGGCTGGGTCCATGCGACGGCCGTCCAAGCGAAAAAGATCAACCTCTCCGCCATGGATAACACCATGCAGACCCAGGCCTCCGCGGGCGAGATCGCCCTCGCGGCTAAGGGCTTCAACAAGCAGGTCGAGGACAAATACCGGGCCGGGAACCCGGCCGCCGATTACGCGGCCGTCGACGCCATGGAAAAGATCAAGCCCACGGACGCCGAGATCGAGGCCTTCCTGAAACTGGGCCATCTCGGCGAATACGGAGGCGCGAAGTGAGCGCCCGGACGAGGGCTCTCGCGGCGGCCGTTCTCGCCGCGACGCTCGTCCTGGCCGGGTGCCAGGCCGTCAAGCAGGGCGCCGCGGACATCCTCGCCTCGACCGGCAAGGTCAGCCAGGCGGACGCGGAGTCCCTGGTCAAGACAGCCGACGCCGTGCGCACATCGTTCGCCGAGATCACCGAGGAGGAGGAGTACTACATCGGCCGGGCCACGGCGGCGCTCATCCTCTCGAAGTACAAAGCCTATCCGAACGCGGCCCTGAGCGGATACATCAACACCATGGGGACGGCCATCGCCTACTCTTCGGACCGGCCGGAGACCTACGGCGGCTATCACTTCGCCGTCCTCGATACCGACGAGGTCAACGCCATGGCCGCGCCCGGCGGCTTCATCTTCGTCACCAAGGGCCTGGTCGAACGCTGTCCCGACGAGGAGACGCTGGCCGCCATCCTGGCCCACGAGATCGGCCACGTCGCCGAGCGGCACGGCCTCCAGTCCATCAAGAAGTCGCGCCTCGTCGACGCCTTCAAGCTCATCGGCGGCGAAGCCTCCAGGCAGTTCGACTCCGAGGCGTTGGCCAAGGTCACGGGCGTCTTCGAGGGCGTCCTCGGCGACGTCGTCGAGACCCTGGTCGAACGCGGCTACGACCGCAAGTTCGAGTACGAGGCCGACAAGCTGGCCCTGTCCTTCGCCGTCCGGACGGGGTATTCGCCCGGCGGGCTGTCCGGATTCCTGGCCGGCATGGAGGACAACATGCCTTCGGGCCCGGCGGCGGGTTGGTTCAAGACGCATCCGAGCGCGGCCGACCGGCTGGCCCGGGTCAAGGCCGGGATCGGCGCGCTAGGCGAGGTCCCGGCGAAGGATGCCGCCCGGACGGCCCGCTTCTCGGCGGCCGTCAAGGTCCTCCGCTGAAGGAGCCGGTCCCGTCATGGCGGACGAGAAGGCCGGTTCCAAGGCCCGGAAGAAGATCTTCCGCGGCGCGGCCGTCGGGCTGGCCGTCTTCGCCCTAGCCGCCCTCCTGAACACCGCGGGGGCGTTCCGGGCCCTGGAATGGAAATCCTGGGACGCTCGTTTGAAGCTCCTCGCCGATCCCGGGCGCGCGTCCGCCGATATCGTCCTCATGGCCGTGGACCAGCCCAGCCTGGACGCCTTCGAAAAGGAGCAGGGACTCGGCTGGCCGTGGCCGAGGCAGATCTACGCTCCGCTGCTGGACTTCCTCAAGTCCGGCGGGGCCAAGGCCGTCTTCTTCGACCTCATGCTGACCGAAGGCTCGACCTACGGCGTCGAGGACGATCGTCTCCTGGCCGAGGCGATGACCCGCTCCGGGAATGTCCTGCTGCCTATTTTCCTCAGCCGGGACGAGAAGGAGTCCGATCCGGGCGCGCGAGCGCTCCTCGAGCGCTGGGCCTTGAGAGCTCCCGGCCCCGCTTTCCGTTCGGCGGGAACGCCGGCAAGATCCGTCTCGCTGCCCGTCGAAGAACTGGCCGCGGCGGCCGTGAGGCTGGGCAACGTCCAGTTCGTCCCCGACGGCGACTCCGTCTACCGGCGCCTGCCGCTTATTTCGGAATACGACGGACTGCTGATCCCCAGCCTGCCGCTCGCCCTGGCCGGGTTCCTGGACGCCGGGTTCGATCCGGCCGATGTCCCCCTGGACCGCTCGGGAACGATGATCCTCCGCTATTTCGGACCGGAGAGGACTTATAAAACCTATTCGATCGGCGCGATCATCAACTCCCAGGTCCGGATCGAAGAGGGTCTCGAACCCCAGGTCGAGCCCGCGGAGTTCTCCGGCAAGACCGTTCTCGTCGGGGGGACGGCCGCCGGCCTGTACGACTTGAGGCCGACGCCGTTCGGCGGCGTCTTCCCGGGCATGGAGATCCTGGCCACGGCCCTCGACAATCTCGTTCATAAAGGATATGTCCGCCAAGCGCCAGCGGCCGTCACGTGGCTCTCGGCCCTCGTTTTCGCTCTCGCCGCGGGCATCGGAACATCTTTATTGAAAAAGACCGGGTCCATGGCCGCGCTCGGCCTGGCCCTGCCCGCGGCCGCGGCGGCGGGCTCTCTCCTCGCGGCGCGGTCGGGAGTGTGGGTCGATCTCGTGGCGCCGGTGTTCGCGGCCATCGGCGCCTTCGTCGCCGCGGCCCTCCTCAGCTACGGGGTCGAGGGACGCCAGAGGCGCTTCATCAAGAGCGCCTTCCGTCATTATCTGAGCCCCCAGGTCATCGACCGCGTCCTCGACGACCCGACCCTCCTGCGGCTGGGCGGCGAGAGACGGGAGATCTCGGCCTTCTTTTCCGACGTCGCCGGTTTCACCTCGATCTCCGAACGGCTCTCGCCCGAGGAGTTGGTCGCGCTGCTCAACGCCTACCTCTCGGAGATGACCGACATCATCCTCGGCCTGGGCGGCACTTTGGACAAGTACGAGGGGGACGCCATCATCGCGTTCTGGAACGCTCCGGTCGACCAGCCCGACCATGCCCTGCGGGCCTGCCGGGCGGCCATCCGGTGTCAGAGGAAGCTCGACGAGCGCCGCGAGGAATTCCGGCGAAAATACGGCCACGAGGTCCGCATGCGCGTCGGCCTCAACTCCGGCCCGGCCGTCGTCGGCAACATGGGCTCGGAGCGGCGCTTCGACTACACGGCCATGGGTGACACGATGAACTTGGCCTCCCGCCTCGAGGGGGCGGGAAAGGTCTACGGGGTCTCCATCCTCGCGAGCGAGGAGACCGAGCGGCGGGTGAGGCAGGAGATCCTGGCTCGGGAGGTCGACCTCATCAGGGTCGTCGGCAAAGCTCAGCCGGTGCGGATCTACGAGCTCATCGGCGAAAGAGCCACGCTCCCGGCCGGGGAGGCCGAGAGGGTCGTTCGCTTCGGCCAGGCCGTCGCGGCCTACCGGGCCCGCCGCTTCGCCGAGGCCGGGGCCTCGTTCGCCTC
>JBGSUG010000306.1:0-1553 GCA_041736225.1 Candidatus Aminicenantales bacterium | reverse complement strand
TTTCGCCGGCTCGTCGTTGCGCACCGAAATGGCCTTGATGGCCGTGAACCCGGCCAGCCCGAGAGGGGTGATCGGCGCCTCGGCCCCGCCGGCGATCATGATGTCGGCGTCGCCCCGGGCGATCATCCGGAACGAGTCGCCGATGGCGTGCGTTCCCGTGCTGCAGGCCGTGGCGTTGGCGCAGTTGGGCCCCTTGACGCCGTAGCGGATGGAGATCTGGCCCGAGGCCTCGTTGATGATGGTCTGGACGAGGAAGAACGGCGAGACCCGGTCCGGCCCCTTTTCGAGCAGGACCTTGTGGTTCTCCTCGATCGAGCCCATGCCGCCGATGCCCGACCCGACGTAGGTGCCGGCCCGGTCGCTGCGGAGGTCGTCCCGGTCGATGCCGGAGTCGGCGACGGCCAGCTCCGCGGAGGCCAGCGCGAAGCGGATGAAGAGGTCCATCTTGCGGATCTCTTTGCGGTCGATGAAGACGAGGGGGTCGAAGTCCTTGACCTCCCCGCCTATGCGCGTCGAGTAGCGCGAGGCGTCGAAATGGGTCAGGGCCGCGACGCCGCTCTCGCCGCGCAGGAGGGCCTGCCAGGTCTTGTCCGTGCCCGTGCCGAGCGGCGAGACGAGGCCGATGCCCGTGACGACGACCCGGCGTTCGGGAAAACTATCCCTCTTCATGGAACCAGCGATGTGCGGGGGCCCGGGACGGGGAGCGTCTTATTTCGCGTGCCCCACGATGTAGTCGATGGCCTTGCCGACCGTGGTCAGCTTTTCGGCCTGGTCGTCGGGGATGTCCAGCCCGAACTCGTCCTCGAGGGCCATGACGAGCTCGACGGTGTCCAGGGAGTCCGCGCCGAGATCATCGATGAAGGACGCGTCCTCCGTGACCTGCTCCTCGCTGATGCTCAGCTTGTCGGAAACGATGGCCCGGACTTTCTTGAGAAGTTCTTCTCTCTGCATGGTGTCCTCCTTGCTAAATTATATAGATGATGGCGGACCGCCTACATATACATGCCGCCGTTCACGCCGACCACCTGGCCCGTGATGTAAGCGGCTTCCTCGGAGAGCAGGAATTCTACCGCAGATGCCACGTCTTTGGGAAGCCCGAATTTTTTGAGCGGGATGGCCTCGAGGTAGGCCCTGCGGACCTCCTCGGGGAGGGCGTCGGTCATGGCCGTGGCGATGAACCCCGGCGCGACCGCGTTGACGGTAATGCCGCGGGAGCCGACCTCGCGGGCCAGGGACTTGGCGAGGGCGATGAGGCCGGCCTTGGAAGCGGCGTAATTGGCCTGCCCGGCGTTGCCCATGAGCCCCGCGATCGAGGCGATGTTGACGATGCGCCCGTACCGGGCCGCGATCATCGTCCGCAGGACGGACTTGGAGAAGTTGAACGCGCCCTTGAGGTTGACGCGCAGGACCGCGTCCCAGTCCGCTTCCTTCATGCGCATGAGCAGCCCGTCCCGGGTGATGCCGGCGTTGTTGACCAGGTGGTCGATCCGGCCGTGGGCGGCGACGACGGCGGCCACTGCGGCCTCGACCGCGGCGGCGTCCCCGACATCGAC
>JBGSUG010000034.1:0-6352 GCA_041736225.1 Candidatus Aminicenantales bacterium | reverse complement strand
GACGAGCTCGCGCTGCCGGGCGATCTCTACCGCTGGCGCGGCGTTGACGGCACCGTCATCCCCGCCTACCGCATCGCCATCGGTCTCTACCACACCGAGCACGACAACATCGAGGAGCGCCTGCGCACGGGCGTAGCGCTGGCCCTCGCGCTCGGCCGCGACGTCCCTGTCTTCTGGGGATTGGGCAACCACGGCGGGGGAGCGACCCGCCGCGACCTCGCGACGATCGACGCCTTCATCGCCCGCGAAACGCGCGTCCGGATCGTCCACAGCACGCCCGACCGCTTCTTCGAGGCGGTCGCAGAGGCGGCGGCCGTCGCGCCTATCCACGACGGGGACCTCCAGCGCGTCTTCACCGGCTGCTATACCTCTCTCTCGCGCCTCAAGCGGCAGGCGGTCGAGAGCCTTGGACGGCTGGTCCGGACCGAGGCCGCCGCAGCGGCCGCCTGGTGGAGGACCGGACTCGCATTTCCGGAAACGGACTTGCGCGAAGCCTGGAAGCTCCACGTATTTAACGATTTCCACGACGTTCTGACGGGCACCTGCATCGAACCCGCCGAACGGGACGCGCTCGCCCAGTACGGCCGGGCCGGGGACATGGGCGGGAACATCGCTCTCGAGTCGCTTGCCGCCCTGAACCGGGGCAGCCGGAACTCGCTGTCGCTGCCGGTCACAGTCTTCCATGCCAACCCCTCCCTTCGCCGCGTCCCGGTCGAATTCGAATGCATGGCCGACCACCGGCCGTTCTGGAAAGGGAAATGGCGCATGCGGCTCTTCCGGTCCGACGGCGGCGAGGTCACCTGCCAGGAGGAACAGCCCGAGTCGCTCCTTCCGTTCAATAACTGGCGCCGCCGCATCTTGTTCGTCGACGAGCTCCCCGGGGTCGGAGTCAGACGCTATATCCTCAAGGCCTTCGAGATCGCGGATACCCGCAGGCCCGAAAAAAAAGGGGGAAACGTACTTTCGAGACAGCCCTCTTGGGCAGTCCCGAGCTTCAAGGGACATGTCCCCGGATCGGGAGCCCTGCCTTCCCGCCTATCCTGCCGCATCGCCCCAAAGACCGGTCTGGTCGTTGCGCTCCGGACCGGCGTGGGAAAAGCCGGAAAGGATCTCCTTGCCGGGCCGCTCTTCGAGCCCCTCGTCGTCGAGGACACCGCGGATTCGTGGGGCACGGGCCGCGGCTCTTACCGGAAGATCGCCGGCCGATTCCGGCCCGCCGGCCGTCCCGTCACGATCGAGCAGGGGCCGGTCCGGACGGTGACTCGCTCGATCCTTCTCTTCGGCGGGAGCCGCATTATCACGGACGTCGGGTCCTACCCGTCCTGGCCGGTCCTCGAATTCCGGTTCCGAGTCACCTGGAACGAGGAGCGGCGTCGGCTGAAGCTCCGCGTCCCGACGGCGCTCGGTCCCGCGGCATCGCTCTTCGTCGAAGTCCCCGGCGGCGCCATCGGCCGTCCCGCGGACGGCGAGGAGCACGTCCACGGCCGCTGGCTGGTCATCGAGGAGAAGCCGGTCCCGCTGACCGCAAAGGCGCGATCGAGAGGGATAGGCCCCTCGATCGGGGACGAGCCCGTCGCGATCGGCATCGCCTCGTGCGGCCAGCACGGCCTCGACATGAAGAACGGTGAGCTGCGGCTGTCGGTCCTCCGGAGCTCGGCCTATTGTCACGAGCAGGGGTTCGATCTGGGGACATCGCCCCGAGGTTGGAAATTCGCGGACATCGGCGTCCACGAGTTCCGGCTCCTCGTCACTGCGGGAGCGCCCGCCTCGGTCAGGGCCATGATGCCGGGCCTGGCCGATCACCTCGCCGCCCCTCCCGCGGCCTACGCCCATCTGCCCTACGATGCGGAGGACACCTCGCCGAAGGAAACGCTGTTGGCGCTCAAGCCCGCCTCCGTCCGGCTCCTGGCCTGCAAGCGCTCTTGGGACGGAAAAGCCCTGATCATCCGGCTTCAGGAAGCCGTGGGGAAGAGGACGAAGGCGGAGTTGAAGGTCTCACGGCCCGTCCTCATGTTCGGGGATCCGTCCCCGGATCAAGAGCGGGGACACGTACCAAAGGTACATATCCCCCTATCTTTCGCGCCGTTCGAGATCAAGACTGTGCGCGTCGAACGGGACGGGACTTGGCGGGCGGTCGCGTTGATTGAGGAGACAGCGCTCTAGATTTTACCTGATCGCGACGCCCATCGTGTCGCGATGGAAATCGATGAGCGTCCTCATGTACGGCCCGATCTCCTCGGGATTCCCGAATCCCGCCTTCTTGGCCGCCGCCTCGCGCTCCTCCCTGGTCAGCGGGCTCGGCGCGGCCCAGTGCTGGAGGTCGCGGTAGCAGCCGAGCGTGTAGATGTCCCACGACGCGCCCGACTCCCGGACGAAGATCATGTTGTAGGGACGGCCCCCGGCCGTGCCGTAGACGTTCTCCATCTCCCGCTCCTGGAAGAGGTCGGCCTGCTTGCCCGGCAGCGAGACCATGATCTCGATGTGGTAGTAGGCCGTCCCCTCGAAAGCCTTTTGCACGAACTCGAGCGGCGGTCCCAGGACGAAGACGTCCTCCTTCCAGGACGAACAGGCATCGAGCTTCCGGGCGAACGCTTCTTCCGTTAGGCCCGACGCCTCGGCCGCCTTCTTCCGCTTCGCCACCCGCGCCTTCGCGTAGTAGTCGATGTAGCTCCCCATAGGCGTGATCAGCATGAGGTCCCACTGGTCGCCCTGGGTGTGCCGCCACCAGAACGGGCGCACGTCGCCCGCCGCCTCGACGACCGCCATCCGCTCCTTGTAAAGCGCGATGAGGTCCAGGAGCTTGCCCTGCGCTGCCCGGACGAAGGTCGTCTTGTACAGAAAGACGGGCTTCGTCGAAGCCGGCGGCCCGGTCACCTCCGAGGCGCCCGCGGCGACGAGCCCCACGAACGCGACCACGGCCAGAACGATCGCTGTTTTCCTCGCGTGTTTCCTCATGTCTCTCCTCCTCGGATCGCATCCCGTCTGTCGCATCTCACCCATCATACCCATAATCCGGGTTTTTAAAAGGTACATCTCCCATTTCCGGATACCCTCTCGAGGCGGTGAGGGGATTATCCTCGCAGATCCCCATGGTGGAGGGGGGACCCGCAGCGGGGGGAACCGCGCGCACTGGTTCCCGGGGCCGGGGAGCTAGAGGATATCCCCGAGCAAAGCACGAGAGAGGGTCATCCCGGAATCGGGAGAAGATCCTTGTAGAAGAGGGGAGACCGCCCTCCCCTTGACCCCGTTCCCGGTTTCCTCTATTAATGAACCCGGACCCGCATGAAGCGCTTCGCCGTTCCGGCCCTCGCCCTCCTCGTCGCCTGCGCGTCCTGCGCTTCGCCCGAAAAGACCTCCGCCCCGGCCGACGCCGGCCCGAACCTCCTGCTCGTCACCGTCGACACGCTCCGCCCCGACCGGCTGAGCTGTTACAGCGAGGCCCACCTCCGGACGCCCGCGATCGACGCCCTGGCCGCCCGCGGCGTCCTCTTCGAGCGGGCCTTCTCCCACGCGCCGCTGACCCTGCCCTCCCACGCCAACATCCTCCTCGGCGCGACCTCGCCCGCCCACGGAGTCGTCGACAACGGCCTGGCCGTCGTCCCCCGCGAGTTCCCTAACCTGGCCAAGACGCTCAAGGCCGCCGGGTACGCGACCGGAGCCTTCGTGTCCGCGTTCCCGCTCGACTCGCGTTTCGGCCTCGGCGAAGGCTTCGACGTCTACGACGACAGATACCCGGCCCGGGCCGCCGCCGCGCTCGACTTCCCCGAGCGCCGGGCCGAGAAGACCGTCGCCTCCGCCCTCGAATGGCTCTCCGCTCAGAGCGGCAAGTGGTTCCTCTGGGTCCACGTCTTCGACCCCCACGCGCCCTACGCCCCGCCCGAGCCGTACGCCTCCCGCTTCGCCGCCGATCCCTATTCGGGCGAAGTCGCCTACGTCGACGGGGAGCTGGGCAAGCTCTTCGGCGCTCTCGAGGCCCGGGGCGAGACCGGCCGGACCGTTGTCGTCCTGACCGCCGACCACGGGGAATCCCTGGGCGAGCACGGCGAGATGACCCACGGCTATTTCGCCTACAACTCGACGCTCTGGGTCCCGCTCGTCGTGGCCGGTCCCGCGATCGCGCCCCGCCGCGTGAAAGACCCGGTCAGCCACGTCGATCTTTTCCCCACGGCCTGCGCTCTTCTCGGCCTCGATACGCCTCCCGGTCTCCACGGCCGCTCCCTCCGTCCGCTCCTCGACGGCAAGTCGATGAAGCCCCGGCCCATCTATTTCGAAGCTTTGGAGGCGTCCCTCCACCGTGGGGCGGCGCCGCTCCGCGGCCTCCTCGACGGCGGCAGGAAATATTTCGATTCCCCGATCCCGGAGCTCTACAACATCGCCGAAGACTTCGGCGAAACGGACGACCTCGCCGCCCGGACGGACCTCGCCCCCTTCCAAAAGGCGCTCGCCGGCAAGATCGCTGCCGATTCCTCTCCGCTCGCGGCCGAAGCCGTCCGCAGGACCGACCGCGAGACCGCGGAGCGGCTGCGGAGCCTCGGCTACGTCGCCGGGCCCGCCGTCACGCCCAAGAGGGATTACGGACCCGCCGATGACCTCAAGACGCTTCTCCCGTTCGAGCAGAAGATGCTTCAGGCCGGCCGCCTGGCCGCCGAGGGCAGGTCCGACGAGAGCGCCCGCCTCCTCGAGGAGATCATCCGGGACCGCCCCGACTACGCCCGGGCCTACGCCCAGCTCGCCGAGCTCCGCCTCGCCGGGGGCCGCCCGGACCTCCATTTCGACGCCTTCGAGCGCGGCTTCCGGGCCAATCCCGGCGATTTCACGACCGTCTCGGCCCTCGGCATCGCCCTGGTCGAGCAGGGCCGCTACGACCGGGCGATCGATGTCCTCGGCCGGGCCCTCGCGCTCTTCGACGAAGACCCGAACGTCTGGGGCTCGCTCGCAGAAGCCTACTGGAAGAAGGGGGACTACGAGAAGGCCTGGCCGCATTTCGAAGCCGCCTTGGCCCTGGCGCCGCACGACGCGGTCGTCAACGGCAACCTGGGCAACTTCTACGTCGAGCGGGGGATGAAGACCGGCAACGCCGACGACGTCAAGCGTTCCTTCGCCCATTTCGAGACGGCCATCGCCACGGACCCCTCGTTCGCCTCCGTCCACAACGGCTTGGGCGTCGCCCGGAAGATCGCGGGCGACACGGCCGGCGCCATCGCCAGCTGGGAGCAGGCCGTCGCGCTCGATCCGCAATACGACCTGCCCATCTACAACCTGGCCGTGGCCTATCTCCAAACGGGGGACAAGCCCCGGGCCCTCGAATTCTGCCGCCGCTATCTCGCCGTCAAGGGCAACGGCATCACGGCGGCGGAGCGGCACGACGTCGAATCCCTCATCGAGCGCTGCCGGTGACGTCGTGACCTCCCGCGCCCTTCTCAAGGACATCGTCGCCCTGCGGGCCGCGCCGCGCTGCGGCTTCTGGCTCGGCAACCCCCACCCCGACAGCTGGCCGGGTCTCCACCGCTACTTCGGCACCGCGACCGAAGAGGAGCTCCGGCGCAAGCTCGGCGACGATTTCCGCTGGATCTCGCCGTCTTTCGCCGCGACGACCTTCCCGAACGCGGCCGCCAAGGGCCTGCTCGGCTGGGCGGCGGAGAAGACAAGCCACGGCCAGGCCGGTCCGCTGGCCGGCATCGAAGATCCCGCCCGCCTTGCGGACCTCGCGTGGCCCGACCCGGACGCCCTGGATTTCACGGAGACGCTGGCCGCCCTCGACGCCGCCGGTCCCCACTACCGGGCCTCGGGATTCTGGACGCCGTTCTTCCACGATCTCATGGACCTCTTCGGCATGGAGTCCTACTTCGTCAAGATGCGTACCCATCCCGAAGTCGTGGCCGCCGCCACCGACCGCGTCTGCGGCTTCTACCACGCGGCCAACGAGCGCTTCTTCGAGGCCGCAGGCAACCGCGTCGACGCTTATTTCTTCGGCAACGACTTCGGCACCCAGCTCGACCTGATGATCAGTCCCGCGCTCTTCGACCGCTTCATCCTGCCCTGGTTCGCGAAGCTCACCGGCCAGGCGCGCCGCCGCGGCCTCCAGGTCGTCCTCCACTCCTGCGGCTCGATCCACCGGGTCATCCCCTCGCTCATCGCCGCCGGCGTCAACTGCCTCCACCCGCTCCAGGCCAAAGCCGCGCACATGGACGCGGAGACGCTGGCCCAGGATTTCGGCGGCCGGATCGCCTTCCTCGGCGGGGTCGACACCCAGCACGTCCTGCCCCTCGGCTCGCCCGACGAGGTCGGGCGGGAGGTCCGCCGGGTCCGGTCCGTCCTCGGCCCCCACCTCATCGTCAGCCCCAGCCACGAA
>JBGSUG010000284.1:0-5491 GCA_041736225.1 Candidatus Aminicenantales bacterium | reverse complement strand
GGACGCGCTGCCCCGGCCCGAAACCCGGCCCGCCGGACCGCCGGCGGGAAGCGTCATGCTCCTGGCACGGCCGCCCGTTCCGCCCATGGCGAAGACGGGCGACTGGCTGAAGTAGATGCCGACCTTGTCGTCGTAGCCGTAGGCGAGCGGGCTCGTCCGGTCGCCGAGGGTCGCCTGGTAGACGCCGCCGCGGGCCCAGAGCTTCGACGTGTCGCGGATGGCCAGCCCCTGGGCCAGGCCGAAGTGGATCGGGAGCGCCGAGCTGTTGCCGATGGTGATGAAGACGCCGCCGTCCCTGACGAAATCGCGCAGGTGCATGACGCCGTCGAGCTCGAGGCCGCCGCGCATGTCGTCGGTCGAGTCCTGGACGCCGATATTCGGGGTCAGGTCGGTCTTCTTCCAGGGCAGGGGCTTGTCGCCGGTCAGCCCGTTGACGATGCTGAACGGGTCCGAGGACGAGGGCCCGAACAGGATGACGTCGTACTTGTCGCGGAGCTTGACGTTGTCGCGGACGGCGTGGACCGAGATGTAGTCGTAGGGGATGCCGCACTCGTCGAGGGCGATCCGCAGCCAGCCCTCGTTCTGGGTGTTCTGCCAGGTGTGCATGACCGCGACGCGGGGGGCGCCAACTTCGTGAGTGGGGACGACGGGAAGCGAGGGCGAGGCGACGACGGCGAAGCCGAGCTTCTTCGACGCCTCGTCGAGGACGGCCTCGAGGTTGGCGGGATTGTCGCCGGGCTTGATGACGAACGAGCCGGCCCGGAACTTGCGGCCTTGGGCCTCGAAGTCCTTCTCGGCCGCCTGGATCTTCAAGTCCCTGTGGGCGTACCGGAACTTGGCCAGGACGCTGTCGGCGTTGTGGTTGACGAGGTAGGCCTGGACGGCGCCTTTCGCGGGGCGGGTGACGCCGCCGGGGGCGGCGACGGGGCCCGCGACCAGGGTCATCGGCGCATCGAGGACGGAGACGTCCTCGATCCGGACGGTCCGGGCGTTGTAGAGCGGGCCGAGCGTCCAGCCGACGTCGTCGTAAGGCGAGGGGTCGTTGACGTTGAAGTACTGGCGGTCGAGCATCAGATCGGCCATGCGCGAATAGGGTTGGTCCATGCGGACGACGTAGCTCCCGGCCGGGTAGTCCGCGTCCTTGATCTTGAAAGCTTTGTCGGCCCGGTGGACCTCGACGCCCTGCGCCTGGAGCTGGCGGAGCAGGCGGGCCTGCTGGCCGGGACGCGGGTCGTCGCCGGGGAAGACGTAGGCGGCCGGGCCCTCGGCGCGGGCCTTGGCCACGGACCGCCGGCCCTTGAGGTAGAAGTTCTCCAGGAACTTGTCCTTGAGCGTGGCGACGTGGTTCATCCCGACGAGAACGCCGCTCTGCTGGAGGTTGACGTTGTTGCGGAGGGACCAGAGGGTCGAGCGGAGCGGCGGGTTGGGCCGGAACCAGGCCCGGTCGGCCGAGGCCGAGACGACCCGGGTCGATCCGTCGCTCACGCCCTGGGTCTCGTAGAAGCGGCCGATGGCGTTGTGGCCGTTGGCCGCGTAGAAGGCGTAGTTCGGGGCCCAGCCGTCGTAGAAGCCCTGGGTCCAGACGCCGGGGACGCCCAGCGCGGTCAGCTCGTTGACCTCGCGGTAGGCCAGGAGGTTCCACTCGTCGATCGTGATGGGGTCGAGCCAGGCGTTGTAGGGGCCGGTGCCCGTCGAGATATAGAGGTAGGAGATGGACTCGTGGAGGTCGTGCATGACGAGGGGGTGGAAGTCGAAGAAGACCTTCATGACGTGTTGGCTCAGCTTGAGGGCCAGGCCGAGGTTGTCGCGGTTGTTGTCGTGGGAGACGTACTTGCCCCAGTAGAGGAGCCGGTTGGGGACGTTGGCCTTAGGGTCCTTGCGCTTGGCCATGGCCACGTCGACCTGCTTGTCGCGGCCGTCGGGCTCGAGGACGGGGGTGATGAGCGTGATGGCGTTCTCGCGGATGGCCTTGACGAAGGGCGACTCGTCGACGGCGATGCGATAGGCGAGCTCCATGAGCATCTCGGGCGAGCCCGTCTCGCCGGAGTGGAGGCCGCCGGTGGCCCAGTAGACCGGCTTGGCCTGGGCGAGGAGGGAGGCGGCCTCGGCGTCGGTGAGCTTGCGGGGATCGGCCAGGCGGGCGTTGATCGCTTTATATTTATCGAGGTCGCGGATGGTCTGCTCGTCGGCGACGGCGACGACGATCCAGTCGCGGCCCTCCTCGGTCTTGCCGATGTCGAAGACCTTGACCCGGGGCGTCGCGGCGGCCAGGGCCCGCATGTACTTGTAGACGTCAGCGGTGTACGAGAGGACGTCCCGCGCGCCGGCGATGTGCCCGAGGACCTCGAGAGGGGTGGGAACGCCCTCGGCGTAAGGCAGGTAGTCGACGTATTTGGTGGCGAAATGCGGATCGGTCGTGAACTCGCGGATCTTCTTGGTGTATTCCTCGTGGACCTTCTGCTGGGCGAGGGCCGGGATCGCGGCCAGGGAAAGGGAAAGGGCGAAGAGGATGGCCAGAAGGCCGGCTCGGCTCGCTTTCGGGGATGTACGGGTCATGATATTTCTCCTTCCGGCGTTCGCGCTCATCATCTTCATTTTGGGCCGGCCGGTCAAGCCTGTGGCGACGGTGGTCGATATGAAATGAGGGAGGGGATTGTTGTATAAGGGGAATATCACTGGTCCGATGGGTTAGAATGGGGTCGGACCAAGGTAAAACAATTGACTAAAAAAGATTTACGGTGATTTTTCAGGCTGAAAAGGCGGCTTTTTTAACGTTTTTGACCCCAAAAACAAGGAAATCAATTTGAACCTGCGCCATGGCTGAAGCTTGGAAGAATTTCGTGTTTTCGGGCCCAAAAACAATGAAAAAGGCCCGATTATTTCACACTTTAAGGTGTTTTTTTATTTGTTTTCTTTATATTAGCTTGGTCCGACCCCGACCTCATAACCCCGATCTCATAAAGACTGACGCTGATGGGGGGTACGGTCAGTTTTTTGCCGAAGGGCGCGGCGGGCGTTTCGTGAACGACGACCTGCGGTTCCTTCCCCGGCACGTTGCAGGCTCGGGGATCGAGTCCGCCGACGAGGAAGAGCCTCGCGGTCTTGGGCAACGCGATCGTCCCCGCATCGAGCTTGACGGTCACCGCCCTTTTCGTCGGGTTGACGATCGAAAGCGTCAGGACGCTCTTCGCCTCGTCCTTCCAGCAAGCCATGACGTCGAGCGGCTCGGGCGCCCCGCCGACCGCGATGGGGATCGTCCCGAAATGCTTGCGGTAGAGCGCCAGGATGACGCCTGTCGTGTCGAGCACGGCCTCCGTTTTCGACGTCTTGATGGCCCCGATGACGTTGACCGTCTGGGCGTAGTTGGCCATGAAGTAGACGTCGCTCTGACGGGTGAACTCGTTGAGACCGGCGGCGATGCCGAGCGCGTCCTCGAGATAATACTGCGTCCCGAGCTCGCCGTAGACATGGGGCCCGTACCAGTAATTCCATTCGTCGAGGGCGACCGGGACCTCCTTCGTCTTGAGCGTCGGGATGGTCTGCCGGTATGTCCGGTGGGCCTCGGCGATCCGCCGGATCTCGGCGGCTGCCTGGTTGACGTGGCCGAGGAGCCCGGGCTTGTGCTGGACGTAGAAGTGCTCGCTGATGAGGTCCATGTGGTTCGAGGCCTCGGCCAGCATGGTCTCGCTCCACCGCCCGACCGCACCGACAGCGACGACCCGCACCGACGGGTCCATGGCCTTCATGGCCACGGCGAACTGCGTGTGTTTCCTGACGTAGTCGGAAAGCGGCATGTGGCCGAGCTGCCAGTCGCCGTACATCTCGTTCCCGATGGCCCAGAACTTGACGCCCCATGGCTCGGGGTGCCCGTTGGCCGTCCGGAGCTTGCCCATCTTCGAATCGGCCGCGCCGTTGACGTATTCGAGCTCCTCGAGGGCCATAAGGACGTCGCCCAGGCCGCTGTTGACCGTGATATAGGGCTCGGCGCCGATATGCCTGACGAGATACATGAATTCATGGATACCGAAGTCGTTGTGCTCGATGCCCATCCAAGCCGGGTTCTTGCGCGGCGGCCTCCTGTCGCGGTCGCCGATGCCGTCGCGCCAATCGTAACCGCTGACGAAGTTGCCGCCGGGCCAGCGGTAGACCGGCGAATCGAGCTCCTTGAGGCGCGCCAGGACGTCGGGCCGGAAGCCGTCGACGTTGTCGGCCGGCATGATCGAAGCCGTCCCGACCTTGAACGCGCCGCGCCCCGCCGAGGCGATCTCGAGCCGGGCCGTTTCCGTTGTCGCGCCGGCCTTGAAGGCGAAGTGGAACGTTTTGTATTCCCTGCCGATCGCGTCGAAGGTGACGGTCTGCCGCGCCTCCGGCCCATAGCCCCAGACGAGGCTCACGGTGACCGGCGCGGCGCTCGCGTCGCCCGCGAGGACTACGCGCCCCACGTAGTCCTTTCTTTCGACGAGCGCCAGGTCGCCCTGGACCAGGCCGCCCGGCCCCTTCCCGCCGAGCGTGATGCGCGGCGTGTGCCCGCCCGTGAACGGCTTGACCGTGTCCATCGCCACCCCGGCGGCGTCGCCGATCGCCTTCCACGGCGATTCGCCCAGTCCGACCGGCCAAAAGAACTTGCGGTCCTCGAGCATTTCGGCCCAGATGCCCTGGTAGATCGAGCGGCCCAGGTGCTCGATGAACTGGCCGTAGATGTACTTGGACACCGGTTTCCCGGTCTTCGCGCCGTCGATGACGACCTCGGGCCTGCCGATCTCTTTCCCCGACAGCCGCACGAGCTCGACGTCGTCGAACCAGGCCTTGCCCGTCGCCCGGCCCCAGCCGCCGAAGAGGCAGGTCGCCTCGAGCGCGTCGTTGGCGCCGGCGTCGAATTCAACCTCGACCCGGGTCCAGTCCTGTGTCCCCGTGACCGGCGGCGTCCGCCACTCGCCCTCGCCGTTGATGTTGAGTTGAGCGCCCCGGCTCGCACCGGGGACGAGGCTTTCCGTCTTGATCCAGCCGCTGAGCCGATATCGCGAGTAGGGCCTGACGGGTACGGTCGCGATCCACGAAGCATCGGCCCCCTTCTCGGAAGAGATCGCGACGCTCCGGCCACCCGTATGCCCGGACGGTTCGACGGCGAAGACCGCGTCGCTTTCCCGCTGCCATCTCCGGGTCGTCCATGCCTTCGGCCTCTCCCCGTCCATCTCCTCGAAGGATCCGTTGGCGACGAACTGCGTGACGCCGGCCAGCTCGTCGCCCGTCTTCGTTCCTCCGGACGTGCAGGATGCAAGCGCCGCGACGAGCCCGCAGGCCACAGCCGCGGCTGCGAGCGACAGAAAGATCTTCCGGGACGGGTTCATGATTCCTCCTGGACGGTCCGGGCGGCCATCGGCCCGGGGTGGATCCTGAGATCCGGATCCCCCGGCAGGCCGCGGACGGCCAGGGAGAATGTATCTTGGCTTCCGCCGCGTGTCAACGCCGGCGGCGGCGCGCCCCGCCGGCC
>JBGSUG010000278.1:0-7636 GCA_041736225.1 Candidatus Aminicenantales bacterium | reverse complement strand
TCCTTCCAGGAGATCATGTAGCGGTAGCCGGGGATGATCCGCTCGCCCTGCTTGCCCAGGAAATCGTAGACCGCGACGTCCTGCGCGGGATACTCGCCGAGCCCCTTGCGGCTCGGCCCGCGCAGGAGCATGCCGCCGTTGTTGTGGAAGGACCAGGCGAAGACGATGTTGGTCTTGGTCATCGTCCACTCGGCCAGGGCCTTGAGCCCGACGCCGGAGAAGGGGTATTCCCCGGAGCCGCCCTGGACGTAGGGCGGCGCCCAGTCGAAGCCCCAGTTCCGGTTGGGGTCGACGTAACCCTCGGTGTCCTCGTTGACCTGGCCGTCGCCGTCGTTGTCGAGGCCTTCTTCGCCGAGCATCGTCCACTCCCCCTTTTCGCCCGGCTTGACGCGGACCATCAGACGCGGGTCCTCGGGGTCGGTCTTGTACGCGCCGAAGGGGTCCTTCATGCGCATCGTGCAGATGTTGCCGTCGCCGTCGAGGTCGTCGAGCTTATCCTCGTCGAAGAGGCCGTCCCGGTCATCGTCGGTGGGAATGCGCAGGGTGCGGCTGCTGCTCGACGTGTTGGCGTCGGCGAAGAAATGATGGCGGCCGTCGACGTTGACGACCGGAACGACGTAGAAGCAGTTCTTGTCGACGAGGGCCGTCATCTCGGAGTTCTTGCCGTAGCCGCCGAGAAGGTAGTCGAGGAGGTAGAGCGAGATGTCGCCGCCCTGGATCTCGTTGCCGTGCATGTTGCCGTCGACGTAGATCGCGGGCTTGGCCAGCGCCGCGCCCGTCTTAGGATTATTGACGGTCAGGACCATGATGGGCCGGCCCTCATCGCTCTTGCCGACGGTCTCGAGCGTCGTGAGCTCCGGGTAGGCCTTGGCGAGCGCTTTGAGCGCGTCGTAGACCTGTTCGAGCGTGTAGTATTGGTCGAAGCGCAGGGGGACCGTGATCTCGGTCTTCTGGGCCGGGAGGGTCGACGCGGCGCACAGGACTGACAGAATGAAACAGGCGAGCTTTTTCACTGGACACCTCCCAGGTCGACGGAGCGGGAATCGCCCCAGGCGGTCTGCGTCTCCGCCTTGATCTCGATCTTGACCGGTTTCGCGGCCCGAACGATCCAGGTCACGGGCTTGGCGCCGTGGGCCGGCACGGAGGGGACGAGGGCGCGTTTCTTGCCCTCGACGATGTCGAAGCCCTGACCGCCGAGCGAGACGACGACGGGCAGGACGCGCTGATTGCGCCCGGCCATGGCCGTCGGGTACGGCAGGCCGCCCTTGTTCTCGATCCAGGCTTTGATCTCGTAGACCCCCGAGCCGAGCTTCTTGACCTTGGCGTCGGCGATCCCGATCCGGGCCATCTTCTTGGCTACCTCGAAGGCCCAGGGGACCTGGCCCTTGAGGAGGCCGTCGATCATCTTGGCCGGCGGGGTGCGGTCCGTGTGGGGCACGGCGCCGCCGATCTCGACGTCGCCGAGTGTCGGGTGCTTGAACGGCTTCCAGACGACGAAGCCGTTGCCGCCGAGCTCCTTGTCGCTCCAGGCGAGGAGGGCCTTCTCTTTGGGATCGGCCCCCGCCTCGTCCGGCTTCTTGGGCATCTGCTTCATCATCTCGGCCATCTGCTTCGTGGACATCTGTCCGCCCTTGAGGGCCTCGAAGACCTGCTTGGCCTTGAATTGATCGGGCGCGCCGGAGGCCTTGAGGAAGGCGTCGACCTTCTCCTCGCCGAGGGCGATGAACTCGTCGTTGGTCATCTTCTCGAGTTTCTCGGGCGTGAGCTCTTCGGCCGGCTTCTCCTCCTTGACCTCGGGTAGGGTCCAGAAGTCCAGGGCGAAGGAGGGCAGCCCAAGATGGTAGTAGGCATAGAGCTCGAGCGAGCCGTCCTTATCGGGCGCCGGATCGAGGCGCTTGTCGTCGAGCTTGGCGGCCTTCAGGAATTCCTTGTAGCCCTCGGAAAGCTCCTTGTAGAACTTGAGGTCGTCCTCCAGCGGATTGACGACCGCGCCGAGTTCGAGGAAGCCGGCGACGAGCCCTTCCGTGACCTCCATTCCGGGCGGGACGAGCGGTTTGACGAGGTCGATGATCTCGGCCATGGTGTAGGTCCGGGTGGGGTCGGCGTTGATGAACCCGGCCACGCGCTCGGGGACCTTGATGGCATTGAAGTCGGCGTCCCCCTTGCGGCCGGCCCGCGGCGGGTTGAGGCAGTAACTCGACTCGCCGAAAACGAAGACGAGGCCGACCTCGCGGTGGAGGTCGAAGAACTTGAGCAGGGCGAAGGTCTCCGGTTCGCTCCCGGGCCAGGGGCCCGAGTCGGGCGCGTGAAACTTATAAAGGTGGGGGAAGGCCGTGCCGGCGTTGACGCCGCCCGGCCCGTCCTCGTTGAACTGCCCGTCGCCGTCGTTGTCGAGGCCTTCGGGGTAGAGCTTCCAGACGCCCTTCTCGCCCTTGGCCCCGTCCGCTTTCTTCATCAGGCGGGGTTCGCCGGGGACGGCGATCCATTCGCCTTCGGGGTCCTTGACCCTGATCTGGGTGATGAGGCCGTCGCCGTCGAGGTCGTCGGCCCCGTCCTCGTCGGTCGCATCGTCCTGGTCGTCGTTCTTGGGGCGGGCGTTGCGCGGATCGAGGCGGCGGGGCTTCGCGAAGTAGCCCGCCGCAGCGTCGGGATTGCCGCAGGCGAGGATGTACCAGGTCCGGTCCGTGCGCGGGCCGTCCTTGCCGCAGAGGAGCTTGGCCAGGTAGAGCGCCGCTTCGCCGGAGAGAGGGACGGTCCCTTCCATGTTGGCCGCCACGAAGACGCCGGGCAGGGACTTAGCGGTCTTGGCGGTCTCCGGCCCGATCTCGAGCAGGGCGAGGTCGCGGCCGCCCGCGCTCTTGGCCAGGATATGGACCTTGGCGAAGCCGGGATGGGCACGGGCCAGGTCCTGAAGGGCCGCCGTCAGTTCCTCGGGCGCGTGGTAGCGGTCGAAGGCGAGGTCGGCCGCGGCCAGGGGTCCGAGGGCGAGACAAGCGAGGGAAAGGACGATGAGAGCTGGGGTTCGACGCAGGGTCACAGGATGGTACCTCCGTTCCGAGGATTCGTGATGGTCATTCTCGCAAAACGGCCGCGCGAAAGCAACGCGGACGTCTTGCTCTCTCCAACATACGTATTGCGTCCGGCCAAGGTTCCCCCGGAATGCGGGGACCGGCTGGGGGGACCTGTACCTTGGGTACGTGTCCCAGGCGCGGGCTCAACCCCGGCTCGGGCGTCCCTTGACCGCACGGCCGGCCTGGTGATAGATAAATTGAGAAGCCCTCGAACGAACGGAGGATCCGCATGCTCAAGAAAACCGTCCTCGCTCTCGTCGCTGCGTCCGTCGTCGCGACGCTCGCCCCTTCCCCTGCCGCGGCCCAGCACGGGGCGCCGCCGTCGGTCCTCACCGTCCGCCAGCAGGCGGATCTCGTCTACAAGATCACCGCCAAGCGCCTCGACACGCTCCTGCCGCGGCTGATGCGCGAGACCGGCCTCGACATGTGGATCATCTCCTGCAACGAGGACAACCTCGACCCGATCTTCGAGACCATGGTCCCGCTCGGGAACTGGAACCCCATCACCCAGATCCTGGTCTTCTACGACCAGGGACCCGCCAAGAGTGTCGAGCGTCTGAACGTCTCGCGCACCGACACCCAGGGCCTGTTCAAGAACGCCTGGGACGCCGCGGCCTTCGACCAGAAGAAGGGCGAGAGCCAGTGGGAGGCCCTCGGCCGCGTCGTCCGCGAGCGCGATCCGAAGAGGATCGGCCTCAACGAGGGTGAGATCCAGTGGGCGGCCGGGGCGCTGACCTCGGTCCTGAAGAAGAGGATCGTCGAAGCGGTCGGCCCTAAATACGCGGCCCGGCTTCAGTCCGCCGAGCCGCTGGTCACACTCTGGGCCGAGACCCTCCTCGAGGAAGAGGTCGAATACATGGAGCGGGCCGCGGCCCTGTCGCGGTCGATCATGGCCGACATGTTCTCCGCGAAGGTCGTTTCGGTCGGGCAGACGACGGCCGACGACCTGCGCTGGTACTACTGGCAGCGCGTCCACGACCTCGGCCTGCGGGTCTCCTTCTCCCCCTTCGTCTCGATCCGCGGACGCTCGCCGAAGGACGTCGAGAAGTGGGGCAAAGACGACAAGGCCATCCGGCCCGGCGACGTTCTCCACTGCGACGTCGGCCTCAAGTACATGCGCTGGAATTCCGACCATCAGGAGCTGGCCTACGTCCTGCGGCCGGGCGAGACGGATGCGCCGGAGACGCTCAAGAAGCTCCTGGCTGAAGCCAACCGCCTCCAGGACGTCTACTGCGGCGAGTTCAAGACCGGGCTCACGGGGAACGAGATACTCGGGAACGTCCTCAAGAAGGCCCGCGAGCTTCAGATCCCCGGACCGCGCGTCTACTCCCACTCGCTCGGCTACTTCCTTCACGAACCGGGGCCGCTCATCGGCCTGCCCTGGGAGCAGGTCAACAACGCCGGCCGCGGCGACGTCAAGCTCGAGCCCATGAGCACGTTCGTGTGCGAGATGAGCGTCACCGGGCCCGTGCCGGAATGGGGCGTCGATTTCCGCGTGCCGCTCGAGCAGGACATCCTCTTCGACGGGGCGAAAGCATTCTTCCTGGCCGGTCGCCAGACGGCGTTCCATCTGGTCAGGTAAGTAGGAAATGGAGACGTTTCCAGTCAGTTGCTCAGCTCATCCGACTAAATATCCGGAAGGCCCGGGCTAGGGCCTCGTTCCCGAAGGAGACCGTCCATGAGAATGAAATACGTCGTCACCCTGGCGCTCCTCTTCGCCGCCGCCGGCTGCGTCAAGTACACCATCGTCCCGCCGGCGGTCGATCTGACGGCGTTTAAAACGGCCGGCCTCGTCACCCTCAAGGCCGCGGACGTCAAGGGCGACCTCGATGTCGCCGCAACGCAATACTTCCTCCAAGAGGTCACGGCGGCCCAGCGCATCCCGGTCGTCGAGCTCGGCACGGCCGAAGCGGTCCTGGCCGCTATCGGCCTGACGGAGTTCGACCGCGACGCCGCCCTGGCCATCGGCGAGAAATACGGGGTCGAGGCCTTCTTCGTCGGCGAGATCGCGGTGACCAAGGTCAAGCCCCAGGTCGACCTGGCCGCTCCTCTGTCCAAGATCCTGTTCGCGCGGACGGCGTTCGATATTTCCATGAAGGTCCGTCTCGTTTCCACCGCGAACGGCGCGACCCTCTGGACCGACTCCGCCGTCCGCCAGGGCACGGTCGCCGCGGTCGGCGTGGACGGCGGGATGCCGGTCTTCTCCATCCGGAACAAGAACACGGCCATGGACGAGGTGCTTAGGGAGATCGCCTTTCGCCTGACCTGGGACTTCCGCCCGACCCGTCGCCGCCTCTAAGCCGGGTTTCTACTCATCCGTCCGGCGGATGTGGAGCCACCGGACGATAGCCCAACGCTTGCGGATGTAATGCCCGTCCTCGTGGGCGAGGCTCTCCAGAAATTCCTTCTCGGACGGGTGGTCCTGACCGTGACGGACCTTGAGGGCCAGGTGGCGGAGGGCTTCTTCGGTGCTGTGATAACGGAACGAATTCTCTGCCAGGAACGAGCCGGAGCCGGCCAGCCCGTAGTGGGGATCGCCGTCGTTGCCCGGGTCGAACGGGATCTCCAACTCGGATACGACCAGGACGCGGGCGGGCCGAGCGGTGAGGATCCGCGCCAGGCTTTCCCGGGTCCCGAGCCGCGTGAGATGGAGGCTATTGCAGGCGACGGCCAGGTCGAATCCCGAGACCCCCTCGACCGGCACGTCTTCCCAGGACGACGGGATGACCCGGACGGCCGTCGCGCCGGTCCGGACCGTTTCGTCGCGGAGATAGGCCCGCATGGCCTCCGACGGTTCGACGACGGTGACCCGGCACCCGAGCCGCGCGAGGGGGATGGCCAGCACCCCGCTGCCGCCGCCGATGTCGATGACCCGCCAACCCGGGCGGACGAGCCCCGCCAGCAGGTCCTTGATCCCGTGATGATAGTCGGTATGTTCGAGCCAGAGGCGGTACCAGGGGGCGTATTCGTCCCAATAGGCCACGGTCCGCACGGCCGGGTGCACGGTCTCTTCGTCGAGCGTCGGCATGGGTCGGCATCGCTCCTGACGGATCTCTTCTGAAAAAGGCGGTAGTATAAGCGCGTGCGGGCATCATGTCAAAATCCCCCGTCAGCCGATCGGCCCGGGAAGCGGGTCCGGCCGATTGACACCATCTCCCCGGACGGTTATAGTCGGCCTAAAAGGAGGGGCCATGGGCGACGAAGATACGACCGTCTGCGGGGTGTGCGGGCTCGCCAAGGCTTCCGACGAGATCGTCTCCGGTCAGGCCGTCCGATCGGCCATCGCCGCGCTCGTCGTCAAAGACCACCCGGACTGGACCCCGGAGAAGACGATCTGCCGGGACGACCTCAACCGCTACCGGGCCCAGTACGTCCAGGGCGTGCTGGAATCCGAGAAGGGCGACCTGTCTGTGATCGAGGCCGAGGTCATCGAGAGCCTGCGCGAAGGGGAGGTCCTGACCCGGAACGTCAACATGGAGTTCGAGGAGAAGCGAACGCTGGGCCAGCGCCTCGCCGACCGGCTGGCCGCGTTCGGCGGCAGCTGGAAGTTCATCATCATCTTCATGAGCGTCCTCTTCGGCTGGATCATCCTCAATTCCTACGTCCTCATCACTCATCGCTTCGATCCCTTCCCTTTCATCCTCCTCAACCTCGTCCTCTCCTGCCTCGCCGCGCTCCAGGCGCCGGTCATCATGATGAGCCAGAACCGGCAGGAGGCCAAAGACCGGTTGCGGGCCCAGCACGACTACCAGATCAACCTCAAGGCCGAGATCGAGATCCGCAGTCTCCACGAAAAGATCGACCACCTCATCTTCAAGCAATGGCAGCGGCTCCTGGAGATCCAGGAGATCCAGACCGAGCTCATGGGTGAGCTGTCGGACAAGCTCCAGGCCCGGCGGTAACCTGGGGAAGAGGGAAGACCCGGCTGACGGAAGGTCGTCCCGTCAGAGCTCCTTCGGCGGGTCCCGGCGCTCGATCCTGATGTTGAGGCGGGCCTGAAGATACTCGGCGGCCGAGGCTACCGATCTCTCCAAGATGCGCTTTTCCTTTTCGAGGGACGATTCCGCTCCGGTGAGGGCGCCGCGGAATTCGTTCGGCGCGGCGACGATGGACTTGAACGCGGCCCGGGCGGCCGCCCGGTCCCCGGAGGTCAGCGGCGTCGGCACGCGGGGAACGGTCCGGAAGACGAGGAACGCCGCCGCTGCGACGATCAGAACCCCCGCGGCCGCCGGGAAGGGATGAAAGACGAGCCGTCGTCCGAGGGAGACCCGCTCTTTCCTTTCGGTCCCCGCTTTGTTCCAAGCGGCTTTTTTCAAGGGGAATTCGGGGACCGCCGCCAGGAAGGCGGCGCGGTCGACGGCGAGCCGGTTCTTGAGGGAGGGCGCGAAGCCCGCGAACTCGCGGCAGGCTTCGCAGCGGCCGATGTGGCGCCCGGCCCAGCGCGGCAGCGCTTTCCCCCGGTCCTCGGACCCCGAGATCGCTCTGCGGGCGATATGGCACAGCATGGTCGTTCTCCCTTTCATCATCCGGTCGTCGGTCCGCCCGCCGCCGCGGGCTTGGCGGCC
>JBGSUG010000265.1:0-4064 GCA_041736225.1 Candidatus Aminicenantales bacterium | reverse complement strand
TCGAGCTGCTTGCGACCGCTCCCGCCCGCCGGCTCGGCCTGGCCGCCAAGGGCCGCATCGCCGTCGGAGCGGACGCCGACCTGACCCTGCTCGACCTCGACCTCCCGGTCACGGTCGACCGGAATCGATTCGAATCCAAGGGACGGAACACCCCCTTCGACGGCTGGGAGCTCCGGGGCGGCCCGGTCATGACCGTTGTCGGGGGCCGGATCGTCTATCCTTTCGCGCCATGAGACCCGACGGGAAGAAGCTCGAACGGCTGGAGAAGGCCGTCGGCCACGCTTTCGGCGACCGGGCCCTGCTCGTCCGGGCCCTCACTCACAGCTCCCACGCCTACGAAGCCGATCCCGACCGCCCCGAGGACAACGAGGTCCTCGAATTCCTCGGCGATTCCGTCGTGGGCCTCGTCGCCGCAGAATTCACGATGTCGTCCTTTCCCGGCCGGAACGAGGGCGAGCTGTCCAAGCTCAAGGCCTCGGCGACGAGCACGCTGGCCCTGGCCCGGCTCGCCCGGGAGATCAAGCTCGACAAGGTCATCCTCCTCGGCCGGGGCGAGGAAAAGGGCGGCGGCCGGAAGAAGGTCTCCATCCTGGCCGGCTCGTTCGAAGCCCTGGCGGGGGCGGTCTATCTCGACGGCGGCTTCGAGGCCGCCCGGCGCTTCCTCTGCCCCCTGCTCCGCGCGGCCCTGAAACCCGTCAGGACGGAGACTCAGACCGTCAACAATTCCAAGTCCGCCCTCCAGGAGCTCTGCCAGAAAGCGGGGCTCGCCGTCCCCGCCTATCGCCTCGTTTCCGAAAAAGGGCCGGCCCACGAACGGACCTTCGCCGTCGAGGTCCGCCTCGGGGACAAGGTCCTGGCCCGGTCGAAGGGGCCTTCGAAGAAGAGCGCCGAGCAGGCGGCCGCGGAGAAGGTCCTCAAAGCCTTCTTCGGCCGTAAGATCAAGAAGCTTTCGGCCGAAGCCTTCCTCATCGAAGCGGAGGATCTGGTCCTGCCCTGAACTCCGGCCGGGGCCTCAGGACCCCATCAGGACGGCGACGGGACGGAGCGCCGGGACGTTCTGACAGACGATCTTGATGACCGCCGTCAGCGGCACCGACAGGATCATCCCGGGGATCCCCCAGAGCCAGCCCCAGAAGAGCAGGGAGAAGAAGATCAGAAGAGGGCTGAGCCCCAGTCCCTTGCCCGTGATCCGCGGTTCCACGAAATTGCCCAGGATCATGTCCAGCCCATCGGAGACGACGAGGATCCAGAACGGCGTCCAGAAGTTGCCGAACTGGAAGAAGGCGAACCCGACGCGGAGGATCGTGGCGAAGAGCGAGCCGATGTTGGGGATGAAGTTGAGAAAGAAGGCCAGGAGGCCGAAGAGGGCCGCGAAATCGACCCCGAAAAGGAGAAGAACGATCCAGACCATCAGTCCGTTGGCCAAGCTCACGGCCGTCTTGATGACCAGGTACTTGCGGATCTGGGCGTCGATCGAGCAGACGATCGCCGCCACGCGGCCGGCCCTCTCTCCCCCCAGGGCTTTGGCCAGCTTGGCCGTCCCGCGGCCCCGGCCGGCGACGATGAATACGAGAAAGAGGAAGACGAGGAGGAGCTTGCCGACAAGGCCGAAGAAGGGGCCGATGGCTTTGAGGAGGAACGCCCCGGCCTTGTCGAAGTCCAGACCGGCTAAGGCCGCCGAAAGGTCGACTTTGAACGGTCCGATCCCATTCTCCAGGAACCGGCTGAGCTCGGACAGCCGGCCCTGGTACTTCGGCAGCTCGACCACGAACGCCTTGCCGCTCGAATAGGCCAGAACGCCGAAGAGATAGAGGGCCACGAACATCAGACCCAGGACGATGAGCGTGGCCGCCGGTTTGGGACAGCGGCACCGGGTCAGCCAGGTCAGGGCCGGGTCGATGATGTAGGAGAGGAAGACGGCGAGGATGAAGGGGATGAGCACGGGCCGGGCCAGCTTCAGCACCACGCCGGCGACGAAGAGGACGACGAGGCCGAGCGCCGCCTTGAAGTATCTGTTGTCGTCCAAGTGCCTGACGCTTCGTCCGGGCTATGCGAAGCTCACTTCGTGCTTCCGAGGGCCGACAGGGACGCGGCCAGGGATCCGAAGAGCTTCTGCCCCGCGGCCTCCAGGCTGACGGGGACGCGCATGGCGCCGCAGAGGACGCTCCCCACGCGGCCGATGAAGACGGTCTGGCCGTAGCGGTTCCGGACCTTGACGCCGCCCGGGACCTTCTCCGGGACCTGCCCGTCGGCGGCCACGGCTTCGAGGAACCGGGCCAGGGCTGCCTCGGCCTGGGGTCCGGTCCCCGCGTCGACGAGGAAGCCCTCCATCTCCTTCTCGCCGGACCGGTAGGCGGCGACGTAGCCGTTGCCGAGGAATTCGTAGCCCATGAAGTTCCGCTTGATGTACTTCTCGCTCCGGGCGACCAGGCCCTCGGCCGGGAAGGCCCTGACGAGCGGCGGCAGGCCGGTTTTCGCGCCGATCGCCCCGGCGATCTTCGACCCGGCTTCACGGAGGATCTTCTCCGTCTCTCCGCCGAGGCCGAAGGCGAGCAGCTTGACGTAGTACCGCCCGGCCAGGAAATTCAGGGATTCGCCCTCGAGGTAATCGAGATCGCCGACGCCGA
This sequence comes from Candidatus Aminicenantales bacterium, assembly GCA_041736225.1. Lineage (GTDB taxonomy): Bacteria > Acidobacteriota > Aminicenantia > Aminicenantales > Saccharicenantaceae > RBG-16-66-30. The sequence goes on along the minus strand of JBGSUG010000265.1, from coordinate 1,437 downwards.
CGGGCTCGTTCTCGGGGTAGCGCTCGGCCCCGTAGATGCCGAAGGCGTTGAGCGGGTCCCCCATGTCGTAGATCTCCGCCGTCAGCGTCGCCTCCGTGCCCTTTTTCTCGAGGTCGGCGACCAGGAGCTCGCGGAAATCGTAGCTCAGGTAGCTCTCGGCGGCACCGTTGATGTATTCGAACAGGCTCTCGGGGAAATAGCCGCGCGGCGCCTCGGACGGGGCCCATCCCTCCAGCCGGGGAACGAGAGCGGCGAGGGCGGGGCTTATCTGTCGCTCCTGCGCCCGGGCCGGTACCGCCGTCGAGGCCAGGACGGCCGCGACCACGACCGCGACGGCGACCGCCTTCTCCGAAATGTGAATTCGCATGTTCGACCTCCGGGACAGGATGACCGGGAATAATATAGTGGAGGGTGACCCGCTTGGCAAGCGGCCGGGGTCCGTAACGCCGCTGCCGTTCGTTTGACAGGTCCCCGGAAAAGGGACATCATGGGAAAGTCATGGCCGCGTCCCGAGTCGTCGTCGTCAAGGCCGCCGGCGCGTGGACGCCTTCCGGGGCTGCCGATGCGACCGTGATCGCCCGGATGTTCGCCCGGGGTTTAGCCCTCCTCACCGGCGAAGGCACGCCCGCCGCCGCAGCCGCCTCCCTCTTCCGTCCCGAAGACCGCGTGGGCATCAAGGTCAACACCATCGGCGGCAGGGCCCTCAGCACGCGGCCCGAGGTCGCCCTGTCCCTGGCCGCATGGGTCGCCGGGAGCGGCCTCCCGGAGAAGAACATCATCGTCTGGGACAGGACGACCCGTGAGCTCCGTGAGGCCGGCTACGCGCCGGGCGCCGGCAGGGCCGGGGTCCGGATCCTCGGGACCGACGCGGACGGCGTGGGCTACGGGCCCGACCTCGTCTCGCACCTCGGCGTCGGCTCACTCTTCTCGAGGATCCAGACCGGCTACGTCACGGCCTCGATCAGCCTGGCCGTCCTCAAGGACCACGGACTGGCCGGCGTCACCGCCGGCATGAAGAACTACTTCGGGGCCATCCACAATCCCAACAAGTACCACGATTCCGGCTGCGATCCGTACGTGGCCGAGGTCTTCGACGCCCCGCCGGTCAAGAGCCGTCACAGGCTGACCGTCCTCGACGCCATGACCGTCCAGTTCCACAGAGGTCCCTCTTTCCACGCCCGCTGGGCGGCGAGGTTCGGCGGCCTCGTCTTCGGCCTCGACCCCGTGGCCGTCGACAGCGTCGGCTGGACGATCATCGAACGGCTCCGGGCCGGCGCCGGTCTTCCGGCGCTCGAGGCGGAAGGACGGGCGCCGAAGTACCTCGCCACGGCCGAGAAAATGGGCCTCGGCCGCTCCGATCAGGCCGGGATCGAGCTCGTCGAGGAGGCGCTCAGGTGAACAGGCGGGGCTTTCTCCGCGACACCGCCGGAGCCGGCC
>JBGSUG010000242.1:0-5960 GCA_041736225.1 Candidatus Aminicenantales bacterium | reverse complement strand
GCGCCCGGCGTCGGCCGCGTCTCCGCGGCCGGGTCCCTGCGGCGGATGAAGGAGACGGTCGGCGATATCGACGTCCTGGCTTCGGGTAAAGACGGCGCGGCGATCGTCCGCCATTTCGTCCGGCATCCCGGGACCGTTCGCGTCCTGGCCGAAGGCGAGACCAAGGGCTCGATCGTCGTGCGGGCCGGCGACCTCGAGCGCCAGGTCGACCTCCGGGTCGTCGACGCCTCCGAATACGGCGCCGCCATCCTCTATTTCACCGGCTCCAAGGCCCACAACATCAAGCTTCGGGGGCTGGCCAAGGACCGCGGCCTCAAGATCTCCGAGTACGGCGTCTTCCGCGGCGAGAAACGCCTGGCCTCCCGCGACGAAGGAGACTGCTACAAGGTCCTCGGCATGCCCTGGATCCCGCCGGAGATGCGCGAGGACCGGGGCGAGGTCGAGCTGGCCATGGAGGGCCGCCTGCCGCGCCTCGTCGATCCGGCCGACCTCAAGGGCGACCTCCACGTCCATACCCGGGCGAGCGACGGCGACCTGTCCCTCAAGGAGGTCGTCGCCCTGGCCCGCGAGAGGGGCTACGCCTACATCGCGGTCTGCGACCACTCTCAGGCCGCCAAATACGCCCACGGCCTGGCCGCCGACCGACTGGCCTCCGAGATGGCGGAGATCGAAGCCTTCAACCGGACGCTCCCGGGCTTTCGCATCCTCAAGGGGAGCGAGGTCGACATCCTGGCCGACGGCTCGCTCGATTTCCCCGACGAGCTTCTGGCCCGGCTCGATTTCGTGGTCGCGGCCGTCCACTCGGGTTTCAAGAAGGACGTGACCGGGCGCATGATCAAAGCCCTGGACAATCCCCACGTCCGGACGATCGCCCATCCCACCGGCCGGCTGATCTCGGGACGCGGGGGGTACGACGTCGACATCGACAAGGTCATCGACGCCGCGGCGAAAAGGGGCAAGGCCCTGGAGCTCAACTCCCATTACGACCGCCTCGACCTCGACGAATTCAATCTCAAGAAGGCCCGCGAGCGGGGGGTCAAGATCACCATCGGCACCGACACCCATACCGCCGACGGCCTGGCCATGATCCGCTTCGGCCTCGGCATCGCCCGCCGGGCCTGGCTCGGCCGGGACGACATATTGAACTGCCTGGGGGTCGAAGAGCTTCTGGGCAGGCCCGCGGCCGCGAAGGGACGCGGCCGGCGGAAGCCTTAGGGTCGGGAGGAGGCGCCATGCGCGCGAGTCGAACGATGAAGTGGACGTCGGGCGCGGTTGCCGTGACGGCCGTGCTCGCTCTGGCCGTTCCGGGCCCGCCGTCGGATCAGGTCGACCGCGAACGTGCGGTGGCCTCGCTCGTCGAGGCCGAGCACGCCTTTTCCAAGACCTCGGAGGACAGGGGCACCCGGGAGGCCTTCCTGGCGTTCCTCTCCGGCGACGCGGTCGTCTTCCGTCCGTCGCCCGTCGCCGGTCGTCCGATCTACGAAAAGATGGCCGCCGGCGATCCGTCCGTCCTGACCTGGGAGCCGGAGATCGCCGAGGTCGCCTCCTCGGGCGAGCTCGGATACACGTCGGGGCCCTACTCCGTCAGGCCGAAGCGGGACGCCGAGCCGGCGTCCTTCGGCCACTACGTTTCGGTCTGGCAACGCGAGCCGGACGGGACCTGGAAAGTCATCCTCGACATCGGCATCCGGCACGATCGCCCGACGACCCCGGCCGGCGTTCCGGGCCGGGTCGCCTCTCCCGCCGCCTCTCCCCTGCCGCCCCTTTCGCCCGAAGCGCTCCGGGACGAGGAACACGCCTTCGGGCTCAGGGCGGGCGCGTTCGAGAACGCCCGCGCCAACAAGGGCGCGCGCAAGGCCCTGGCCGAATTCGCGACGGAGGATGTCAGGATCTATCGTCCCGGCAGCTTCCCGACCGGCGGCCTGAATGCCGCGAAAAGCCTCATCCCGGCGAAAGAAGGCAAGGTCAGCCGGGCGGGCCGGGACCCGGAATCCCGGAGGACTTCCTATAAAGTGGGTCTTTCCTGGTCCGGCGATCTGGCCTGGAGCTACGGCACCGTCGAGTCCGGGGGCGGCCGGGCCGCGCGCGAAGGAACGGCCTATCTCAGGATCTGGCGCCGGGTGCCGCCGGGCGCCTGGAAGATCTGCCTGGACGTCGTTCTCCCGGTCCCGCCCCCCGCCGGGAGCTGACGGTCAGCCCTTCATCACGCCGATGGGGACGACCCTGGCGACGAGGCGTCCCAGCCCGGCCTCGTGCGAAACGCGGACGACCTCGTCGACATCCTTGTAGGCTTCCGAGGCTTCTTCGGCGACGCCTTTCCAGCTGGTCGACACGAGCTCGATGCCCCGGCGGGCCAGGTCGTCCCGGATCTTCTCCCCCCGGAAGCGGCGGAGCGCCTCGTGGCGCGACATCACCCTACCGGCCCCGTGAGCGGTCGAACCGAAGCTCAGGGCTTCGGCGGCCGCGGTCCCGGCCAGGAGATAGGACGCCGTGCCCATGCTGCCCGGGATGATGACCGGCTGGCCGACGGCGCGGTAGGCCGCCGGGAGCCCGGGCCGGCCCGGACCGAAGCTGCGGGTCGCACCCTTGCGGTGGACTACGAGCCGCGTCGACCGGCCGCCGACGTCGTGTTCCTCGACCTTGGCCACATTGTGGCAGACGTCGTAGATCTGGCCCATCCCCCGCGAGCTTCCGAGGACGCGGGCGAAGACCTCGCGCACGCCGTGGGCGATCATCTGACGGTTGGCGAAGGCGTAGTTGACCGCCGCGCACATCGCCCGGTAGTAGCGTTGGCCCTCCGCCGATTTGAACGGAGCGTGAACGAGCTCGCGGTCCGGCAGGCCCGCGACGCCGAAAGCGTTCTCCATCGCTTCGATGAAGTCCGAGGCCACCTGGTGGCCGAGGCCGCGGCTGCCGCAGTGGATCATGACCAGGACCTGGCCGAGACCGGTCAGGCCGAAGGCCCGGGCCGCCTCCTCGTCGAAGATCTCATCGACCTTCTGGATCTCCAGGAAGTGATTCCCGGAGCCGAGCGTCCCGATCTGGGGCAGGCCCCGCTCCATGGCCCGGTCGGAGATGTCGTCCGCGGCGGCGTCCTTCATGCGGCCGGATTCTTCCGTCCTCTCGAGGTCTTCCCCGCACCCGTATCCGTTTGCGACGGCCCACACGGCGCCCTTGAGCAGGATCTCCCGGAGGGCGGTCCGGTCGAGCTTGGTGACCCCGCCCTTCCCCACCCCGGCCGGGACAGCCCCGAAGATCCCGGACAGGAGCTCCTTGCGCCGGCCGGTCACCTCCGCTTCCGTGAAATCGGTCCTGAGAAGGCGCACGCCGCAGTTGATGTCGTAGCCGACCCCGCCCGGAGAGACGATGCCCTCGTCGGGGTCGAAGGCGGCGACGCCGCCGATGGGAAAACCGTAACCCTGGTGCCCGTCGGGCATGACGTAGGACATCCGCACGATCCCGGGCAGGCAGGCGACGTTCCGGGCCTGGAGCAGGGTCTGATCTCGCCGGATGTCGTCGAGGAGCCTGTCCGACGCATAGACGACGGCCGGCACGCGCATGTCCCCCTCGCGGGGGATCCGCCAGACGTTCTCGCCGATCTTCTCGATGTCCATGGCCCTTCCTACAGGTCGACGACGACCTGGACGGTGAAGCCGCCGCACTCCTCGATCTTGAGCTCGTGATAGGTCACGGCCTTGACGTCGCCGTGGAGCTCGTGGTTCTCCGCGAGGACTTCTCCGAGCAGCAGGGCTTCGAGGCTGACGCTCGCGAATTCGGGGCGGATCCTGAGCCCGTCTACGCGGCCCAGGAGGAAGCGCTTCGTCTCGAAGAGGTAGAGGATCTCGCCGAGGAACTTGACCAGGACCTGCTCCCGGTCGATGCCCCTGACGTGGACGAAGTGGCGGACCTTCGGTTCGATCTTCTCCCAGTCCCAGACGAGCGAAGCCACGGCCAGGGCGGCGTTTCCGAAGGCCTCCTCGAGGGTCGCCCCGAAGGCCTGGAACTTGCCGTCGGCGGTGTGCGGCAGGAACCGGTACTTGTCCATGGCGGCCAGCGCCCCCTCCCCCGACATGCTACCGCAACCGCGGCGAAATGTCAGCCGGGCGGATTATTTGACGTCGGCGACGACCGCGTTGAGGACCTTGCCCGAAGCCTTCTCCTGGACGAAGTACACGACCTTGAGGCCGGTGCGGGCGATGGCGTTGCGCCTCATCTCCCACTTGAAGTTCGGGACCCGGGTGTAGGTCTTCTCGAATTCTGTGAGGTAGGCGTCGGCGGCCTTCTCCGAGACGGCCAGGTCGAACTCCGCCGACTTCGGGCCGGACGGATCGGCGACCCAGAGGTCGCGGACGACCATCCTGTGATGCTCGACGCCGTTGCCGCCTTTGTGGTCCTGTTCGTTCTGGACCAGGACGAGGATGTACTCGGCGCCCGGCACGATCTTGTCGTGGTCGAAGACGATCCGGACCCTGTCGCCGGCGAGAGAAGCCCGGACCTTCAATGCAACGCCGGGAGCTTCCGGGAGGAGCTTCTCGATCTCGGCCCGGAGAGTGGAGAACTTGCCTTCGGCCGCTCCGCGTCCCCCGCCGCCCGCGGACTTGCCCGTGCCGTCGATGACGATCGTCGGCGTGCTGTTCACCGCATAGGCCTTCTGGCGGACCTCGCCCGCCGGGTTCATCATCGGGTCGGGCCGGGGAATGGGCAGGTGATAGACGAGGACGGCCAGGTATTGGGAGGGGAAGGTCTCGACGAGCCCGTCGAAAGCGAGGTCGGCCCCGACGCAGGGCGGACACTCCGAGCCCGTGAACAGCTCCGCCAACACGGCCTTCCCCTTCCAGCCGGCCGGGGCCTTGAACGGCTCGGGGCGGAACGGCAGGGCCTTGGCCTTGGCCTCGTAAGCGGCCACGAATCCGTCCGCAGAGCCGTGGAGCTTCGTGTACAGTTCCCGGGCCTTTTCGGCCGAGCCCGGGTATTCCTCGATGGCCGCCGCCATGTAGGCCTCCAGGGCTTCGGCGTCGCGGCCCAGCTTCTCCGCGACGCTCCCGACGACGTAGCGATAGTTGCCCCCGGTCCCGCCGCCGGACTTGCGGTAGGTGTCGAGCGAGGCCTGCGCTTTCGCCGCATCCCCGGCGTTCAGATAGGCCCGGGCCGCGATGAGCTCGACGGCGCTGACGGCATAGGTCTTGAAATACTCCCGCTGTTCCTGCGGGATCCCTTCGAAGGAAGCCGGGTCCCCGGCCATCCGGAGGGCCTGGTCCCGGTAGTTCAGGACGGCGGCCAGGACCTTCGGGGCGTCGAAGGCCGCGAGGTTGGGATGATTGACGAGCTGGACGGCCATCGTGCTGGGATTGAGGAGGCGGGCCGTGCCCTGTCCCTTGGCCATGAACCCGGCCTGCAGGGCGAGGACGTCCTCGAGCGATCCGGCCAGCTCGACCCGGGCCTGCAGGATGCTGGCGTCGATGGCCTCCAGGTAGCGGGTCTCGGGATAGGCGGCCTTGATCCTCTCGAACTCCTTGAGCCGGAGCACCGGGTCCCTGACCTCGGACGCGGCGACGAGTTCCTTGTATTCGGGGGGGGCGGCCTGACGGCCCTGGGCCGCAAGCTCGGACGTAAGGGCGAAAGCCAGGATGAGCGAGAGGGCGGCGGCCGCCCGGACGAGCGTTTTGATGTTCATGAATCCTCCTCGACGAAAGTCCATTATAGCCGATTCCGGAAGGCGCCTCTATCCGGCTAGGCGAAGCGGCCGGCGAGAACGGCGCCGCAAGAGGGGCAGTGCGAGTCGCGAAGAACATTCGCGGTGACGGCGAATCCCCGGCGGCGGATGAGGGCCGTGCCGCAACTCGCGCAGAGCGTGTCCTCCCCTTCTCCGGGGTTATTGCCGACGTAGACGTGGCGGAGGCCTTCCCGCCGTCCGGTCGCGGCGGCGGCGCGCAGGGTCGCGACCGGCGTCGCGGGGGCTG
>JBGSUG010000225.1:0-3578 GCA_041736225.1 Candidatus Aminicenantales bacterium | reverse complement strand
CGCTCCGGCAGCCGCACCGCGGTCCGGTCGGTCGCTCCCTCGAGCTCTCTGTCCCCATCGCGGATGAGGCAGAGCACGGCCGGCTCTACGGTCCGGTCGAGAGGGCGCGAAGACGCTCTCTCCAACTCGAGCCGCGGCGCGGTCGCCCGGCCTTCCAGCCGGAATTCCGGGGCGGACGGCCGGTCCGTCCGGACCTATCCGAGCCAGCGGACCTCGGGCAGCCGAAACGCGGGCGGCGTCTCCGGCGAGGGCCGCAGCGCTGTCGCCACGCCCGCCCGCAGGTCTTCCACCGAAAGCGGCAACGATGCCGCCCGGGTCTCCCGGTCCCAGGGCCGGACGTCCGAGACTTCCCGGTCGACGGTCGGCCGGGAATCCCAGGGGACCCGCACGACCGATAAACGGTCCGATAGCGCGGTGACCCGCAAGAGCGAGACCGTCAGGAGCTATCCTTCGACCTCCCGTTCCGGATCGACGGCCGAGCGGGAGCGCACCTCGACTTCGTCACGGACGATCCGCTCGGACCCGGGCCGGTCGTCCGAATCTTCGGCCGGGAGGTCTCAAAGTCGCACCTACTCCTCCCGCTCCGGCGTCTCGAACCCGTCATCGCGGCTGAGCACACCGTCCTCCGCGAGCACGCGGTCCGCGTCCCGGGCCCAGAGCACCTATTCCGCGCCGTCCCGGTCGAGCTCCTCTTCGAGCCGGACCTACAATGCTCCCCGGTCGAGCAGCTCCTCGGGACGATCCGTCAGCACACCCCGATCGAGTTCCTCCTCCGGACGATCGGTCAGCGCACCCCGGTCGAGCAGTTCTTCGGGACGGTCCGTCAGCACGCCTCGATCGAGCTCAGCCTCGGGAAGGTCCTATAGCGCGCCCCGGTCGAGTTCCTCCTCCGGGCGGTCGGTCAGCGCCCCCCGCTCGAGCGGGTCTTCGGGCCGGTCGTCCTCGTCCGGGCGGTCCGGCTCCTCCTCTTCCCGGTCCTCCGGTTCCTCGTCGAAGTCCGGAAGCGCGAAGAAGAAAGGCTGATCTTCGGCGGGTCCTTGATACCTCCTCTCCGATAGACCGGGGGGCCTCCCCCGGTCCCTTTTTTCCCTTTACTTTTTGCGGGCGCGGTGGTATAAACTACTCCGCGTTCGGGAAAGAGTGACCCGGGCGTTCTTTTCGACACATGGAGGTAGATCCAATGCGTTCCACCACGAGAAATGGCATCCTGATCCTTAGCCTGGCCGTCCTCGTCGCCTTCGCCGGCACCGTGGCCTGCCAGAAGAAGGCCGAGACCGCGGCTGCCGAAGTCCAGACGTCGGTGACCGAGTTCGAAGGCACGGTCCGGGCGGCCCTCGGCCGTTACATGTATCTGTCGACGGCCTCGGGCTTCGACATCGTCCTGCCCGGCTTCGACGCCGCGACCCTCGCCGGCAAGACGGTCAAGGTCAAGGGCAACCTGCTCCTCGACCATCCGCCGGTGTTCCTGGCCGACTCCGTCGAAACCTCTCCCGGCGTCAGCGCGTACACCCGCAACCAGGAATTCCAGGCCGAGGACTTCGTCGAGATGAAGGTCCGCGAAGGCGTTCCCGCCCTGAAGATCACCGGCGTCGCCAAGGCTGAGGAATGGGAAGGCAAGGGCACCGCCAAGGTCTTCGGCAAGCTCGTGAAGGGCGACGTCAATTATATCGTCCTCGCCGACGACAAGGGCAAGGACATGGCCAAGATCATCGTCGATTCCGTCAGCACCTATTCGAACTATTACATCCAGAAGCTGCGGCTGTTCGACGAGTTCTGGTTCTACCTCAACGTCAAGGACAGCGTCGACGCGAAGACCCGGACCCGGTCCAAGGAGATCTTCCACGCCGACGTCATGGGTGTCGGCCTCTACTGAGTCGATAAGACCGATCGATCAGGGACGGCTCCGCGGCCGTCCCTTTTTTTTGGTTCTTCTCCCATTGCCGGGCGTCCCTCGCGAGGCAGGCGAGCGGCAGGGTGCGCATTCTGAGTAGCGACCATCAGCGCCGCTTCGGAGCGACTCGGAGGAGCGGCGCTGGGAAATATCGGGAGAAAGCCCTTACTCACGATATTTCGCAGGATCGGAACTCCGGGTGCTCCGTTCCGATCCTGCCTGGTCCGCTCCCCAGAGTCCGCTCCCCGTTGCGAGCGCCGCTTCGAGCGGTTCGGCGAGCTCGACCGTCAGGACCCGTCTCCCTTTCTCCGCCAGCGCCAATCCGTCCCCCCGGGCCTGGGCTTTGAACAGCCCGGCGAAGCCGGGAGCGGGCCGGGTGATGCCCCGGACCTCTGGAATGGCGACTTCCGGCAGATCGGCGGCGAGGAGCATGAGAAAGAGCCCTTTGTTCCCGTCGCCCTTGTGCAGTTGCCCGGTCGAGTGGAGGTACCGCGGTCCGAATCCGACAGTGACCGGAAGCCGGGTGCTGCGGCCCAGCCGTTCGGCCAGCCCGGAAAGCGCCGTCTCGACCCCCGGTCTCCTCGGCAGGAAGGCTAGGACGGCGAGATAGTCCCCGTCGCGCCGGTTGCCGAGGAACGCGGCCAGCGTTTCGGCCGGCGTCCCCCCGGCGTCCGTTCCGGGTGAGCGCGGGCTGACTGCGGCGGGACCGCCGCCCGCGGCGGCCAGGAGCTGGCGCGTTTTCTTTTTGGTCGACTCGACGTCGGGCTGATCGAAGGGATTGATCCCCAGCAGATGGCCGGCGACGGCCGTGGCGAACTCCCAGAGGAAGAAGTGGCCGCCGAGGGCGTACGGATCGCCGAGCGGGACGCGGACGACGGGTTCGCCCCGGTCGACGACCACCCGGACCCGCGGGTCCGGGCCCGTGCCGGGGAAGTCCGGAAGATCGACGAAGAGCCGGTCCTCTCCCGGGAGCGGCACGTCACCGGATCCCGGGGCGATGACCGGGACGATGCCCCGGCCGTCCTTGCCCGTGCTTTCGGCGACGAGCTGCTCGAGCCAGGCCGCCATCGGCGTGAGCCGCGGCGGGACGAGGAGGGTCAGCTTGTCCGCGCCCCGGAGCGCCGCCGAACCCAGGACCGCCCCGAGAAGGGCGCCGGGATTGTCTATGGCGGTCTCGACCCGGCACGCGGCGGCCGCCGCTCTTGCGGACGAGAGCAGGCGTCCGAGGTCGATGCCCTTGAGGGCCGCCGGCAGGAGTCCGAATGCCGAAAGGGCGGAGAAGCGTCCGCCGATGTCGGAACGGCCGTAGAAGATCCGGCGGAACCGGAGCGACGCGGCTAGCGCCTCGAGAGGGCTGGCCGGATCGGTGATGGCGACGAACCGGCTCCCGGCGGCGGCTTCACCGAGGGCCCGGACGGTCCGCTCGTAGAAGAAGGAGAGGAGGGCGACCAGCTCGGCGGTCGAGCCCGATTTCGAGGAGACGAGGAAGAGCGTCCGGCCAAGGTCGAACCGGGCCGCCGCATCGGCCACGGCGCCGGGTTCGGTCGTGTCGAGGATCTCGAGCTCGAGGCCGCCCGTCGCCGTGGGGAACGAGCGGGCGAAGACCTCGGGGGCCAGGCTCGAGCCGCCCATGCCCAGGACGACGGCCCGGACGAACCCTTCGCCGCGGACGGAGGCCGCAAAGGCC
>JBGSUG010000224.1:0-3433 GCA_041736225.1 Candidatus Aminicenantales bacterium | reverse complement strand
CCAAGGCCGCGCTCGTCGGCTCGTCGGTGACGCTCGTCGTCGAGGGCGGCCGGCTCCGCCTCGGCACGTGGCAGGGGGTCTTCTTCTGCGAGTTCGACGGGCCCCGATCGCGCCAGGCTTGGGTCCAGTTCCTAGGAAAATAGGGGGACATGATACCTATTTCCCATTTTTTAAAAAATGGGAAATAGGTATCATGTCCCCGATTTAGAAGCGGAGGCCGAACTTCCGCAGCTCCGCGGCCAGGTCGGTTTCCGGCAGGTAGCGGATCCCGGCGAAGCCCGCGGCGACGGCGCCGGCGACGTTCTCCTCCATGTCGTCGATGAAGACGCACTCGTCCGGGCGGCGGCCCGCCCGGTCCGCCGCAACCCGGTAGATGGCGGGGTCCGGCTTCAGGAGCTTGATCTCGTAGGACAGGACGAAGTCGTCGAAGAGCCTGACCTCCGGGAAGCGGCGCCGGACAAAGCCGAAACGCTCCGGGTCGGTGTTGGAGAGGAGCAGAGTCCCGTAGCCCGCAGCCCTGATCCGGGCCAGGACGTCGAGGACCGGGACGTTCGCGGTGAAGATGTCGTTGTACATCGCGAAGAACTCGTCGGTGGCGACGGTCGCGCCGACGGCCGACGTCACCCGCTGGTGGAAGCCGGCCGGAGTGACGGTCCCGCCGTCGAAGCCGCGGAGGAGCCCGAGATCGCCGTGGACCGTCTCCCGGACGGCCTCGAAAGGCCGGCCCGCCCGTTCGGCGAGCTTGCGCAGGAAGATGCCGTTGTCGAACCAGAGGATTACGCGGCCCAGGTCGGAGACGACGGTGCGGATCATGGAGGACCTTTATAGCAGAAAGAGGAAGGCCGGGCAAACTCGGGCCGATTCCGGTTGACATCGGGGTTGGCCATGATTAGACTGAAACCGTCAGAAGCGATTGCCGATGGGGCATTCATCAAAGGGTCTCTAGTCCGAATAAAATCTTCCGAAGGAGGACGCATGCCTGCCAAGAGGACCACTTACCGCAGCTCGAAGGGGACCAAGCTTTACGCCGTGCGCGACGCCAAGGGGCGCTTCGTCGACATCCAGACCTACAAGCGCGCCCACGCCGCCGACATGAGACGGAAGAGCAAGGCCGAGGTCGCCAAGAAGCCCTGACGACTCACTCTTTAAACGGGCTATAACCCGGACGGCCCGCCTCCGACGGAGGCGCACTTGGAAGGTAGAAAAAAATATATCATCTCTTACTATTTTAAATATTTAATGAATTTGTTATTTTTATCCGTTTCAACTATTTTTGGGTTACAACTTTTATTGATAATATCAAAAAAAAGAACATGAATATGATCCCCAACTTTATGTCTTGTTGACAATGCACCATTAATACCGATAATACCACTTCCCCTTTCTCCTTTAATTACATAAGTAATATCATTCCTATTCGTTAATCCATTGATAATACATTGTTCATATTCAATAACACCAAGTTTATCCATTAAATCCTCATCTATTGTTATTGATCCTAAATAATCAACACGACTTTGAGTAACTACTGCTTTTTGCAATTTTGCTTTCAAGATTATCATAGCTAATCTTATGTCCTTTATTAATTAGATTTTCACAAATTCTTGCACTTACAAAATGGAATCACCATTCATTCAACCTTTCCATCACGACAAGTAAGATATCGCGGCCTGAAACAAGAGTCAAGCACTCGAGATCCGGCGGACCGGCGCCGCGGCAGGCGGAAGATCGGGCGGACCGGCCCGACGATCATCCTCCCGGACATGAGGCGGCAATTTTCAGCCCCTGGCCTTCTGCGGCGCTTCGAGCACACCGCCTTCCCGGCGGTCCGCCCGCTTCAGGAGCAGCGCGAACGTCAGGCCGACGAGGCCCAGGCTGGCGAACATGACCTGGCTCGCGACGTAATCCCCCGTCCTGTCCCTGAGCAGGCCGTTGAGGAGCGGGAAGAGCCCCAGACCGATGTTCTGGATGGCCGTCATCAGCCCGAAGGCCGTCCCCACCCGGTTGGACTTGACGATGAGCGGCACGGACGGCCACAGGGCCGCCGGCACGAGGACGAAGGCGAAGCCGAGCAAGATCATCGGGTAGGCCGGATAGATCTTCGTCAGGCCCATAACCAGGTGGCAGGGGATGAGCAGGAGCGAGCCGGCGATCATGAAGGTCGTCCTCTTCCCCACCCTGTCGATGAGGCGCCCGGCGAACGGCGCCAGGATCATCGAGGAGAAGATGATGATGCTCGTGACGCCGCCGGCCGTGCCGAAGATGTGGAGGAAGTTGTTGAAGACCTGGGCCAGGAAGCCTCCCGCGGCCTCGACCGACCGGACGATCCCCCACTTGGTGTGGAAGAAGTCCGTCGACAGGCTCTGGAAGGGGAAGATGGCCGCGTAGAAGGTGAAGCAGAGGCCCGTGACGAACCAGAAGGTCGGCTTGAACTCCCTGACGTCCTTGAAGACGATCTTGTCGCCGGCGCTCTCGTCGCGGAGGTTGAGGGCCTTCTCGCCCCGCTTGTCCATGAGGATGTAGAAGAGGTTGCCGACGAGCGACAGGACGCAGGCGGCGGCCGCGGCCAGGAGGGCGTTGCGGAAGCTGCCGAAATATTTCGTGATGAGCTCGCCGTTGTTGAGGGCGAAGAGGGAGCCGAGGCGGCTCACGGTCAGGGCCACGCCGAAGGACAGCGCCAGCTCCTTGTTCTTGAACCAGCGGGCCAGCATGGCGCTCTGGGCGACGACCAGGGGTTCGGAGCCGGCCCCGAAGATGAAGCGTCCGACGAACATCAGGGGGATGCTCTTGGCCTGCCAGACGAGGACGGCGCCGGCGAGAACGAGGACCGAGAAGATGATGCTGGCTTTGCGCGTCCCCAGCCGGTCGATGAGGACACCGGCGAAGAGGAGGACCAGGATGGCAGCGACGCTGTACATCGTGTTGAACGCCCCGACGGTGGCCCGGCTGGCGTTGAGGCCCTCGATGAGCGACGGGGCGATGGCCCCGATGATGTCGTAGGCGAAATAGCTCCCGAAGGTCAGGGAGGAGATGAAGAGCAGGTTGACGAAGCGGTAGATCGGCTTGGTCGGGTGGAAGAACCCGACGGGGGCGGCAGTTGCGGCGTCGGTCATAGGCGTGGCCTCCGGGTGTGCGATGGTCCGTTCGGGGACGGCCTCTATCTTCCGGAATCCGGCTGAAATAATCAAGCGCCTTTATCCCGTCCCCGGGGTGCTGTTATAATCCCTCCCGTCGGAGAGGGAGACACCCATGGACCTTTCGAGCGGCAAGATCGAGATCGTCAATCCGGGGCGACTGGCCGCCGGACTCGCGGCGAGCCTCCACGACCTCGACCAGGGCGCCGTCGTCCGCCGCATCTGGGATCGGGACCCGTCGGTCTGGAAGCCCAACGGCCGGGAGATCTCCGACCGCCTCGGCTGGCTGGACGCCCCCG
>JBGSUG010000222.1:0-10851 GCA_041736225.1 Candidatus Aminicenantales bacterium | reverse complement strand
CCGGGGGGCCGGGGAGCAAGAGGCATATCCCGAGCCAAAGCCCGAGAGAGGGACTTCCCGGAATCGGGAGATGATCCTTTCTTTCAGGCCTTGTACTTCAGGAAGGCGCCTATCCCGCCGTAGCGGTCGAGCTTGGACGGCGACTCGACTTGTGTGACCATCCCGCCGCGCTTGAGCACGGTCTCGATGGCCTCGTCGACGACGTCCTGGACGACGGCCGTCTTTTTGTCGCAGATGGGGCACTGGAGCTCGTCGAGATAGAACAGCTTGTGCGTCGGGCAGAGCCGTCCCGGCTTCGAGAAGTTGTGCGTGACGACGAGCGACTGGACCTCGAACTGGTTCAGGCGGTGGATCGTGTCCCGCAGGCCCGACGCCGCGAGCCCGCCGCGCTCGAGCTCGGCGACGAGCTTCCGGACGGTCTCCAGCTCTTCGGCCTTCTTGAGCCGGGCCTCGACCTCTAAAACCTCCTGGAGGATCTTGGCCGGCGGGTCGCCCGCGTGGGCCTTGAGCCTGGCCTTGACCCGGTCGCGGAGGTAGCTGTGGAGGTGGGCCTCGAAGTCCCCGCAGTTGTTGTCCTCGCAGCCGATGAAGAGCCAGTCGAAGGGGTGTTTCTTGCTGATCTCGAACGTCCGCTGGGCGGTCCTCTTGAAGTGCTCCTGCAGGTGCGCGTCCATGCGGCGCTCGATCTTTTTCGCCGCGGTGCCTTCGAAACCGCCCTCGCGGACGCGGCTCGGGACATCGCTTTCCATCTCGTCGAGGGCTTTGATCTCGTTCATCGAGATATCGTACCAGCGCGACTCGCGGCGGCTGATGAGCAGGGCGCAGATGGGGCTGTACTTGTCCAGGATGGCGGCCAGGGGACGGATGTAAAAGTTCATGTCGAAGGTGATCCGGTTACGCGGGCCGTGCGGCAGCTCCAGGGCGTGCCAGAACTTTTTCTGACTGTGGGAGAAGAAGGCCAGTCCGGCGGCGTTCGAAGAAGCGATCGCCTGGCCGCCGTGCTCGGCGATGAGGTCGAGGTCGCCGAGCAGGGACGCCGTCTTGTCCTTGGCGGCGGCGAGAGCGCAAGCCCTGTCCCGGGCCTCGCTGACGAGGTTCTTCAGGGCGAGCTGGATCTCCTTCTTGTTCAGCCGGCCCTTGTCCGTGTCCAGGTAGAACGACGTCACGAGATCGCCCTGGCCCTTGAACTTGGCCAGCGCTTCGATCTGGGAACGGTTCTGTAATTTCATACATCCTCCTAGGGAGATATTAGGCGGGTTTCGCGGCGAGAGGGGAAACGGGCGAGGCGAAGGTCCATCAACATCCTCACAATAGGCCCCGGACCCCCTTTTGTCAAGCGGCCCCGCGGGCCTTTACGGCGGGGGCCGGAATCGCTATAATAAGGGCTCTCTGAGTGCGGAAGTGGCGGAATTGGCAGACGCGTAAGCCTCAGGAGTTTATGGCCGTAAGGCCTTGGGGGTTCGAGTCCCCCCTTCCGCACCAGCCTCCCTCCCCGACCCCGTCTCTTGCTAATTCCCGCCCCGAGGACTACCTTAGAAAGCGAAAGGATGGGAAACCGATGAGACTCGCCCTCACCCGAAAGATCGCCGCCGCCGTCCCGGCCCTGGCCGCGCTGGGGCAGGTCCTTCTCCTCGCCGCCGGCTTCGCCGCGGCCTCCGCCTGCGGGACCTACAAGCTCGAGAAGAAGCTCGGCCCCGCCCATTCCGATTTCCTGTCCCAGGTGGGCTACATCATCACCAAGGAAGAGCGCAAGATCTTCCTGGAGCTGCCGGCCGACGGCCGGGACGATTTCATCGCCGAGTTCTGGGCGAGGCGCGATCCCGACATCGACACCGCCGTCAACGAATACCGGCTCGAATACGAGGACCGGGTGAAGAAGGCGGCGTTGATGTTCCACGGGGAGGGCCGCCCCGGCTGGCTGACCGACCGGGGCCGGATCCTCATCCTCTTCGGGCCGCCGTCGGAGCGCCAGACCAATCCCATGGAAATCAGCGGCAACTGCCGCGAGCTCTGGTACTACGGCAGCTTCCCGGTCCTCTTCATCGACGAGCATTGCTCGGGCAACTTCATCCTGAGGGCCATCAACCTGGAGCATCTCCAGGAGCTCAACATCGCCCAGGGCCATTTCCAGAAGACGTTCGCCCAGGACAAGAAGCTCTTCGACTACCTGGTGAGCATGCAGAAGACCCGGGCCGACGAGACCGCCTTCGAGGGCAAGGTCTTCGTCGACATCCCCTACAACACGATCTGGTTCACCTTCAAGGACGGGCGGCTCGAGACGTCGTTCGACGTCCGGGTGGAGATCTCGGACGAGTCGGGCACGCCGGTCTGGGACGCCGAGGGCCTCTTCCCCCTGGCGCTCGAAGAGGGCGAGCTCACGAAGAACCGCAAAGGCCGCTTCCGCATGGAGTTCCCGATCCTCATCGAAAAGGACCTCGCCCGGCTGACGGCCCAGAAGCTCCGGATGGACGTCACGGTCAAGAGTGCGGGCGAGGACGGGGGGCTGAAAAAGTCCGTCGTGTTCCGGCTAAAATCTTAGCCTCAGGTTGAGGCGGACGATCCGCGTCCCCCACAGCGGCCGGTAGGTGTTGTAGAGGTCGCTGAGGACGCGCGTGCCCGTGTTGCCGCCCTCCCCGTCGGGGGCCCAGGTCCCGCCGTCGTTGAGGTCGAGCGTCCGGTACTTGTCGCCGAGCAGGTTGAAGACGTCGACCGAGAGCGCGACGGGGACCCGGCCGGCCTTGGCGAACTCCTTCTCCAACCGCAGGTCCAGGTTCTTCCATCCGTCGTAGCGGCGCGAGCCGGGGCTCTCCAGGTAGACGGTGACGGGCGCCGTCTGGGCGCCGTTGGCCGCGGCCCAGCCGGCCGGAGGGAGGACCGTCACGGTCCGGGCCCAGGGCGTGCCGCTCTGGGCCTTGAACAGGACGCTGGCGAAGAAGCCGCCGCCGAAGTGGACCGTCCCCGCGAGGCGGGCGACGAGCGGCCGGTCCTGGAGGAGGAGGTCGTCGGCGGAGATGTTGGTGAAGGCGTTCGGCGTCAGCAGGACCGGGGAATTGCCGGCGCTCCAGCGGGAGGCCATGGTGGTCGTCCCCGTGGCCCGGTTCCAGGCCAAGGTGCCGAAGAGCTGCCAGTTGTGCGACATCTTCTTGCGGAAGGTGAACTCGACGCTGCGGTATTTCGCCGTGAGCTCGGGGACGTTCTCGATGCGCTCGAAGAAATCCGGGGCGGTGCTCGACCGGAGGTAGACGGTCACCGGGACGTCCGCGTAGCCGTCGGTGCCCGGCACGACGGTGTCGAAGGGGACCCACCAGCCGTCCGGGGAGTCGTCGAGCTGCCACCAACGGGCCCCGGTCGAGGGGTCGTAAACGACGTGGCCGATGTTGTTGGTGTGGCGCCGCTCGATGTAGCGGGCGGAGAGGGTGAAGTCGCGGCCGACCTGCTGTTCGAGACCGGCCGTCCACTCGGTGATGAGGGGGGCGGAGAGATCGGGATCGACGGCCTGCCGGAAGAACTCGGTCTTGTAGACGCGGTAGTCGTACGACACGAGCGAATAGGTATCGGAAGAGTCGACGAGACCGTCGCCGTCCTCGTCGTACCAGAGGAAATCGTGGGAAGCCAGGGGATCGATCGGGGCCAGGTCCTGGGAATAGCCGAGCCCCAGGTACTCCGGGAGCCGCGCCCAGGTGCCCTTGAGGACCGTCCGGCCGTGGCCGAAGAGGTCGACGGCCAGGCCGGCCCGGGGCGAGAGGGTGCTCCAGACGATGGCTTTCTCCCACGCGCCGAGGTTCACCGAGCTGAAGAGGTTGTAGCCCATGAGCGGGTCGATGAGGCGGCTGCCCACGGCGCTGCTGACGGAATTCCCGCTCGCGCCCTTGGAGACGTTTGCGAACCGGGCGTCGGACCGGTCGAAGCGGAGGCCGCCCGAGAGCGAAATGCGGCCGCCGATCTTCATCGTGTCCTGGACGTGGACGCCGATCCGCTTGAGCTCGCGCTTCACGGTCATGTTGTTCTCGGCCGCCGGGGCGATGTAGAACCCGACGAGGCCCCACCCGACCTCCTCCTCGGAGACCGGGGAAGTGGTCAGCCCGTAGGTGTAAGGGCTGCCGGCCGCGTAATTGTAGATGAGGTTGTTGGCCTTCCAGGACTCCGACGTCGTGTAGGTCGTCTCGTAATCGCCGCCGAGCACGAACTCGTGGAAGAGGCCCAGGAATCCGTCCTGGTAGCGCGTGAGGGAAGCGACGGCCCGCATGCGGCTCGCCGCCTCGCGGTCGTTGACCGAACCGCTGCCCCAGCGCCGCCCGGTGACGACGTCGTAGTATTCGGGCTTGGAGACGCCCAAGTCGCTGAGGAGGAGCGGCTGCCGGTATTTCGCGTATCCGACACCGAGGTCGATCCGCGTGCCCTGGTTGACGCTGTAGCTGCCGCCGAAGCGAAGGCGCATGACCTTCTCCCCGGCGAGGCCGCGGGTCGAGGATTCCGGCCGGAGCGGATCGATGTCCGCTTCGTAGACGGGCTGGGTGACCTTGGAGAGATTGAACTCCAGGACGGCCTTGAGCTTGCCGAGGATGTTCATCTGCATCTTGAAGAGGCCCGAGAGGTCGCGGTCGGCGAAATCGAAGACGAAGTTCCGGTCCCCGGCGGGATCGGTCCAATACCGGTACGGGGCCCGGTAGCCCTGGGTCCGGTAGCGGATGTTCGTGAACAGCCAGGCCATGTCCTCGAGGAACGACGTGCCGTAGGTCAGGGACAGGTCGTGCTCGCGTTTGAGCGAGAGGGGCTCGGCCCCGTCCATCTCGGCGATCTCGCCGGCCGTCCAAAGGGGATCGACCAGCCCCTTGCCGGAAACGCCGTAGGACAGGCTGCCCTGCGTCGTGGCCGAACCCGGATGGTGGACGACGTTGATGTAAGCGCCCTGGGCGGGCCCGGCTTCGGCGGAGTGCCCCGCGGTCTCGACGACGACTTCGTCGATGAGGTCGGTGTTGATCGGGGCCAGGGCCCGGGCGTCGACGGGGTGGGTCACGATGACCCCGTCCTCGACCAGGACGTTGGTCGTGACCGGGGCCCCCTGGAGGGAGGCCCGCAGGCCGGGCTTGTCGTTCTCGAACACGAGTCCGGGAACGAGGCCCAGGACGGCCGTGAAATCGCGGGCCAGGGGGAGCCGGGTGATCAGGTCCTTGTCCAGGACGACCGCCGCCCGCGCGGAATCCCGGTCGAGGGGCGAGCCGGGCCGGCCGGAAACGGGCTCCTCTTCGATGTCGGTGGGCTGCATTTTGAAATCGAGGGTGACGGTCACCCCCGCGGAGAGGACGAGGCCGTCGACCGTGACGGTCTTGAATCCGGGCATCTCGGCGACGGCCTTGTAGCTTCCGGGGAGCAGTCCGGAGATGGCGTACCGGCCCGATTTGGAGGTGATGTAGTTCGCGATACCGAGCGCCGTCGGCGAGGTCACGTAGAGGTAGGCCCCCGAAAGAGGCGCGCCCTTGTCGTCGACGATCCGGCCCCTGAGGGAGCCCTCGGGGCCCGCCGCGGCGGAGGGAAGGCAGAGAGCGAGCAGGACCGCGACGACGGCCAGCGCGGCGGCGTATTTACTGGTCAAAGCGGCCTCCTTGGACCCTGTCTCCATCGTATTTTCCATTTTTTCGTCCGAGATTGTCAAAACAATTAACTCCCGTTCCGCCGGTATAGTTCCAGGCGGCGCCGGGCCGCCGGCCCCCGCTCATCCCCGGATTCCCGCCCCGTGGCGGGCCCAGGCGGCGGCGCCCACCAGGCCGGCCCGGTTGCCCAGGGCGGCCCTCTCGATCCTGCACCCGGAGAAGGAGAGGGGATTGGACCGCCGGCGGGCCTCCTCGACGAGGGGCCCGAGCAGGATGTTCCCGGCCGAAACGACCCCGCCGCCGATGAGGATCTTTTCGGGATTGAGCAAGTTGATGGCGATGCCCAGGCCGATGCCCAGCCAGTAGGCGAGATCCCGGAAGCTCTTCAGGGCGGCCGGGTCGCCCTCCTTCGCCAGGAGGTAGACCTGGCGCGATTCGGTGACGTCCGTCCGCTTCGTGAGGGCCCGGAAGTGCCGGACGAGCTTCGGGGCCGAAGCCTCGGTCTCTAGGCAACCGCGGAGGCCGCACATGCAGGGTTCGCCTTCGGGATTGACCGTGATGTGGCCGATCTCGCCGGCGTAGCCGCCCTCGCCCTGCCAGAGCTTGCCGTCGAGGATGAGGCCCGAGCCGATGCCCGTCCCGACGGTCACGAGGACGAGACTGCGGACATCGCGCCCGGCCCCGTGCTTGAACTCGCCGAAAGCGGCCATGTTGGCGTCGTTGCCGGCCCGGACGGGCACGTCGATGAACTTGCGCACGGCCTGGACGAGCGGGTAGCCGTCGAGGCTCGGGCAGTTGGGCGACTGGAGGATCTTCCGCTGCCGGAGGCTGTAGAAACCGGCGATGCCGAAGCCGCAGGACCGGATGGGGCCGGGGGCCTTCCGCTTGAGGCCGGTCCAGGCGTCCTCGAGGGCCGACAGGATGCCCTCGATGGATCCGGGACTGCGGACCTGGCCCTGGCGGATCAGGCGCCCGTCGCGGTCGACCAGGCCGAACTTGATGGCCGTGCCGCCGATGTCGAATCCGGCGTCGTAAAACGATGTCATGGGGGATTCTCGAAAGCCAGCCCGGCCGCTCTCGCCGCCGGGCGGCGGGGAGTTGGCGTCAGTTCTTGGGAGGCTCGGGGTTCTTGGGGCCGTCCGGATCGTCCTTGGTGTTGATGGACTTCTTGAAGTTCTTGATGCCCTCGCCGATGGACCGGCCCAGGTCCGGCAGCTTACGGGCGCCGAAAATGATGATGACGATCAGGAGGATCAGGATCAGTTCGGTCGGTCCGATGGAACCAAGCATGCCAATCTCCTTGGGACTTTGCCGCGATTTCTCCCCTAGAAGATACGCCCGGAGCCCCCAAAAGTCAATTTAGGCCTCCCCCCTGATGTCTTCTGGAATCATCAATTCTGGGATTTGCCGTTTTTGAGGGAAGTGCCCGAGAGGCGGCGAGGGATATCACCTCGAAGATCCCCGTGCTGGAGAGGGGGCCGGCAGGGAGCGGAGTCTTCGAAGCGACCATCAGCGCCGCTACGGAGCAACTCGGAGGAGCGGCGCTGGGAAATATCCGAAGAAAGCGCTTTTTTAAGATATCTCGCAGAAGCATGGCTCCGAGTTGCTACGCCGTGCTTCTGCCCGGTCGCTCCCCAGAGTCCGCTCCCGTTCCCCGGGGGGCCGGGGAGCTAGAGGTGATTCCCGAGCTAAGCCGATAGGGCACTTCCGCGCCGCCGGGAAATCTGCCATAATAGGCGATTCCATGAAGAACATCAGGAACTTCTCCATCATCGCCCATATCGACCACGGCAAGTCCACCCTGGCCGACCGGTTCATCGAGCTGACCGGGGCCCTCAGCTCCCGCGAGCTCAAGGAGCAGATGCTCGACACGATGGACCTCGAGCGGGAGAGGGGCATCACGATCAAGGCCCAGACCGTCCGCCTGAACTACAAGAGCCGGTCGGGCGAGGACTATGTCTTCGACCTCATCGACACGCCCGGCCACGTCGATTTCTCGTACGAGGTCTCGCGGAGCCTGTCCGCGTGCGACGGGGCCCTGCTCGTCATCGACGCTTCGCAGGGCGTCGAGGCCCAGACCCTGGCCAACACCTACCTCGCCCTCCACAACGACCTCGTCCTCGTCCCGGTCATCAACAAGATCGACCTGCCCCAGATCCAGATCGAGGATTCCCTGGAGCAGATGGAGCACGTCATCGGCCTGCCCCGCTCCGAGGCCCTGCTCGTCAGCGCCAAGACGGGGCAGGGGCTGCCGGAGCTCTTCGAAGCGGTGGTCGCGCGCATCCCGCCGCCCCAGGGCGACCCGGAGGCGCCGCTCAAGGCCCTCCTCTTCGATTCCTGGTTCGACACCTACCGGGGCGTCGTCGTCCTCGTCCGGATCCTCGACGGCGAGCTCAAAACGGGGGACCGTATCGTCCTCATGGCCTCCGGCGCGGAGTACGAGGCCGAGGAGGTCGGCTACCTCACGCCCAAGCCGGTCAAGGCGGGCGCCCTGAAGACCGGCGAGGTCGGCTACCTCGTCGCCGGGATCAAGAAGCTCAGCGACGCCCGGGTCGGCGACACGGTGACGCACCGTAACCGGCCCACCGCGACGCCCCTGCCCGGCTTCAAGGACGCCAAGCCGATGGTCTTCTGCGGCCTCTTCCCGGCCGGCGACAGCAACATCGAGGAGCTCCGCGACGCCATGGAGAAGCTGCGCCTGAACGACGCCTCGTTCCAGTACGAGCCGGAGAACTCGCCGGCGCTGGGGCTGGGCTTCCGGGCCGGGTTCCTGGGCCTCCTCCACCGGGAGATCGTCCAGGAGCGCCTCGAGCGCGACTACGGCCTGACCCTGATCACGACGGCCCCGAGCGTCGGCTACCGGGTGACCGACCGGAAAGGCGCGACGTTCGAGATCCACAATCCCTCCGAGATGCCCGAGCCGACCGAGGTCGCCGCGATCGAGGAGCCGATCATCGAGGCCGTCATCCTGACCCCCGACCGCTACCTCGGCGGCCTGTTCAAGCTGCTCGAGGAGCGCCGCGGCGTCCAGAAAAAAATGGAGTACATCGGGCCGGGCCGCGTGCTCCTGTCCTACACCCTGCCGCTCAACGAGGTCGTCTTCGACTTCTACAACCAGCTCAAGCAGCTGTCGCAGGGCTACGCCTCGCTCGACTACGAGTTCAGCGGCTACCGCGGCGGCCCGCTGGTCAAGCTCGACATCCTCATCAACGGCGACGCCGTCGACGCGCTGTCGCTCATCGTCCACGAGGACAAGGCCGTGACGATCGGCCGCGGCCTCGTCGAGCGCATGCGCAAGGTCATTCCCCGCCAGCAGTACGAGGTCGCGCTCCAGGCGGCCATCGGCAAGCGCATCGTCGCCCGCGAGACGGTCAAGCCCTTCCGCAAGGACGTCCTGGCCAAGCTCTACGGCGGCGACTACACGCGGAAGATGAAGGTGCTGGAGAAGCAGAAGGCGGGCAAGAAGCGGATGCGGCGCGTCGGCAAGGTGGACATCCCCCAGGAGGCCTTCCTGGCCATTCTTGAAGTCAAGTAGTTGAACGGGGCCCCGGGGCTCGTCGTATAATGAACCGCGATGAGCAAGAAGAGCGTCGAGGCCGCGCTCGCGCGGGGCGTCGAGATCCTGAACGCGTTCCTGCCGCTCAAGTCCTGGCTCGTCTTTCCCGTCCTCTATTCCGCCTGCGTCTGGGCCGTCCGGCGGGTCTTCGACTTCCGCGAGCGGATCCTGGCCTGGCAGGTCTGGCTCGATCCCGATTTCGTCCGGACCAAGCCCGACGAGTTCGTCCTCGCCTTCTTCTGCGGTCACGAGGCCCTCGGCCGCGAGTACGCGGACGAGATCGCCCGCGGGGACATGCGCGTCCTGCGGGCCGCGTTCCCCGCCCTCTATCCCGTCTTCGGCCTCGAGGACGCCTTCCTCAAAGCGCTCTTCAAGGCCGAGATCGACGCGTCCGACTACCGGGTCCTCGTGGTCGAGTTCGCCTCGAGAACGGCCAAAGCCATGGAAGATATCAAGCCCGCCGAGGCCGACCCCGAATTCTGGAAGGCCCTCTACTTCGCCGCCGCGGAGGCCGCCTCGCTCGGCCTGCACCTGCTCAAGGACGAAGAAGTCCAGAACATGATCGTCGCCCTGGTCAAAAAGCCGGCCGGCGCCGCCCCGGCCATTCCCCCCGACGCTTAAAATGGGGGACATGATACCCATTTCCTATTTTTCCGCCCGGACCCGGTCCGCTTGTGTCGCGATCGGCCTGGTCGCCGCGCTCTCGGCCGCCTGCCTCACGGACCTCCATCGGGCCAAACGCGATTACGCCGCCGGCCAGGAGCATGCGGCGGCCATGCGCACGGAACAGGCGGTCGCGTCGTGGAGGAAAGCCGCGGACGAGGCGAACGGCGCGAGTCTCCGGAGGCCATCGGCGCAGTCCTACACGGTCAAGGGTTTGGCCGAAGCCAACCTCGGCCGCTGGCGCGAGGCCGAGGCCTCGTTCCTCAAGGCCTTCAGTCTGGGTTTCGCCAAGGGCGAGTCCTGGGCTGCGGACGCCGCCCTGGCCGGGCTGGCGTTTTCGTTCGCGGAGTTCGGGCTCGAAGCCCCCGCCCTGAGGATGTATGCTCAGCTCCTGGACCGGTCCGACTTCCGGCCGGCGCTCATGTTCGCGGCCGAAAAACGGACGGACCTCGTCCTGGCCGGGGCCATGGGGCTCGAGCCCCGGGACAGGGACCGGGCTCTTTCCGGACTGAACAAGGCTCTCGACCGGCTCATCGACCGCGATTTCGCCTGCGGCCTCTACCACTATCTCCACGCCCAGGTCGACGGCCATCTCGGCGACCTGCGCCGCTCGTACGAGGAGGCGGTCATGGCCCGCGAGCTCGGCCTCCCCGCGGAAAAGATCCTGCGTGACAACGACAATCAGCTCGTTTATTGTTATCTCCGGCTGAGCGAATCCCTCCCGTCGGCCGAAGCCGAGGCCTTCGCTGCGGCCCACGCGCGCTGGGCGGGCCAATGGGGCTGGCGGGACGCCCGGACCCCGGCCTGGAAGAAGGAGTGACCATGCTGCCGACGATCGCCTGGCGGGGCCGTTCCGTCGTCATGATCGACCAGCGCAAGCTGCCCGCCCTCGAGACCTACGTCCGCTGCCGCACCTACATCCAGGTGGCCCAGGCCATCGAGAAGATGGTCGTCCGCGGCGCGCCGGCGATCGGCATCGCCGCGGCCTACGGGCTCGTCCTCGGCGCGATGGGCATGGGTGCCGCGACGGGCCGCTCGTTC
>JBGSUG010000213.1:0-8019 GCA_041736225.1 Candidatus Aminicenantales bacterium | reverse complement strand
GGCGACCCGGCGGGCTGCCGCTCCGCCGCCCGGACGGCCGGCGTCGCTCGAGGTTCTGGCCGGCCAGCCGTTCCAGGCTCATGTCCCGGACGAACATGTCGCTCGTCACCGGGAACTCCGGGATATTCTGTCCGATGAACTTCTCGATGGCCTCGAGGTGGTCGGCGGTCTTCTCGCTGGCCAGCGTGATCGCCAGGCCGGTCGCCCCGGCCCGGGCCGTCCGGCCGATGCGGTGGACGTAGTTCTCGCAATCCTGGGGGATGTCGTAGTTGATGACCATCTCCAGGTCGTCGATGTGGAGCCCGCGCGAGGCGACGTCCGTCGCGACGAGCAGGGGGAACCGCCCGGCCATGAAGTCCTCGATGATCCGCAGGCGCTCGCTCTGGGCGAGGTCGCCGCTGAGGAAGTTGGCCTTGTAGCCGTTGGCCTGGAGCTGTTTGGCAAGCAGGAAGGCCGTATGCTTCATGTTGGTGAAGATGAGCGCGTTCTTGGGCGTCCGCCGCTGGAGCAGGCCGAGCAGGAGGTTGAGCTTGATGTGGCTGCCGACCCGGTAGAGCTCCTGGGAGATCGTGTCGACGGTCAGCTGCTCGGGCGTCACTTCGATGAAGGCCGGCGCGTTGAGGTAAGCCGCGGCCACCCGCTGCGACAGCTTGTTCAGCGTGGCGCTGAAGAGCATGCTCTGGCGGTGCTCGCGCTCGGGCATCTGCTTGACGATGTCCCTGAGGTCCGGCAGGAAGCCCATGTCGAAGAGCCGGTCGGCCTCGTCGATGACGAGGAAGCCGCACTCCTTGAAATTGAGCCGCTTCTTTTCGGCCAGGTCGAGGAGCCGCCCCGGCGTGCCGATGATGATGTCCGGGCCGGCCTTGATCTGGGCCAGCTGGACGGTGTAGCCGACGCCGCCGTAGAAGCAGCCGATCTGGAGCCCGAGGGGCCGGTTGAGGAGCAGGGCCTCGCCCTCGATCTGGACGGCCAGCTCACGGGTCGGGACGATGATCAGGGCCTTGCGCCGGGCGCTCTTGGAGTGCTTGAGCAGGTGCGCGAAGAGCGTGATGAGGAAGGCGGCCGTCTTGCCGGTCCCGGTCTGGGACTGCACGGCCACGTCCTGGCCCTTGAGCGACTTGGCCAGGGTCAGCTCTTGAACGTTGGTCAGCTCGGTGTAACCTCTGTCGTCGATGGCCCGTTGGAGCCTGGGATCGAGGTCGAGTTCGGTGAAACGCATGTCAATTCCTTCTCGGATCGGGGGTCATTCCTGGGGGAGGGACTCCGCAGGGAGTGATCTCACGGGCGGGGGTTCTTTCCGCGTCGTTTCCGTCCTGTTGAACTTATGAAAATGTATTTTACCACAAACAGGCCCTTCGCCTCAAGAAAAGGGGTTCCCGAACGCTTCTCCGGGCCGAAATTCCGCCTTGACAACACCCCGCCCTTGCCTTATTTTCCCTTACTCCCATGAGCGGCAAAAGCATCCGGTCCCTGGTCCAGAGCTGGGAAACCGTCAGGTTCGAGCTCCTGAAGACCCCCGTCTCGAAGCTCTCCCTGGCGGTCGAAGGCTCGCCCCTCGAGCGCTATGTCCTGCGCCTGCGCCGGGAGATGGAGGCCAAGGGGTTCCGGTTCAAGCCCGAGGTCTACCTGACGGACGGCTGGGGCTGCCCGGACCGAACCCCGGTCATCGGCATTCCATTCTACCTGGCCGATCCCCGCCTGGTCCGCCTCGAGGAAGAACAGACCGGGGAGGTCGAAGACCCGCGGGCGATCATGATGCTCCTCCGGCACGAGGCCGGGCACGCCGTGAACTACGCCTACCGTCTCTGGCGCCGCCCGAGCTGGGTCGAGATCTTCGGGCGTTTCACCAAGCCCTACCGGGACACCTTCCGGCCGGACCGGATGAGCCGCCACTACGTCCGGCACATCGCCGTCTATCCCTACGGCCGGACGTACGCCCAGAAACACCCCGACGAGGATTTCGCCGAAACCTTCGCGGTCTGGCTGACGCCGAGGTCCTCGTGGCGGCAGCGCTACCGGAACTGGCCCGTCATGAGAAAGCTCCTCTACGTCGACCGGCTGATGAAGGATGTCCGGCGGGATGTCCCCGAAAGCCTCAGCTGCCGCCGCCTCCTCCCCGTCGACCGGATGACCCTGACCCTGGCCGAGCACTACGGCAAGAAGGCCGAGCGCTTCCGCCGGGACGCCCGCGGCTACGTCGACGACAGCCTCCACGACGCCTTCCCGGCTTCTCGGGGCCAGGTGCTCCGGCCGGCCGCGGCTCTGTTCCGGCGCTACCGCGAGCGTCTGGTCGAGCGCGTGGTCCACTGGTCCGTGCTGACGCCGGCCGAAGCCGAGGCCCTCGTCCGCAAGCTCGAGGCCCGGGCCGCCGCTCTCAAGCTGAGCTACAGGCCCGGCGCGGAAGGGGAGAGGCTGATGGATGTCGTGTCCCTGGTCATCGCCCTGGCGCTCGACTTCGCTTACACCGGCCGCCTGACCGGCTGACCGTCCTACCGCCCCCGTGCCAATCCGGACATCCCGGGATTGAAGATCGGCAGTTGGAGATCGTAGGGCGGGCCGTCGAAGGCCGCCTTGACGATGGTCTGGAGGAGCTGGGGATAGTCGATGCCCGCCTGTTCGGCGGAGCGGGCCAGGCCCATGCCGCTGTCAAGGCAGGGATTGCAGTTGACCTCGAGGATGACGGGCTGGCCCTCCTCGTCGAGGCGGATGTCGACCCGGCCGTAGCCCCAACCGCCGACCGAACGGAAGGCCTTGGCCGCCGTCCTGCTGATGAGGGCGGAGAGCGGAGCGTCGACCCGGGCCGGGCAGATGACCTTCGTCCGCTGATATTCGACGGACGATTCGACCCACTTGGCCGCGTAGGACATGATCGGCGGGATCTTCCGGGGCAGCTGCGAGTAGTCGACTTCCGCCAGCGGCAGGACCTGGATCTTGCGGCCGCCGAGGAGCCCGACATTGAACTCGCGTCCCTTGAGGAAGTGCTGGACGAGCGCCGGCTGCTTGTAGGTGCGGAGGATCTCCCGCGCTTTCTCCCTGAGGGCCGTCTTGGTCAGGACGACCGAGTCGCGGTCGAGGCCGATGCCGGCGTGCTCCTGGGCCGCGTGGACGATGAGCGGGAAAACCCATTTATGCTCTTCGATGTCGGAGAGCCGCTCGACGAGGGCCGTCGACGGCGGCACGGGCAGGCCGGCGCCCTTGAGCAGGCTCAGGGACATGTACTTGTAGCGGCTCAGGCCCAGGCCCAGGGCGGGCGAGCCGGTCATGGGATAGCCGAGCATGCGGATGAAGGCGGCCACGCGCATCTCGTAGAGGGCGCCGTGGACGACGTCGTCGTACTGGTTGAAGACGACGTCGGGCCCGAGCCGGTTGAGCTTGCGCTGGAGGACGGACAGGTCGCCCGCGAGCGGCAGGACGACGACCTCGTGGCGGAGGCGACGGAGGCCGCGGGCGATGCCCCGGATCATCTGGCGGAGATAATGGACGCTCCCCGTGTCGGACTTCTCGTCGGGCTGGGAATCCGTGTAGGCGTTGTAGATCAGCGCGACACGGAGCTTCTTCATGCGCCTGCGGATGATCCTCTGAGCATATCTTAGAATATTTCCGGGGGATTCTTCAAGCGCGGAGTGAAGGGGACCGGATCCGCCTCGCCCGTGCGCTTACGGAAAAGGCGGATCCGGCCCCCGGCGTTCTGACTAGTCTTTGTCGGCGAAGGCGTAGACGGTCAGGAAGCCGTGCTGGCTTATCTTGGCGATGAGCTCGCCGCTGACCTTCTCGACGCTGTCGCTCGGCTGGTGGTAGTCGGGCGGCATGCCCGCCATGTAATAGATGAACGGGACCTTGACCGCCGCGAACGAGGCGTGGTCGGAGCCGCCGCTTCCGACGCCGAGAGCGCTGAAGCGGAAGGCCAGGTCGAGGCCGACGTACTGGTTCATCTCCCGGGCGATATCGGCGAAGGGCGTGCCTTCCGTGAGGCTCGCCGAAACGAACAAGGGGGCGCGGACCTTCTTGACCAGCTCCTCGGCGCCGGGCACTCCGTACATCTGCAGGGAGCGGGTGAGCGACTCGGCGTCGTAGGGCCGGCTGATCATGTCGTAATTGAGGTAGCCGACCGTCTTCTCGATCGGGTAGGCCGGGTTCGCCGCGTAGTAGCGCGAGCCGAGAAGGCCTTTCTCCTCGCCGGTCCAAAGAGCGAAGACGATGGAGCGCTTGGGCTTGACCGGGCTCGCCGCGATGGCCTTGGCGATGTTCAGGACGCCGATCGAGCCGGAGCCGTTGTCGTCCGCGCCGTTGTAGATGTAGCCTTCCCAGGCCCCGAGGTGGTCGAAGTGGGCGCCGACGACGAAGTACTCGTCCTTGAGCTTGGGATCCGAGCCCTCGATGACGCCGAGGACGTTCATGCAACGGACGAGCGCGGTCTTGGACGTCGTGGCGATGGTCATCTTGGCGCCCGGGACGTCCATCGAGGCGGGCTTCATGGTCGACTCGATCTTCTTCTTCAGGTCGTCGATCGTCTGGCCCGTGCCCTCGAGAAGGAAGTTGGCCATCTCGCGGGTGATCTGCGTCGCCGAGGCGCCGCCCCGGCCCATGCCGCCGCCCGCGACGCCGGCGAGAGAGAGCCTGCGGCGGGGCTGGTTGACGATGGGACGGTCGTCGCTGGGTTTGCGGACCATGGAGAGGGCGTTGTAGATCTGGGCGTCGTTGCCCGTGTTGGAGACCTGGACGATGGCCGCGGGCTCGAGCTTGGCGATCGCGTCGAGCTTGTTGAACCGCTGCGGGCCGCCCCGCATCATCATGGCCATCAT
This sequence comes from Candidatus Aminicenantales bacterium, assembly GCA_041736225.1. GTDB lineage: Bacteria > Acidobacteriota > Aminicenantia > Aminicenantales > Saccharicenantaceae > RBG-16-66-30. Next base: position 3,217 of record JBGSUG010000213.1, on the reverse strand, counting down.
GTCGCCCTGGGGGGCCGCCGGGAAGTACTTGTCCTTGAGCTCCTTCTTGGCCTGGAGCAGGGACTTGGGATCGTCCCGGCCGGGGGCATCGCTGAGCAGGAGGACGATCTTGCCCTTGAGGTTCATCCCCTTGAGCTCGTCGAAGCCGGCGGACGGCTCCGAGATGCCGTAGCCGACGAAGACGACGGGCGCGGTCAGCGTGCCTTCCGAGCCGCCGCCCATGCCGAACATCCCGCCCTGGTAGTCGAGGCCGCCCTGGAAAGTGCGGCTCTTGGACATCCCGGACCGGTTGACCTCGATGGTGATGTCCGACCGGGAGTCCGAGGTCTCCTTCATCGTGAATTCCTGGAAATAGGACCGCTCGCGGGGAGCCTGGGGCGCCTGGCTCCGGCCCATGCGGAAGCCGCCCATGGCCATCGGCATGTCGCCGGCGGGTTTGACGCCCCACATCTTGAGGAGCGACGCGGCGTATTCGGCCGCCTGGGCGTAGCCGCGGCTGGCGGTGTCGCGGCCTTCCATGAGATCGGACGAGATGTAGGACAGCATCGCCAGAGTGTCCTTGGCGGTGATGGCCTCGAGGCCGGCCTTGAACTTGTCGGGCGCGGGCTGGGGCTTGTCGACCAGGCACAGCGCCTTCTGGACGTCCTCGAGCTTCATCTGCTGCTGCGGGGGGGCCTGGGCCCGGAGCCCGACGATCAGCGCGAAGACGAGGACGACGGAGAACAGATGCTTCTTCATATATACCTCCACGTAAATTCCAACGTCATCTGTTTGGACGCCGGATGCATGGATTTCTTCCCAAAAAGTGGACGGGGGCCCGGCGATGGGCTAAGATAGCTCCTTCGTCCGAATTCCGCCTGGGAGGTCCCGTCCGATGAACATCAAGAGCTCGCTTATCCTCGCCGTTCTCTGCCTCAGCCTGGTCTTTATGACCGCCGGTTGCAAAAAGAAGGAACCTGCGCCCGAGCCCGCCGCCGCGGCCGCGCCGGAGTTCCAGTGGCAGATCGACCAGTTCGCCGACCTGAAGATCCTGCGCTACCAGGTCCCCGGCTTCGAGACCCTGACGCCGCAGCAGAAAGAGCTGGTCTACTACCTCGGCGAGGCGGCCCTCTGCGGCCGGGACATCTTCTTCGACCAGAACTACAAGCACAACATCACGATCCTGCGGACCCTCGATGCCATCGTCCGGGGCTACAAGGGCGACCGGACCGACGTCCGCTGGGCCGAGTTCATGACCTACGTCAAGCGGTTCTGGTTCTCCAGCGGCTTCCACCACCACTATTCGACCGACAAGTTCCTGCCGGGGATCGACGCCGCCTACTTCGCCGCCCTGGTCAAGGGCACGGAGGGAGCGGCCTTCCCGCTCGCCGCGGGCCAGTCGGTCGACGACCTCGTCGCCTTCCTCACACCCATCCTGTTCGATCCGGCCGTCGCCCCCAAGAAGCTGTCCCAGGATTCGACCAGGGACCTGGTCGCGAACTCCGCCGTCAACTTCTACGAAGGCGTCACCCAGGCCGAGGTCGAGGCATACTACAAGGGCATCGTCGACGAGAAGGACGAGACCCCGATCTCCTACGGCCTGAACACCCGGGTCGTCAAGAAGGACGGCCGGGTCGTCGAAGAAGTGGCTAAGATCGACGGCCTCTACGGCCCGGCCATCGCCCAGATCGTCTTCTGGCTCGAGAAGGCGGCCGGGGTGGCCGAGAACGAACAGCAGAAGAAGGTCATCGAGGCCCTCGTCGCCTACTACCGGTCGGGCGACCTCGCCAAGTTCGACGAATACGCCATACTCTGGGTCGGCGACCTGGCCTCGCTCGTCGACTTCGTCAACGGTTTCACCGAGGTCTACGACGATCCGCTCGGCATGAAGGGCAGTTGGGAGGCGGTCGTCAACTTCAAGGACCTGGCGGCGACGAAGCGGGCCGACGTCATCTCGGCCAACGCCCAGTGGTTCGAGGACAACTCGCCGGTCGATCCCCGGTTCAAGAAGAAAGAGGTCAAGGGCGTCTCGGCCAAGGTCATCACCGGGACCACGATCGGCGGCGCCTGCTACCCCTCGACCCCGATCGGCATCAACCTTCCGAACGCCAACTGGATCCGCAAGGACCACGGCTCCAAGTCCGTGACCATCGAGAACTTCACCTACGCCTACGACCAGTCCTCGCTCAAGTCGCCTTTCGGCGCCGAGTTCACCTATTCCCCGGAGCTTCTCGAGCGGGCCAAGACCTACGGCCCCCAGGCCGGGAACATCCACACCGACCTCCACGAGGTCCTCGGCCACGGCTCGGGCCAACTCCTGCCCGGCGTCGGGCCCGAGTCGCTCAAGAACTACCACTCGCCGATCGAGGAGTCGCGGGCCGACCTATTCGCCCTCTACTATATGATGGACGACAAGACGGTCGAGCTGGGCCTCCTGCCCAGCCTCGAGGCGGCCAAAGCCGAATACGACCTCCAGGTCCGCAACGGCCTGATGACCCAGCTGACGCGGATCGAGCTCGGCAAGACGGTCGAGCAGGCCCATATGCGCGGCCGGGCCATGGTCTCCCACTGGGTCTACGAGCACGGGAAGGCCGAGAACGTCATCGAGAAAACGACCCGGGACGGCAAGACGTTCTTCGTCGTCAACGATTATCAGAAGCTGCGGGCGCTCTACGGCCGGCTCCTGGCCGAGGTCCAGCGGATCACGAGCGAAGGCGATTATGAGGCGGCCAAGGCCCTGATCGAGGACTACGGCGTCCGGATCGATCCGGAACTCCACAAGGAGGTCCTGGACCGCTACGCCAAGCTCGATCTGGCCCCCTACGCCGGATTCGTCAATCCCGTCTACACCCCGGTCGTCGAGAACGGGAAGATCGTCGACGTCAGGATCGACCTCACCGAAGGCTACGTCGAGCAGATGCTGAGGTACGGCCGGGACTACGCGTTCCTGAAGTGAGCGTCCCGGCGGGCCCGGAGGGGCGGGCCGCCCGCACGGCCCACTCCCGGAAGCCGGGAAGAAATCCGTCTCCCGGGCGTCTAAATCAGGTACAGACGGACAAGTCTAGCGAATTGTGAGGTTTGCCTTGTCAAAGATCGACTGGAACAAGCTGAAAAACCGGCTGTGGGCGAAAAAGGCCAGGCCGTTCACCGTCCTGGCCCTTCTCTTCCTCGCCTTCCTGGCCTGGCAGATCGTCGCCCGGCTCGGCGGCGGCGGCCAGGCCGCCGGCCCGCGTGGGGC
>JBGSUG010000189.1:0-7150 GCA_041736225.1 Candidatus Aminicenantales bacterium | reverse complement strand
GGCGAAGGCCACCGTGGCCGCCTCGAGGGCGCGTCGGGCTTCCTCGGCCGCTTCCATCGCCGCCGCCCGCTCCGTCCATTCCGCCGGTGTCAGGATGTCCCAGTAGACGGTATAGACGCGCCGGTGCAGGCGATAGAACGGAACGAGGTCGACGACCCGGTCACGGCCCACGCCCACGGTCCGGAAGTCGCCGGGCCGGCCTTCCGTCGGCTTTATCCATCTGTCCGGGGAGGTCTCGGCCGTCACGAGGACTGGGATCGTGGGCCACCGGGACGCCGTCTCGGCGGTCGCGACGGCCTCGTCTCGGGGCTGTCTCGCGGGGACGGGGCCCAGATCGCCCGCCAGGACGAGCGGTCCCCATAGTATCGCGGCCCGTGAGGGCGCGCCCGGGAGCGGTTCCAGGTGAAGGGCCTTGGGCAGGACGAGCTCCACCCGGTCGCCCGTCCGCCACGTCCGGAGGATGCGGATGTACGAACCGGCCGGGGCCGGGTCCTTCACGGCCTGGCCGTTGACCTTGACCGAGAAGCCCTGGCCCGCCCAGGACGGGCGGCGGAGGGCGATCGTGAAACGGCGCGCCTTCTTCGTCACGATCGCGATCGCGGCGTCCTCCCCTTCGGGGAACGAGGTCGCCACGGTCAGCCGGACGCCGGCCGCTTTCCAGTCCGCGGTCGACGGCGCATAGATATTGACCCAGAGCGTGTCGCCCGACTCGTAGTAGAGGCCGTCGCCGTGCAGGGCGTGGCTCTCCATGCCCGAGCCGACGCAACAGGTGAAGTCCTCCTCCATGTCCTGGTACTCGCGGACCACGCCCCGGCCGACGGGGACCATGTAGCAGGTCGAGCCGCCGGCGGGATCGATCGAGCCGAGGATGTGGTTGAAGAGGGCCCGCTCGTGGAAGTCGGCGTAGCGGATCTGCGGATCGAGGGCGAAGAGGGCCCGGGCGAATTTGATCATGTTGTAGACGTTGCAGGTCTCGGCCGTCCGGCCTTCGAGAATATCGCCGAGCGCGTCGGGCTCTCCGAAATACTCGTTCCGCCCGTGGCCGCCCGTGGCGAAACTGTGGTGGAGGGCCACCCGGTCCCAGAAGAACGCGGCCGCGGCGCCGTCGGCCGCATTGCCGGTCGCGACGTAGCGGGCCAGCGATCCCAGGAGCTTGGGGACCTGGGTGTTGCCGTGCTTGCCCCGGAGGATGTCCTCGCCCCTGGCCAGCGGCTCGACGATCGCCCGGTGCTCGAACCGGTCCGAGAGGCGGAGCCAGCGCGCGTCCCCGGTGTCGACGTAGAGGTCGGCCAGGACCTCGTTCATGCCGCCGAACTCGGTGCCGAGCATCTTCTGGACCTGGGCGTCGTCGAGCTTGGAAAGGACGCGCTCCGCCCAAGCCGCGAAGCGCGTCTCGACCTCGAGGGCCTTCGGGTTGCCGGCGAAGCGGTAGGCATCGCGCAGGCCGGCGAAGATCTTGTGCTGGACGTACCACGGCGACCACATGCCGTTGAGATCGAACCCGGCCGAGCGGATGTCCCCCGCCGCGACCTGGTCGTAGAGGGCTTTCCCCGGCGTCTTGGCGCGGTCGGTCTGGGCCCCGATGTACCCGTCGCCGTGCATGTCCTGCACGGCCCCGAGCTCGGAGACGAGATAGTCCGCCCGCTCTTTGAACCGCGGATCGCCCGTCGCGGCAAACATCAGGCTCACGCCCGAGAGGTAGTGGCCGGCGATGTGGCCGGTCAACTGGCGGTCCGCGCCGTCCCAGCCGCCATAGCCCGGCGCCTTGGGCTCGAGCCCGGCGGCCTGGCGGAGGAAGGCCATCATGCGATCGGGAGAGAGGGAAAGCAGGTAACGGCCGTCGAGGTCCTGGGCCTGCTTCAAGGGTCCGCCGGTCAGGCGGACGTCGCGGAGCGGGAGCGGGCGGGCTTTTTGCAGGACGGCGGGCGTGACGGGGCCGGCCGCGGCCGAAACGCCGGGCGGCAACCAAGCCATGGCCGCCGATAGGATGATCGTCGCGATCGATCGATTCATGGGTGTTCTCCGGGATCCGATTCAGAGATTCCAGCCGGGCCGGTAGGGACGCCGGATGAGCGCCTCGGCCTCGGGAACGTTGGTCACGAGGAGGTTCGCCGCGTCCCAGGCGATGCGGGTGTCGAGCTTCTTAGCCACGTTGCCGAGCAGGCAGATCTCGGTCAGGGGTCCTGCATACTCGAAAGCCGCCCCGGCTTTCTCCCCTTTCTTGCAGGCCCGGGCCCAGTCATGCTCGTGCGAGCCCTCGACGCGCGGGATCGACCGCTCGGGCCGTTTCGCGTCGCGCATCAGGGACTCGGGGACGAGGCGGGGCGAATCGCCGTAGACGCCGCACATGACAAGCCCTTTGGATCCCTTGAAGACGAGGCCGCCCTCCTCCGGCATATTGCGGCCGTCCTCGAGGGCCTCCGGACGGGGCGCTCGCGTCCCCTCGTACCAGGTCAGCTTGACCGGCGGCCGGCCGCCGCGGGCGGGAAAGCGATAGGTGACGATGGCCGAGAGCGGGTGCGTCTCCGGATCGAGGCCCAGGCTCGTGGCCTCGACCGTTTCGGGCGCGTCGAGGCCGAGGGCCCAGACGGCGGCGTCGAGGGTGTGGGCCCCACGGTCGCCCATCATGCCGACGCCGAAGTCCCACCAGCAGCGCCAGACCATGGGATGGTAGGCCGGATGGTACGGCCGGAACGGGGCCGGCCCGATCCAAAGGTCCCAGGCCAGGCCGGACGGGATGACGGGCGCATCGGCGGGACGCTCGCCCCATTTCGAGCTCCAGTACGCATGGCCCCAGGGATAGTAGGACAGGTCGCACCAGGCGTCGACCTCGCGGACTTCGCCGACGAGGCCGGCCCGGACCCACTCGACGACGAGGCGGATGCCCTCGCCGGAATGGCCCTGGATGCCCATCTGGGTCGTGAGCTTCGACGCTTGGGCCGCGAGCGCGAGTTGGCGCGCTTCCCAGACGCCGTGGGTCAGGGGTTTCTGGGTGTAGACGTGCTTGCCGGCCCGCAGCGCCGCCATGGTGATGACGGCATGGGTGTGGTCGGGAGTGGCGATGACGACGGCATCGACGCCCTTCTCCTTGTCGAGGAGAGCGCGGTAGTCGGTGTAGAATCGGGCCTTGGGGTAGCGCTTGACCGTCGCAGCGGCGTAGCCGGGATCGACGTCGCAGAGGGCGACGATGGCCTCCTCCTCGAGCGCCTTGAGGTTGGCCGCGCCCATGCCGCCGATGCCGATCCCGGCGATAGCCAGCTTGTCGCTCGGCGGCGTCGGGCCCCGGCCGAGGACGCGGCGCGGCACGATCATCGACGCCGAAGGAACGGCGGCGAGGGCGGCCGCGGCGATCGACGAGCGCAGGAAACGGCGCCTGGACAGGGTTTTCGGACCGCTCACGGGAACCTCCTCGACGCTCGAAATGACGGCATTTCGCCCTATTTCGCGGGCCCGATGAGATAGAGAACGCCCATGAAGATGGGTTGATGGACGATGTAGATCAGGAGCGAGTGGCGGCCGGCGATGTTGACGAATGTCACCGGCAGGCGCCAGGGCAGAAGGCTCCGGCGCGGGGCGTAGACCGTCTTGCCGAGCGCCGCCCCGACGAGGAACAACCCGAACCAGGGGACGAGGGGGAAGTAGTCGAAGGACGAGAAACCCGGACCGGGGATGCCGAAGGGCAGCAGCCAATCGGAGCGCACGGCCAAGGCCTGCTTGACGGCGGGGAGCGCGGCAGCGAGGGCGATGACGAGCGCTCCCCAGGCCGCGCAGGTGGACGGCCGGGCCTTCGCGAACGCCGCACCGTAGAGGAGCATCGAGAAAGCGAGGCACTGGAGGATGCCGAACCAGACGGCCGACGCAGGGTCGAAGACGTAGGTGACCGCCGTGACCGCCAGCGCGACGACGAGCAGCCTCAGTCCGCGGCGGACGTTGCTCCGTGTAAGCGTGCTGCTGATCCCCGAGAGCAGGACGAAGAGCGCGGCGAAGAACGCCTGCGCGATCCTCCAGGCCGGGCTTGCGAGATCGGTCGACCAGCCGAGGAACCTGTCGACGCCCCGGAATTCGCCGAGGTCGAAGAGCAGATGGTAACAGACCATCAGGATGATGGAGACGCCGCGCAGGAAATCGATCTCCCAGATGCGGGCCGGGGCGGCTTCGGTCTTCACGCCCGAGAGGATAGTCCAGGCCGTCGCCCGGCGTCAAGGACGGCGGGCCGGCCGATTGACAGTCCCGGGCGCCTGGTCTATAAGGAGGGCCTGAAGGAGGTGCCCATGTCCACGTTCCAGTACCTTACGGAAGAATGGCGGGCCGAAGCGGAACGCCGCCTCAAAGCCGAGCTAACGCCGGACCGCATGAACCACATCACGTCGTCCATGTCCAACGTCTACCTCGATTGCCCGGGCGGCGGATCGAAATATCTGCTCTTCCGCTTCGCGGACGGGGCGCTGGCCGAGCTGGCGCTGGGGGCCGGCGAACCCCCGGAAGCCGAGTTCCACATCACGGGCGCCTACGACGTCTTCGCCCAGATCTCCCGGGCGGAGATCGGCGCCCAGAAGGCCCTCATGACCGGGAAGCTCAAACTCAAAGGCAACATGATCCAGGCCCTGAAGCTGGCCGCGATCGCCGACCGGCTGAACAAGGTCCTGGCCGGCATTCCCGCGACGTATTGAGGAGGGCGGCATGAAGACCCTCGATCCGCAAAGCCCCTACTTCATCGATTTCCCCGGCCGCGTCCGGGCCCTCCAGGCGGAGATGGCCCGGGCCGGGATAGACGTCTACCTCGGTTCGCGCCTGAGGACGTTGTCGTGGCTCCTCGACACGTTCTGCCCGTGGCGGAGCTTCGTCGTCGTCCCTGCGGAAGGCCAGCCGGCCGCCTTCACCTTCGTCATCGACGCCGCCCGCGTCGCCGACGAGACCTGGCTCCCCGAAGACCGCGTCTTCGGTTTCGCGCCTATGGGCGGCCAGGACCAGATCGAACTCATCGCCGACTTCGTCAAAGATCTGCTCAAGGGGAAACGGGGCCGCATCGGTATCGAGAGCGGCATGTCGAACTATCTGCCCGAAGGCAACCTGACCCATTACGAGTTCGAGCGTTTTCGAGACGCCCTCGCGCCATCGGAGCTCGTGAACGCCCACGACCTCGTCGACCGACTCTCGCTCGTCAAGGACGCGGGGACCATCGCCCGCTTCCGCGAGGCTTCGCGGATCGTCGACGTCGGGCACGCAGCCGTCTTCGAGGCCCTGCGCGGCGGCGGCTGGAAGGGGCTGACCGAGACCGAAATAGCCGGCTTGGCGGCGCTGGCCATGCGCCGGGCCGGGAGCGAATGGGAGTGGTCGTTCACCGGCGGCAACGAGATCGCCTCGGGCTACCGGACCGGCCTCACCGGCGGGGCCTGTACGCCGGCCTCGCGGCGCGAGCTCCGGGCCGGCGAGCCGCTCATGGTCGACATCCACGCCATGTTCATGTTGGGCCTGGGGGACCATTCCCACAACTACCTCATCGCCCCGGCGAGCGACCGCCAGCTCTGGCACGCCCGCAACTTCACGGACATCGTGGCCCTGACGCTCGGGACCTACCGGGCCGGCATCAGCCCCTCGGAGCTGGCCGAGAAGATGATCGGCTTCGCCGAGAGCCGCGGTTTCGCCGATTACATGGTGCCCGGGTTCGAACACGGCATCGGGATGATGGGCGACGAGTGGCGGATCGGGATGAACGACGGTCCATTCCCCTACTGGACCGATCCCGACCACCGCTACCGGGAGAACGAGGTGCTCATCTGCGCCATGCAGTACGCCTGCCCGGAGGAGGCCATCGGATTCCGCTACGAGAACCCGATCGTCATCCGCGCCGCCGGGTGCGAGGAGCTGTCCAAGTTCCCCCTCGCCGTCGACGTCATCTCTTAGGGAGAGACCGGTTTCGCCTCTTGCGGAACAACGGATACCGGAAAGCGTAGAGCCGCCCGAGCTGGCGCAGGTAATCCACCTGGGCCCTGACGCCGAACTTGCTTTGGCCCTGGGTCCGGTCTCTGAATACGATCGGGATCTCCCGCACCCGGGCTTTAGTTTTCACGACGACCTCGAGCACGATCTTCCAGCCCAGGGGATCGAGCTCGACTCCTGCGAGCTTGTCCTTTTTCACGGCCATGAATCCGCTCGTCGGATCGGAGAGGGTGGTGACTCCCCCGGCCAGAAACCGGGCCGCCCGGCTGATCAGCCTTCTTCGCCAAGGCCAGTCCGGGACTCCGCCTCCGGCCAGGTAGCGGCTGCCCACGACGATATCGCATGTCCCTTCGAGAATGGGTTCGATCAGGTCCGGTATCGAGTCGACCGGATGGCTCAGGTCCGCGTCCATGACCACGCAAATGTCTCCCCCGGCCAGGCCGAACCCCTCGATGACGGCTCGCGACAAGCCCTTGATCCCCGTCCGCACGCGAACGCTGACCGGGCAGGCTCCCGAGAGACCCGAAGCGATACGGGCGGTTCCGTCCGGCGAATTGTCGTCGACGACGATCACCTCTCCCTCGATCGCTTGATCCGAAAAAACCTTCGTGATCGCAGCGATGATGCGAGCGATGTTCTGGGCTTCGTTGTACGTCGGCAAGATGACGGAGATCATGTTTATCCTTTAGGTTCTCCGATATTCTTCACCCGGTCCGGACAGGATCCGATCCCGGCGGGTCAGAGTCACTGTCCGGCCTTGAGCCAAAGCGTCAGACCGGCGTCCCGGATCGAGGGCTTGTAGTGTTCGCCGACGAACTGCGCCATCTCCGGGTCGGCCATGTCCCGGTCATCCAGCAGGAGCTGCTCCGGCCCGTAGCGCTTCACCAGGGCCAATATCCCGGCCCGAGTGATCTGGCCGGACCAAAAGCGCTTCCGCGGCATCAACGCCAGCTCCGGGATCACCCGCAGCTTCGCATGGAAAGCGTACATCGTGGCCCGGGTGTAAACCCATTGCGTGCCCGGCGCGGCGGCTTTCATCGCCGCGACGAGGGGATCGGCATCCACCCGGCGCACGCCGCGGATCTTCATTGTCTCCGACGCGAGAGTGACCCCGGCATAAGCGACCACGCCGGCGCTCAGGAGGGCCGCCGCCAGAGCCAGGCCGGCGCCGCAGAGAGAGAGCCGGGGTGTGGCGCGCCGGACCGCGTCG
>JBGSUG010000183.1:0-4076 GCA_041736225.1 Candidatus Aminicenantales bacterium | reverse complement strand
CGGCGCGCCGAGCAGCGTCCTGGCCTACCCGTGGGCCCTCGGCGGCAAGCCCGCCGGTATCGCCCTGTTCGCCCGCGCCGCCGCCGGCAGGCCGTTCGACCGCAGCCAAATGGAGTTCCTGGCCCTGACCATGGCGCCCGTCCTTTACCTCCTGCGGCGGAACGGGAACGGCGGTCCGGCGACAGGAACACCGCCGCTTCCGGAGCTCCCGTCCCCCGGCGCGTTCATGGGCGAGGCGGCGTCGGTCCGTCGCGTCCGGGCGATGATCGAGAAGGTCCGCGACGCGGAGGCGCCCGTGTTCATTTCGGGCGAGAGCGGCACGGGCAAGGAGCTCGCCGCCAGGACCATCCACGAGACGGGGCGCCGCCGGGGCGGGCCTTTCGTGGCCGTCAATTGCGCCGCCATCCCGGAAGCGCTCCTCGAGAGCGAGCTCTTCGGCCACGCCCGGGGGTCGTTCACGGGAGCGGTGCGCGACAAGGCGGGCCTCGTCGAAGAGGCGTCGGGCGGGACCTTCTTCCTCGACGAGATAGGGGACCTGCCGCTCGCCCTCCAGTCCAAGCTCCTGCGCGTCCTCGAAGAGAGGAAGATCCGCCGCGTCGGCGAGACCCGGTCCCGGCCTGTCGACGTCCGCTTCGTCAGCGCGACGAACAAGGACCTCGACGTCGAGGTCGAGCGGGGCCGCTTCCGCCAGGACCTCTACTTCCGGCTGAAGATCATCGCCATCGAGCTGCCTCCGCTCCGGGACCGTCCCGAGGACGTCCTGCTCCTCCTCAACCACTTCCTGGACGACTACGCCCGGTCGATGGGCCGGACGCGGCCGTTCCTTTCGCCCGCCGCTTTGGAGATGCTCCTCCGCTATCCCTGGCCCGGCAACGTCCGCGAGCTCCAGAACGAGATCCAGAGGTGCCTGGTCATGGCCGACGGGGCCGACCTCATCCTAGAGGAATACCTCTCGCCCAAGGTCAATCCCGACGGCGAGATCTACACCCGGTCGTCGCACCGGTTCTCCGAGGCCCGGGCCGATTTCGAGAGGCGATTCCTCCGGGAGGCGCTGGTCCGCTGCCGCTATCACAGGACGCGGACGGCGGCCGAAGTCGGGCTGACCCGCCAGGGCCTGTTCAAGCTGTTGAAAAAGCACGGGATCGAAGCGAGGTCCGATCGCCCCTGAGAGGGGTTTCACCGGCCGGTTGATGGGGCCGCCGCGTATGTGCTACATTCGCGGCATGGCCGATAAGAAAGTTGACAGTCACGTCTTTTCGCTCGTCTGCCCGTGCTGCGAGGCGACGCTCTGGGTCGACGCCGAGACCCGGGCCGTCCTGCGCTCGGAGAAACCCAAGAAGAAGAAAGGCTCGCTCGACGACCTTCTCGTCAGCGAGCACAAGCGGCAGGGCGAGTTCGACCGCAAGTTCGACGCGACCTTCGAGCTTCAGAAGGAGAAGCATTCCCAGGCCGACGAGCTGTTCAAGAAGGCCCTCGAAAAAGCCGAGAAGGACGAAGACGGGGAAACGAGCTAGTTGAGGAAAGGGGACACGTACCCGGGGTACATGTCCCCATTCCTCCCCGGTTTCAGCTCCCGGCCTGCGTTTCGTCCTCCCGCACCCGCGGGGCCATGGTCCAGCCGGTGAAGCCGAAGAGGACGAGCAGTCCGACCGAAAGATAGTTCATGAACGCCCAGGGCAGGTAGGAGAAGGTCGACACGCCCAGCGTCCCCGTGATGTAGACCCCCGCCATGCTCCAGGGGATGAGCGGCACGATGATGGCGCCGCTCTCCTCGATGATGCGGGACAGGTTCTTGGCGGCCAGGTTCTTTTTCCTGTAGAGGGGCCCCAGGAGGTCCGCCGGGAGGATCATCGACAGGTAGGAGCTGCCGGTGATCATGGCCGAGAGCAGGGCCGCGCCGACCGTGGTCAGGACCAGGCTTCCGACGTGCCGCGTGAACCTCGTCACCTTGTCCAGGATCGCGGCGAGACAGCCCGTGGCCTGCATGATGCCGCCGTAGGAGAAGGCGGTGAAGGCGATGAGCTGGGTCTCCATCATGCTCATCATGCCGCCCTTGGCCAGCAGCTTGTCGACGATATCGACGCCCGTCCGCGCCGGGAGCCCGGAGTTCATGGCCGTGGCCACGACCGTGAGCGGGATCTTCTGCACGAGGACAGCCAGGGTTGCGGCCACGAGCGACGACAGGACCATGGCCGGTATGGTCGGCTTCTTGGCGATGGCGAAATAGAAGATGACGGCCATCGGCAGGAGCAGGAGCAGGTTGAACCGGAAGTTCGCTTTGAGCGTGGTCAGGATCAGGTCCAGCGTCTCCGATTCGGCGTTCGTCGCGCCGTATTTCAGCCCGGCGACGACATAGATGGCCAGCCCGGCCAGCCAGGCCGGCAGCGCCGACGGGATCATATGTCTGATGTGGTCGAAGAGGTTCGAACCGGAGATGACGGTGGCCAAATTGGGGATGTCGGAGAGCGGCGACAGCTTGTCCCCGAAGTAGGCCCCGGCGACGATCGCTCCTGCGGTAGGGCCGAGCGGGATGCCGAGGCCCATGGCGATGCCGATGAAGGCGACGCCGATCGTCCCGATCGTCCCCCACGACGTCCCGCAGGCCAGGGCCACGACCGAGGAGACGAGGCAGGCCGTGGCCAGGAAGAACTGGGGCGAGATGAGCTTCAGGCCGAAATAGATGACCATGGGGATGGTGCCGCTGGCCATCCAGGAGCCGACGAGAAGCCCGACGGAGAGCATGATCAGGATGGCCGGCAGCGCCTTGCGGATGCTCTCGACGATGCCGCGTTCCATGTCCTGCCATTTGAAACCGAGCGCGAGGCCCAGGAAGGCCGTGACCGTGGCCGCCGCGACCAGCAGTATCTGCGCCTTGATCTTGTAGACGCCGTAGCCGACCCCGAGGAGCAGGGCCATGGCGATGAGCGGGATCAGGGCGACGGCGAAGCTCGGGCGCCGTCCGGAAGGAGGGGGAGGGATCGGGGTTTGGGGTGAGGTCGCTTTGTCTTCGGCCATCGCGTCTCCCCGAAATCCTCTCAGGCGCTGAATGTGCCGCGGGCCGCGAGCCGTCCGCCGGCGACCATCCGCCGTCCCCGCGCGAAGACCTCGCTCAGGCCGAGGTCCGCGTCGAGCACGACGAGGTCGGCGTCGAAGCCCGCCGCGATCCGGCCCTTCTTCCCGAGCTTGTAGAATTCGGCGGCGTTGGTCGAGAAGACGCGGACGGCCGTCTCGACAGGCAGGAGCTCCCGCCGGAGGACGTCCGTGAACATGCGGAAAAGGTCCCGCTCCGTGGCGATGTCCAGGCGGACGAGACGTCCGCCCTCGTCGAAGACCGGCATGCTCCCGTTGCTGTCCGAGCTCACCATCATCCGGGTGAAGGGCAGGCCCAGGCCCCGGAAGCGGGCGATCGCGTCTTCGAAGCGGACCTCGGGATCCGGCGGCACGGGCTCGGGCCCGACGGTCACGTCGAGAGAGCCGCCCGCCGCCGCCCACTCCAAGCCGTGCTCGAAGAGCCGGGGATTGCGGGTCATGTGTGTCGGCACGATCTGGCTGATGGGGATCTCCGTCTCGCGGATGAGCCGGAAGAGCATATCCAGGCGGCGCGGACCGTCGCCGACGTGGCAATGGAGGACGCCGGCCTTGCCGCCGAGCATTCCCCCGACCCGGCACTCGGCCGCCAGGCGGGCGATCTCGTCGTACGTCGGCTGGGAGGAGCGGTGGTCGCTCACCGCGATCTCGCCGGCCCCGACGACCTTGTCGATGAGGATGAGGTCGGAGCGGACGCTCCCGGTCAGCGTCCGGACCGGGACTTCGTAGGACCCGGAGTAGATGTAGGTCGAGACGCCCTCGATCTCGAGGGCCCGCGCCTTGGCCAGAAGCGAGGTCATGTGGCGGGTGATCCCGTCCGTCCCCAGGCAGCCGATGACGGTCGTGACGCCGCTCGAGACGATGTCTTCGATCCGGATCTCGGGGGCCCGGGTGGCCGGACCGCCCTCGCCGCCGCCGCCCAGGATGTGGACGTGCGGGTCGATGAGGCCGGGCAGGACGCGCTTCCCCGCCGCGTCGACGACTTCGGC
>JBGSUG010000089.1:0-1531 GCA_041736225.1 Candidatus Aminicenantales bacterium | reverse complement strand
CCCGGCCGGACGGTCAGGGCCTCGCGGAGGACCGCCTCGGCGGCCTCGAACTGGCCCTTCGCGACGCGGACGTCGGCGCTGGCGTTCAGGTGTTCGAGGGCCGCGTCGACGTTGCCGAGGGCCCGGTAGAGGCCGGCCAGGGCCTTCCGCGCGTCGTGTTCCTCCCGGTCGATCTTGACGATCTTCTCGTAGATCGCGGCGGCCTCTTCGGCCTTGCCCGCTTCGGAGATCTGGCCGGCGACGGCCGCGTAGACGGCCTTGGCCTCCGCGGCGAAGCCCTGCTGGGCGTAGAGGTCGGCCAGCTTGATCGCGTAGTCCGCGTTGTCGGGGTAGAGCCGGTGGATCTTCTTGCAGATGGCCAGGGCCTGGGAGTAGAGCCCCCGCCGCTCGTACTCGTCGGCGACCTTGAGGAAGAAATGGACGGCCCTGTCGTTCTGGCCGACCCGGATGTTGAGGTCGCCGATGATGTTGAGCGTCCCGACGTCCTGCGGATCGGCGAGCGCGAGCTTCTCGTACTCGGCGATGGCTTCCCGGACCCGGCCGCCGCGGACGTACTTCTCGGCCTGCTCGATGACTTTAACCCGGTCGGCCCGTGCGCTCATGGCGTCCCGTCCTCAGCCGAGCTTGAAGGAGGTCCGATGGAGGCCCGTCGGCCCCCTCTCCCTCAGAGCCCGGATGTGTTCTTCCGTGCCGTAGCCCTTGTTCCTGGCCAGCCCGTAGCCTTCGTAGAGGGCGTCGAAAAGTCCCATCAGCCCGTCGCGGAAGACCTTGGCCACGATGGAGGCCGCGGCGATCGACCGGGATTTCCGGTCGCCCTGCGGGATCCCCATCTGGCGGTACTTTACATCTTTTATCGGGAACCCGTCAACCAGGAGGACCTCGGGGGCTTCGGACAGGCTCTCGACGGCCCGGAGCATGGCCAGGCGGGTGGCTTGGTAGATGTTCAGGGCGTCGATCTCGGTCGCGGAGGCTAGGCCCAGGCCCACCGCCCGGACCTCCCCCAGGAGGGCGGCGGCAAGCTCCTCGCGCCGGGCGGGCGTCAGGAGCTTGGAGTCGTTGACGGCCCCGGCCCAGGCCGGCTGTCGGCCGGAAATCCACTCTTCGGGCAGGATGACCGCGGCGGCGACGACCGGCCCGAACAGCGAGCCGCGGCCGACCTCGTCGATCCCGGCGACGAGCCGGGCGCCACCCCGGTAGAGCTCTTTTTCGAGCCTGAGGGTGGCCACGGCCCGGGGATCAGCCCTGGTCCTCTTTGAGCCGGGCAGCCTTGCCCTTGAGGTCGCGGAGGTAGTAGAGCTTGGCCCTGCGGACGCTGGCCTTGCGCACGACCTCGATCGTCTTGATCATCTTGGAGTGGCGGGGGAAAACGCGCTCGACGCCGATGCCAAATGAGACCTTGCGGACGGTGAAGGTGGCCTTCACGCTGCCGCCCCGCTTGGCGATGACGTCGCCCCGGAAGATCTGGACGCGTTCCTTGTCGCCCTCCCGGATGATGTAGTGGACCTTGACCGTGTCGCCGACGTTGAAATCC
>JBGSUG010000077.1:0-1760 GCA_041736225.1 Candidatus Aminicenantales bacterium | reverse complement strand
GGTGACCTCGAGGGTCACTTCGCCCGAGGCTTCCTTCTCGCCGGCGTTGTTGACGACGACCCGGAGGTCCGCCTTGTCGCCTTCGCGGAAGAAGCGCGGCAGGTAAGGCCGGACCATGAGGTCCTTGACCGATTTCGTCTGCGCCTCGAGCGTCCCGCCCGCGAGGTCGCGGGTGACGCCGTGGACGAAGACGCGCCAGCCCGTGACCGAGTCGGGCACGGTGAACTCGATCGTGGCCGTGCCGTCCGCGCCCGTCAGGAGGTGCGGCTGCCAGAAGGCGGTCTCGGCGAAGTTCGTCCGCAGCTCGGTCGGCTGCTCGCCCGCCTCGATGATCGTCGCCTGTTCCGGCGCTCCTTCGCTTTCCTTCGACTTCTCGCGCGGAGCGGCCCCGCCTTTCTCCATCCTCAGGGCGCTGGGACTGGGCCTGCTGGATTGCAGGGCGTCCTCAGCCATCTCGACCCCGCCGACAACCCCGCCGACAACCCCGCCGGCATACCGCCGCCCGGGCCCGCCGATGCCGTAGCCGCCGAGCGATAGGAGCATATCCGGCCGGAAGGTGGGGTAGCCGGGAATGTACTGCCAGTCGTTCTCGTAGGACAGCATGGTCATGGCCGTCCCGAGGACGGAGTCCCAAGCCGGCGCGCCCGCCCGGTACGGGTAGAGGCCCGTGAGGCGCGGCGGCCGGTGCGGGGCGAAGATGTCGAGGCTGCGGTCGTACATGTAAGCCAGAAGCTCGGCCGCGCCCTTCTCCGCTGGTTGCCCGGCGGGTGTCTTGACCGTGACCCGCCAGGTCTCGCGGCCGCCCGGGACGAGCTTGTCCCGGAACGT
Source organism: Candidatus Aminicenantales bacterium (assembly GCA_041736225.1). Classification (GTDB taxonomy): domain Bacteria; phylum Acidobacteriota; class Aminicenantia; order Aminicenantales; family Saccharicenantaceae; genus RBG-16-66-30. The sequence continues at coordinate 932 of JBGSUG010000077.1, read as the reverse complement.
GGCGAACGAGATCCCCAGCTCCTTGTTGTCCCAGGGGACGAAGACGAGCGCTTCCTCGCTCATGAGCTGATGGTCGCGGACGGCCGTGAGCCGGACCCCGAACCCGCCGCGCATTTCTTCGGCGACCGGGATCTCGACGACGCCGCCGTCCTTGCCGGCCTCGATCCAGCGGCGCTCCCAGAGGGCGCCGCCCTTGAACGTCTCGAAGAGGATGGGTTGGCCGCTCCAGCCGCTGTCGAGGAGGAGGCGGGCCTTGCCGCCGACCGGGACGGACGCCTTTTCCGCTCTGAGCAGGAGCGGCAGCTTGAAGGCGGGCTTGGCCTTGCCGGCGACGAGGAAGTCGAGGCTGTCCTTGGCCGTCGCGCCGAAATCGTCCTTCGTTTCGTAGAGCAGGCGATAGGCCCCGGCGCCGAGCGCGGGGACGGCGATCGTGGCGACGCCCTTGTCGTCGTGATCGGCCGTGCCCTTGGCCGCTTCCGCGCCTTCCTTCCACAGGCGGACGACGGTCGCCGGCTCCACCGTCTCCCACCGGGCCCGCAACAGGTCGCCGGGCGTCGGCGGATAGAGAGGATCGTCCGTGCCGGCGCGAACGGGGAGCGGCTGGTCGGCCGGGAGAAGCGCCTTCTCCGGTTGGACGAGCTTGACGACGCGCCACGAGCCCTTGCCGGCTTTGGGCGTGCCGTTGAGATCGGTCCGCACGACCGTGAATTTGCCCTTGACGTCGGCGCTCAGGAATTCGCTGTCCGATGCGGCGCGGGCCTCGACGCTGACGAAGCCCAGTCGGAAGGTGCGCGAGGCCGAGCGCGTCTCGCCGCCTTCGTCGGTGACGTCGGCTGTGAGCGTGTAGCGGTAGGAGAGGCCGGACGACGCGGCGTCCTTCCTCTCGTCGGCGCTCGGCGTGAACTCGACGGCGAACGCGCCGTCGGCGTCGA
>JBGSUG010000063.1:0-1754 GCA_041736225.1 Candidatus Aminicenantales bacterium | reverse complement strand
GGCTCCTGCGCGCCGCCCGCCATGACCAGGACGAGCGCCGCCGCCGCGGCCAGCGCGATCGCCCCTCGCCTCATTTATCCTTCCCGTACTGGTGTTCGTCGTCGAGGATGTCGTGTTCCTTCCAGTCGCGGCTCCATTCCTCGATGCGGAAGGTCATGATGCCGCCGTCGGCCGTCGAACAGACGACGCGATCGAGCCCGCAGTTGATCAGCATCTTCTTGCAGATGTAGCAGGGGAAGGCGCTGATCGGCTTGTCGCCGCCCGGCGCGCTGCCGTAGATGTACATATCCCCGCCGAGCAGGCTGACCCCGGCCCGGGCGGCGTTGATGATGGCGTTCTGCTCGGCGTGGACGCTCCGGCAAAGCTCGTAACGCTGTCCGTGGGGAATGCCCAGCCTGTCCCGCAGGCAGAAGCCGTGCTCCAGGCTGTCCCTGGTCTTGCGCGGCGCGCCCACGTAGCCCGTCGAGATGATCTGGTCGTCCCGCACGATGATGGCCCCGATCTCGCGCCGGAAACACGTGCTCCGCCGCGAAACCTCCTTGGCGATGTCCAGGTAGTACAGGTCCTTGGATTTTCTCGGCGGCGTCATGGCGCGACCTCCTCGAGCTTGCGGTGGAATTCCGGGATGGTGCCGTCGTTCGTGACGAGCCGGTCGGCCGCGGCCATGCACGCCTCGAGCTGCTGTTCCTTCGCCCCTCCCGCCCGCTCCTCGTCCTCCTTCTTCCGGAAGGCCTCGAGGTCCGCGGCCGATTCGTCCCGGCCCCGGGCCGCGACCCGGGCGAAGCGCACCTCGACCGGGGCGTCGATGGCCAGCAGCACGAACCCGTCCTGCCGCCTCAGGTAGTGGATCTCGGCCGTGTTGCGGATGCTGTCGATGACGGCCCGTTCGCCCGGCCCCACCTTGGCCATCGTCCGCCGGGCCAGGACGTCGGGGCCGAAGCCCTCCCGCAGTGCGTTCCCCGTCCGGATCAGGCCGTCACGGTTCTCGGGCTCGCCCCGCTCTTGGAGCTCGTCGCGGATGACGTCGGAGAGCGAGAAGTAGGCGTAGCCCCTGGCGACGAAAAAGGCCGCGGCCTCGCCCTTGCCGGCCCCGTTCGTCCCCGTCAGGCCGATCAGTCGCGGCGGCGTTCTCATTTTTTCAATATTCTCGGCAGGGCCCGGACGTAGTTCAGCAGGGGAGCGGTCGCCGCGATCCGGCGCCATTCCTTGCGCAGCCCCAGGATAGCCCGCATTTTCAACCGGAGCCGCCCGCTGTGGAAGATCACGATCGCCTTCTCCATGATCCCGGAGAGACTGGCGTCGTAGGGGAACCACCACGTTTGGGCCTTTTTCCGGAAGAAGTCCGTGCCGACGTTCTTGATGTTGACGAGCTCGTGGAGGCCGTAGGGGCCGTGAGAGCGCCCCATGCCGGTCTGCTTGATGCCGCCCCAGATCGCCCGGGGCTCGCAGAAGGAATACATGTGGTCGTTGACGGTGACCGAGCCCGCCTCGAGTCGATCGGCGAACCAGGCGGCCCGCTTCCGGTCGCGCGTCCAAACCGAGGCCGTCAGCCCGTAGACGCTGTCGTTGGCCAGGGCCACGGCCTGCTCGTCGCCGTCGAAGGCCATGATCGGGAGCGTCGGGCCGAAGGTCTCCTCTGTCATGCAACGCATCGTGTGGTCGACGCCGGTGAGGACGGTCGGCTCGAGGAAATGGCCCGCCAGGCCGGCGACCCGCTCGCCCCCGACCGGGATCCCCGCGCCCTTGGCCCGTGC
>JBGSUG010000031.1:0-3103 GCA_041736225.1 Candidatus Aminicenantales bacterium | reverse complement strand
AAAATGTCAGGAGGAAAAATGAAGACTTCCAGAACGTTCGCGGCCGCGCTCGCGTTCCTATTCGTGATCGGCATCGTCACCGTTTCCGTGCAGGCGGCGCCCGGAATCCAAGGCAAGAAGCAGGACGCCAAGGTGGCGGCTAAGGCCCCGGCCAAATCCGGATTGCCCAAAGAGATCGCGGCTGTGATCCAGGAAGGCCTGGCCACCCGGCAGGGTCGTCAGGACATCCCCTTCAGCTTCTTCAAACAGCTCGTGCTCCCGGCCCAGGGGAACAACAACTATCCCGTCTTCTTCCTTAAGGCCAAGAACGCCGACCTCGGCTACGCGCCCTCGGCTTCCGGCACGGGGGACATGGAGGCGAACCTCGTCGCCTTCTTCCAGTTCTTCCAGCCGGCCGCCGACGGCACCATGGCCCCCAAGATGGGCGGCAAGTCCCAGGTCGCGTTGACGATCCCCGGCGCCGAAAACGGCGCCGAGAAAGAGGATTGGTATTCCTTCGGCCTCGGCATGCCCGCCGGCCAGTACACGCTGGCTCTGGTCCTCAGCACGCCCGACATGAAGAAGCTCAGCGTCGCCTACACCGACGTGACCCTGAACGGCCCCGAATCCTACGAAGCCGCCCTGGCGCCGACCGATCCGGTCATCGTGACCGGCATGGAACAGGTCGAGCCCGATCAGCGCCCGACGCTCCATCGCGGCTTCTTCACCTGGGGCGCGATCAAGTTCGTCGCCAACGTCAGCGGCGAGATCGCGACCGGCCAGGACCTCGAGGTCTTCTTCTTCGTCCTCGGCGCCGCCTTCAAGGATCCCGCCGCGCCGCGGCCGGTGCTGGACCTCGAAGTTAACTTCGAAGTCTTGGACAGTGACGACAAGACCGCCATCAAGTGGGCGCCCCAGAGCTACGAGGCCTACTTCGTCAACCAGCCCCTGCCGCTCCTCCAGACCCTCCAGAAGATGGACGAGAAGGGCACGGTCCTGAGCACCGAGAAGAAGCCCCTGCCCGCGGGCAAGTACGGCCTCGTGGCCACGATCGTGGACAAGGTCTCCGGCAAGAAGGGCGAAGCCCGCATGGCTTTCGTCGTGAAGTGATCCCGGATCGGATAACCGACGAGGGCCGCCCCCGCCCGGGGCGGCCTTTTTTTTTATTGTATTCTCTCTCTTCCGGGCGTCCCTCACGAGGCGGCGAAGGAATTCGCCTCGAAGATCCCCGTAGTGGAGAGGGGACCCGCGCAGCGGGGGGAACCGGGTGAACTGGTTCCCGGGGGGCCGGGGAGCTAGAGGCGATTCCCGAGCAAAGCCGTAGAGAGGGACCTCCCGGAACCGGGAGAGAAACCTTAGGGCGGCTACTTTTTAAGGAATTCGAGGAGCTGCCTGGCGATGCCGGCCTTCTCGTGCTCGGGAGCCAGCGCCAGGAAACGCTCCAGGCTGGCGATCGCCTCGGGGGCCTTGTTCTGTCCGATGAGGATGGTCCCCATCTGGTAGTAGGCCTCGGCAAAATCGGACTTGAGCTCCACGGCCTTCTGGAAACGGGGCAGGGCCGCTTCCGACTCCCCGACGTTCACCAGGCAGACGCCGAGGTTGTATTGAGCGTCGGGATCGTCGGGGCTCAGCCCGGCGGCCTTCTCGTAGAACGGCTTGGCTTCCGCGAACTGGTCCGCCTTAGCCAGGGACTCGCCGGTCTCCTTGTTGGCACTGTAGCTCTCGGGATTGAGCTCGACGGCCTTGCGGAACTCGGCCAGGGCCGCTTCGGTCTGGCCGGCCTTCTTGTGGGCCAACCCGAGGTTCAGCCGGTAGGCCCAGTTGGCCGGGTCGAGCCTGATGGCTTCGCCGTACGCGGCGGCCGCCTCTTCGAACTTCTGCTCGGTGAAGAGCTTGTTGCCCTGGAGAAAGGCCTTGTCGGCCGCGGAATAGGCCCTTTCCGCTTCGCCCGCCGCCGACTTGAGCGTGATCTCGAAAACCTCCTCCCCCGCGACGCCGACGTGGATCTCCTTGGAGGCGGAGACGAAGCCGGTCTTCTTGACGGTGATCATATAGTAGCCGGGCAAAAGCCCGATCTGGAGGAAGCGGCCTTCCTTGTCCGTCTTGAGCTCGTAACGGATGGACGAGGTTTTCTGCGAGATGACGGTCACCTCGGCCTTTTCGACGGGAGTCCCGGCCGGATCGAGGACTTTTCCTGAGACCTTGCCCTGGAACTGGGACCAGGCCGAGACGACGGACGCGAGTACGAGAAGGACGATGAATGCGGCTTTCTTGGCTGTCATCGATGACTCCTATCGTGGTTCGATGCGTTTTTTCGCCTGCTCCTCCATCGCCTTGACGGCGGGCTGGTCGGGAGCGAGGTCGAGTGATTTCCGGATGAGAGGCAGAGCCCTTTCGGGCTGGCCCAGGGCCAGGTGGCATTCGGCCGCCAGGTTGAGGACCGGGACTTCGGTCGCTTCGCCGAGGAGACGCTCGAGATACGGCAGGGCCGCGCTCCAGTCCTTCAGGCCGGCGTGGGCCAGGGCGGCCACTTTAGCCGCCTCCCTGTCCCCGCCGCGCTCGTAGAGGGGGACGGCCTGCGCAAGCGATTCCTTGAAGAGTCCCAGGCCGTAGAGGGCTTTCGCGAGCAGAAGCCGGGCGGCCGGGTCTTCCCGGTTCTCGAGGACCTTTTCCAGGACCTCCCGGGACTTGCCGTACTCCCCCTGAAGGAAGTACTGGGAGCCGAGGACCTTGAGGTGCTCGGGACCTGGGAACGGCCCGTGCAGCCGCCCGTAGACCCAGGGGACGACGGGGACGGGCTGGGACAGGACGACGAAATTCTCGTTCGCCGCGGCGAGGATTTGTCCGCCGGCATCTCTGGCGGAGATCTCCGCCCGGTAATAGCCGGGCCTGACGTCCTTGAGCGGGGCCGAGCCCGACACGAGGAGCGTCGAGGCGTCACCCGGATCGGCGGCCACCTCGGTCAACGGGAAGGTCCCGCTCGATTCGCCCGTGTCGAGCGAAACAAGGTCGAGGACGAACGAAGCCCGGGCCCCGGCCGCGGGGCCGGCGTCGCTCCGGGCCTGAACGAGGGCGACGAGGGTCGAGGCCTGGGTGAACTCGTTGCGGGCGCCGACGAGATAGT
>JBGSUG010000019.1:0-12288 GCA_041736225.1 Candidatus Aminicenantales bacterium | reverse complement strand
TCGTCGACGAGAACACCAAGTGGACTTTCCAGGACATCGACATGGGCACGGGGACGTCCGTCCTCCGTCACATCGCCCGGGGCTTCCGGGTCGAGGTGACCTACGTCAATATCGACGTCTACCCCCGCGTCGCCGCGACGGTCAACGTCCGCAGCGCCCACGCCGAGGGCCTGGTCACGGGCGCCACGGCCGACGGTTTCACCTTCGGCTGGTCCGACCGCACCCGGACCATGGTCTACAGCGCGATCGCCGACCACACGTTCGGCTGGTGGTTCTACGGGCTTCCGTCGGGAAGGTCCGCGGTCGTCGCGGACTTCATCGAGGCGGTCGACCAGGCCCGCGCCTCCCGGTTGTGGGTTTTCGCCTGCGCCGGCCTCGCCTGGGACGGGGCCAACACCCGCTGGGTCGTCGAGGACCTCGTTCTCTCGCCCCTGCGGCTGCACGATTTCAGCAGGATCACGACCGGCTACACGGCCGCGAGCGGGGCGATGGGCGTCTCGACCTTCGACTGCTGGGACCGCACGACGCCGGTCGACCTGACCGTCGCCCTGGACACGACGGGCGACCTGCAGACCGTGGTCGGCTCCTTCGTGTGGAATGCCCAGACCAATGTGAGGACGTTCACGCTGCCGGTCCTGCCCGCCGATTGGGAGGCCCTGCTGACGCCGGCCGTCCAGATGGTCAAGATCTGGGTGCGTCCGGTGAAGACCGACACGACCTGGAGCTGGCACGCCTATAGCGTGATCGCCTTCCAGTTCGTCCTCTGATCTCAGGAAGGGACCTGGTCTTCACAAACGCCAGTTTTCCCCTGGCGGTGTGAAGACCTGGTCCCTACTTTTTTTCCTTCCCGCCTAGTTGCCCGCCGCGACCGGCCAGATCCGCACCATCACGACCCCGTGCGACGGGACCCTGACCTCGAAGCGCTCGTTGTAGTGCTTGCCCGTGTCGGTGTGGACGCCGATGTCCTGGTGGGCCCAGAGGTCGCGGACGCGGGCCGGCCCGGCCGGGACGCCGATCTGGGACCAGCGGACGTATTGGGCGAGTTCCTGACCGGAGTAGTTGACGAAGGCCACGGCCCTGGAGCCGTCGGCCAGGGGCTTCATCCAGACCTGGCCCCCGTAGCCGCGCTCGATGACGACCTCGCCCTGGGCGCCGAGCGGGTCCTGGTCGACCTCGATGACCTCTTTGTTGAGAAGGATCGACTTCGTCTCTTCGGACATCGCCCGGAGGTCGTTTCCGGCCATGAGCGGCGCGGCCATGATGGCCCACAGGGAGAAGTGGGTCTTGTACTCGTCGAAGGTCATGCCGCCGTTGCCGACCTCGAGCATGTCGGGATCGTTCCAGCCGCCGGGACCGGCCGCTGCGGCGTGCCGGGAGTTGGCCCCGACGATCCAGACGACGCTCTCCCAGCTGTCGCCGATGTCGGCCGTCGTCCGCCAGAGCTGGCCGACGCCCCGGGCCCACTTCCAGGGGTCGTTGCGGCCCCACTCGCAGATGCTCAGGACGATGGGCTGGCCTGTGCGGCGCAGGGCGTCGCGGAACCGGGCGTACTCGGACGGGGCGTCGAGGTCGTCGCAGTTGCACCAGTCGACCTTGATGTAATCGACGCCCCACTCGGCGTAGGTGACCGCGTCGATGTCGAAGTAGCCCGCCGAAGCCGGCCGACCGGCGCAGGTCTTCGGCCCGATGTCGGTGTAAAGGCCGAAGAGAAGCCCCTTGGAATGGACGTAATCGGCCAGGGCCTTCATGCCGCCGGCGAACTTCTTGGGGTCGGCGACGATCCGGCCGTCGGCGCCCCGCTCGACCTGCCAGCAGTCGTCGATGACCAGGTACTTGTAGCCGGCGTCGCGCATGCCGGTCTCGGCCAGGGCGTCGGCGGTCTGGCGGATGAGGGTTTCGTCGACGTCGCAGCCGAACTTGTTCCAGGTGTTGAAGCCCATGGGCGGCACGGCCGCCAGGAGGGGCGTTGGGGCCGCCGCCGCGGTCCCGGCCGGCTTCCCGGCGGGGGTTTTCGAGCCGTCGCAGGCGGCCAGAACGGCCACGGCGAGGATCGCCGCGAGGGCCAATTTGGTGATCGAGGGTTTCGTCATGTCACGCTCCTTGGTGGTGTTCAAGCGGACTATAGGACGGGCGGGCGGTCGAGTCAACCGGGCAAGAGGGGACCAGGTCTTCACACCGCCAGGGGAAAAGTGGCGTTTGTGAAGACCAGGTCCCTTCCTGAGGGGGTCGGTCGGGTGCCGGAAGCCGATAAGAGTTGAAAAGTTTAGGTTTGACCCCTATAATTGACGCTGAAAGGAGTATGGGGGCGAACTGGTCTCGACGGAGGTAATGAGACACAAGTGGCATGTCGAGGTCCCACCCACCTCGTTAAACTGGTGGAAACAACTAACTGCCGAACCTTTAGCAGTCGCGGCCTAATAGAAAGGCTCGCCGTTCCTGGGGTCCTCTCCCGCGGGGCCTCCGGAGCGCCGACTCTGCGGGATAGCGAACCGGTCCGGCCTTGAGGCCGGGGAGCGAAACAACATCGGGGCTGGTCGACCGACGCCCTTCCTCTTCGGGTGACGGGAGACGAGAACAATGAAGAGGATAAGCATGTAGTCACTTGCTGTCGAATGCTTTCGGACGCGGGTTCGATTCCCGCCGCCTCCACCACACCCGAACGTGCAGAACTTGAAAATAGGCCGAACAGCCCGGGCGGCCATCTCCGCCGCCGTTCCCGTTGCCCTCTCCGTCTGCCTCCTCCTCACCGGGAGCGCCCTATCCCTCTCCGCGCAGGCCCGGCGCATCCAGACCGTGGTCATCGACCCCGGCCACGGCGGCATCGAGTCGGGGGCCAAGGGCCGCTTCGGCAACCTCGAGAAGGACATCACCCTGGCCATCAGCCTCAAGCTGAAGGCCCTGATCGAGAAGAACATGGGCTTCGAGGTCGTGCTGACCCGCGACCGCGACGTCGACGTCTCGCTCGAGAACCGGTCGGCCACCGCCAACAACCACAAGGCCGGCCTGTTCATCAGCATCCACGCCAACGGGGCCGTCCAGAAGAAAGCGGCCGGCTCGGAGACGTTCTTCCTCAGCCTCAACGCGACCGACGAGGAGACGCGCCGCCTGGCCTACCTCGAGAACAACGGCAACGACCTCCAGACCCACATCGACCCGTCGACCGACGACGACCTGATGATGATCCTGTGGGACATGGCCCAGACCGCCTACGTCAAGGAGAGCAGCCGCCTGGCCGAGTTCGTCCAGATCGAGCTCGATTCCATGCTCGGCCTCCGGAACCGGGGCATCAAGCAGGCCCCCTTCAAGATCCTCCGGGGCGTCGCCTGTCCCGCCATCCTCGTCGAGGCGGCCTTCATCTCCAATCCCGACGAAGAGCAGAAGCTGGCTTCCGACGCCTACCAGAACCGCGTCGCCGAGGCCATCTACCGCGGGCTGGCCCGCTTCCTGAAGCTCACGGAGTAACATCCCATGGCCGCGAATAAAGGGAAAGGTATCCTCTCCCGGCCGGCGCTCGTCCTCGGCGGCCTGGCCCTCGTCCTCCTCGCGCTCGTCGTCATCTTTTTCACGGGCGGCGTCGGGGAGAAGGTCAAGCGCTTCGTCGACGCCAACGTCCCCAAGCCCCCGGAGACCTCCGGCGCGTCCGCCGCCGCCGTGAAGACCGTGACGCTGTTCTTCATTGCCGACGACGACGACTCCCTCCACAAGGAGACCCGGGAGATCGCCGCCGGCCCGACGGCCGCCGACGAGGCCGAACGGGCCCTGGCCGAGCTCGTCCGGGGCTCGGAGAAGGGCTTCCTCTCGCCGCTCCCGCCGCAGACCAAGGTCCGCCAGGTCTTCGTCGCCAAGGACGGGCTGGCCACGGTCGATTTCAGCCGGGACATCGCCGACAAGTTCGCCTACGGCTCCTCCTCGGAGCTGGCCGCGGTCTACGCCGTCGTCGACACGCTCGTCTACAATTTCGAGGCGATCAAGAAGGTCGTCATCCTCGTCGAGGGCTCCGAACGCGACACCCTCGGCGGCCACGTCGACCTGTCGCGGGCCTTCTTGCCCGACTATTCCATGGTCGCGCGATGACCGGGGGCCGGCCTTGACGAAGCTCCCCCGCGTGGTCATCGTCGGCCTGCCCAACGTCGGCAAGTCGACTCTTTTCAACCGCCTGCTGGGCCGGCGCAAGGCCCTCGTCCACACCGACCCGGGCATGACCCGGGACAGCCTCGCCGCCGAGTGTACGCTCGGCGACCGCCGCTTCACGCTCGTCGACACGGGCGGGCTCTTCGGCGTCGCCGACGAACCCCTGAGCGACAAGGTCCGGGCCAAGGCCCTCGAGGAGGCCGCCGCGGCCGACCTCGTCCTGTTCGTCCTCGACGGAAAGCGCGGCATCGCCTCGGCCGAGGAGGAGCTCTATTTCCAGCTCAAGCGCCGCGGCCTGCCGATCCTGCTCGTCGTCAACAAGTTCGATTCCCCGGCCAAAGAGGAATCGATGACGGCGGAGTACTACCGCCTGGGCGACAAGGGCCTGCTCTTCGTCTCGGCCGAGCACAAGATCAACATGGAGCTCGTCGAGGAGGCCATCGCCGCCGCCCTGCCCGCGTCGTCGGCCGCCCCGGCGGGCGCGACCCCCCTGCGCATCGCCATCGTCGGCCGCACCAACGTCGGCAAGTCGTCCCTGGTCAACCGTCTGGCCGGCGAGGAGCGCCTCATCGTCAGCGAGATCCCCGGCACGACCCGGGACTCGACCGATACCCTGCTCGTCCGGGACGGCAAGCCGTTCTGCCTCGTGGACACGGCCGGCATCCGCCGCATGGCCGCGGCCGACGACACCCGGGAGAGGGCCGGCGTCATCCGGGCCAAGATGAACATCCGCGAGGCCGACGTCGTCTGCCTCGTCCTCGACGTCCAGGAGTTCCCGACCCGGCAGGACGCCCGCATCGCCCAGCTGGCCCTCGAATCGGGCCGGCCGCTGGTCATCGCCCTCAACAAGTGGGACCTCGTCGACCGGGACACGGTCCGCCCGGACGCCGTCCGGGACCGGGTCTTCCGCAAGCTCGGCTTCGTCTCCTACGCGCCTCTCCTCTTCGTTTCGGCCCGGACCGGCCAGCGGATCGTCAAGATCCTGGACACCGCGGAACAGGTCCACCGGGGGGCCACGACCCGCGTCGACACCTCCAAGCTCAACCAGTTCCTGGCCAGGACGGCCGAAGCCCACCCGCCTCGCCTGAAGAACGGGGCCCGGGCCAAGCTCCGCTACATCACCCAGAAGAGCGTTTCCCCCCCGGCCTTCATCCTTTTCCTGGGCTCCCGGGGCCCGCTCTCGCCGACCTACGAGAAGTTCTTCCTGGAGTCCCTCCGCGAGGAGTACGGGTTCGTCGGCACCCCCCTCAAACTCATCGTCCGGACCAGCTAGAACGTTCGCCCTCGGCCGGGCTTTTTTCTTGACTTTGAACGAGCCTTCGTCTATAAATAAGTTTCTGTCTTTCTCTGTGATTCGCGCTTGAAAATCAAGGAGGTCAGGATGTCCCGTAAGACGACCCAGAGATTCTTGTTCGCCGCAGCCGCCGTCGCGCTGATCTTCGCGTTCGCGGCCTGTGAGAACATCAGCTATTCGAAGCTTTCCGCCAACTACCACTTCGGCAAGGCCAACAGCTTCTTCCGCGAGAACCAGTACCGCAAGGCCATCACCGAGTACGAAGCGACGCTCAAGTTCAATCCCAACCTCGTGCAGGCCTACCGCTTCCTCGGCGAGAGCTACAAGCAGCTCTACAAGCCCGGCGTCGACTCGGCCCTCAACAAGGAGCTCGAGGGGAAGACCCTCGCCGCCCTGAACAAGGCCCTCGAGATCGAGCCGAACAACAAGGACATCATCTATTCGCTCGGCGACATGTACGACAAGATCCAGAAGTTCCCCGAGGCCGAGAAGCTCTACCTGCGGATCATCGAGCTCAAGCCCGAGGACATGAGCAACTACTACGTCGTGGCCGAGTTCTACAAGCGCTATTCTGCCGACAACAAGGACGTCGCCAAGAAGGCCGAGTCGATGTACCTGCGCCGCATCGAGACCGATCCGGACAATCCGCAGGGCTACGCCTACATGGCGACCTACCTCCAGGAAGTCGCGGGCGGCCCCGAGGAGCTGCTGAAGTCCTTCGAGAAGGCGGCCGGATACTGGGAGAAGCGGATCGCCCTCCAGCCCGACTCCGCCGAGGCCTGGCTGGCCCTGGGCGTCAACCAGTGGTCGCGGTCCTACCGCTTCCAGTTCCTGAGCCAGCCCGAGAGACTGAGGATGGCCAACGCCGCTCTCGAGTCCATCGGCAAGGCCATCGAGCTCGACCCGAACTACCCCGAGCCCTACGCCTGGATGGGCCCCCTCTACAAGGCCGTTCTGGCCAAGCTCGAGCCCGAGAAGGAAGCCCGCTACACCGCCGAGGGCGACCGCTATCTCGAGAAGTTCGGGGAGATGAGGAAGCGGGCCGCCGAGCGCAAGAAGCTCGAGGAAGAGCTGAAGAAGTAACTCCGGCCCGGCGCGGACGATAACGACGGATCCCGATTGCGCTCCGCCCCCCGCCGGGCGGAGCGCAATTTTCATTTAAGCCATGTTCATCCCGCTCAAGGACGATAACCCGACCTCGCGCCTGCCCGTCGTCACTCTGGCCCTGATCGCCGTGAACGCGGTCGTCTTCCTGACCCGGGCGGCCGTCCCGCAGGGCCTGGAGATGGCCGCGATGCGCTTCGGGGCCGTCCCCTACGACATCGTCCACTTCCGGGCCGCCGCCGCGGCGGAGGCTGCCTTCCCGCCCCTGCTGACCCTGCTGACGAGCATGTTCCTCCACGGAAGCCTTTTCCATCTTCTCGGCAACATGCTCTACCTCTGGATCTTCGGCAACAACATCGAGGACCGGCTCGGACCGGTGCGGTTCGCCCTGTTCTATCTCGTGAGCGGCATCGCCGCGGCCCTGGCCCACATCGCGACCCAGCCGGGATCGCACGTCCCCATGATCGGGGCGAGCGGGGCCATCGCCGGGGTCCTCGGGGCGTATTGGGCGCTCTTCCCCCATACCCGGGTCAAGGTCTTCGTCTTCCTCATCTTCTTCATCGAGGTCGTTTCGGTCCCGGCCGGGCTCGTCCTCGGCCTCTGGTTCGTCATGCAGATCCTCAACGTGGGCGTGGGGGGCGGGGTGGCCTGGTTCGCCCATATCGGGGGATTCCTGGCGGGCCTCGTCTTCATCCGCCTGGCCCTGGGAAAGGGCTTCCGAAAACCATCGTGGGATCGAGGTTGACAATTTCCCCGAATTCTAGTATTTTAGGTCGTCTTTCTATCTCTGAATAAGGTTAGAAGCTCATGAGGACGTTTATCCCCAAAAAGGACGACATCGACCAGAAATGGTGGCTGATCGACGCCGAGGGCCGCATCCTCGGCCGGATGGCCACCGAGATCGCCGATCTGATCCGCGGCAAGCGCAAGCCCCAGTTCACCAGCCACCTGGACACCGGGGACTTCGTCGTGGTCATCAACGCCGAGAAGATCAAGGTCACCGGGCGCAAGCTCGAGCAGAAGAAGTACTACACCCACTCCCTCTACCCGGGCGGCATCAAGGAGCAGACCCTCAAGGAACTCCTGGCCAAGAAGCCGGAAGAGGTCATCCAGAAGGCCGTCTGGGGCATGATCCCGAAGGGAAAGCTCGGCCGGGCCCTGTACAAGAAGCTCAAGGTCTACCGCGGACCCTCGCACCCCCACGAAGCCCAGAACCCCCAGGAATACAAGTTTTAGGAGGCCCCGTTGAGTCTGATCCAATACTACGGAACCGGGAAGAGGAAATCGTCCATCGCCCGCGTTTTTCTGCGCTCGGGCAAGGGCGACATCACCCTCTTTGTCAATAAGCGGCCGAGGCCCTACAACGACTACTTCCGCCTCGACGCCTACAAGACCATCATCCGCCAACCGCTCCAGCTCACGGAGACGGAGGACAAGTTCGACATCTTCCTCCGGGTCAGCGGCGGCGGGGCCAAGGGCCAGGCCGAGGCCATCCGGCTCGGCATCTCCCGGGCCCTCGTCGAGTTCAACCGGGAGCTCAAGCCCGTGCTCAAGGCGGCCAGCCTGCTGACGCGCGACGCCCGGGTCAAAGAACGCAAGAAATACGGTTTGCTGGGCGCCCGCAAGGCTCCTCAGTACCACAAGCGCTAAAGAGGAGGCTCGACTTGGTTTCCGTAACGATGAAAGAACTGTTGGAGGCGGGCGTACACTTCGGGCACCAGACCAAGCGCTGGAACCCCAAGATGAAGGAATTCATCTTCGGCCAGAGGAACGGCATCTACATCGTCGACCTCCAGAAGACGATCAAGAACTTCAAGGAAGCCCTGAACTACCTGCGGGGCGTCGCCGAAGAGGGCAAGATGGTCCTCTTCGTCGGCACCAAGAAGCAGGCCCAGGACATCGTCCGCGATTACGCCGCGAAGTGCGAGTCGGCCTACGTCAACCAGCGCTGGCTGGGCGGCCTGCTGACGAACTTCGCCGTCGTCCGGACGAGCGTCGACAAGCTCAAGGAGCTCGAGGAGATGAAGGAGGACGGCCGCTGGGACCTCCTGTCGAAGAAGGTCCAGTCCAAGCAGGAGAAGGTCTTCCGCAAGCTCCAGAAGAACCTCGGCGGCCTGAAGACCATGGCCGGCCTGCCCGGGGCCATCTTCATCATCGACTCCTCCAAGGAGACGATCGCCATCGCCGAGGCCCGGAAGATGCACATCCCCATCGTGGCCGTCGTCGACACGAACGGCAACCCCGAGGACGTCGACTATCCCATCCCCGGCAACGACGACGCCGTGCGGGCCATCGAGCTCTTCGCCTCGAAGGCGGCCGAGTCCATCATCGAGGGCAAGAAGAACCGGATCAGCCGCGAGCTCCTCGACCAGAAGACGGCCGACGAGGCCGAGGGCGAGGCCGGCGAGACCCCCGAGGGCGGCGTTCCCCAAGACAACTGAGACAACGGACCGGAAAGAGGACATCATGGAAATCACGGCGGATAAAGTCAAAGAACTGCGCGAACGGACCGGCATCGGCATGATGGAATGCAAAGCCGCCCTGTCCGAGTGCGACTGCGACATGGACAAGGCCATCGAGATCCTACGGAAGAAGGGCTACGCCCGGGCCGAGGCCAAGTCGAGCCGGGCCGCCAAGGAAGGCTTCGTCGGCTCCTACATCCACATGAACGGCCGGATCGGCGTCCTCGTCGAGGTCAACTGCGAATCCGACTTCGTCGCCCGGAACTGCGAGTTCCAGGAGCTGGTCAAGGAGCTGGGCATGCAGATCGCGGCGGCCAAGCCCCGCTGGATCTCCCCGGCCGACGTCCCGGCGGACATCGTGGCCAAGGAGAAGGAGATCATCCAGGCCCAGCTCGGCGACATGAAGAAGCCGCCCGAGATCCTGGAGAAGATCGTCCTGGGCAAGCTGAACAAGTTCTTCGAAGAGGTCTGCCTCCTCGAACAGCCCTACATCCGCGAGGACAAGCTCAAGGTCAAGGACCTGATCACCAAGCTCGTGGCCAAGATGGGCGAGAACATCAAGGTCGGGCGCTTCGCCCGGTTCGAGATCGGGCAGGACTGAGCTTCCCCCTCCTCCCATTGAACTCCGGGCCCGAACCGGTATAGAATACCGGCCGGAGCCCCACATGCCCGAACCTGCTTTCAAGCGCATCCTTCTCAAACTGTCCGGCGAATCCTTGCTCGGCGACGTCGCCGGCGGGGTCGACTTCAACCGGGCCCTGGCCGTCGCGCGCGAGATCAAGGAGGTCCACGACCTCGGGGTCGACGTCGCCGTCATGATCGGCGGCGGCAACCTCTTCCGCGGCGCCAAGGGCATCAGGGACGGCATCGACCAGGGGTCGGCCGACCAGATGGGCATGCTGGCCACGGTCATCAACGGCATCGCCCTGCAGGCGGCCCTGGACAAGGCCGGCGCCGACACCCGCCACGTCTCGGCCATCGAGATCAAGTCCGTGGCCGAGCCGTTCATCCGCCGGCGGGTCATCCGCCACATGGAAAAGGGCCGGATCATCATCTTCTCGGCCGGCATCGGCAGCCCCTTCTTCACGACCGACACGGCGGCCGCCCAGCGGGCCCTCGAGATCGGGGCCGACATCATCCTCAAGGCGACCAAGGTCGACGGCGTGTTCTCGTCCGACCCGGTCAAGGACAAGGGGGCCCGGAAGTTTAAGGCCATCCGCTACATCGACGTCCTGAAGAAGAACCTGCGGGTCATGGACGCCACGGCCATCTCGCTCTGCAAGGACAACGGCATGCCCATCCTGGTCTTCGCCCTGGGCAAGGGCGGCAACATCAAGAAGGCCGTCCTGGGCGAGGCCATCGGCACCCGCGTTTACTGAGAGGAACACCATGGTCAAAGACGTGCTCGCCGATACCGCCAAAAAGATGAAGGCCTCCGCCGAGCACTTCCGCAAGGAGATCGGCATGCTCCGGACCGGGAGGGCCAACATCAGCATCTTCGAGGAGATCAAAGTCAGCTACTACGGCGTCATGACGCCGGTCAACCAGGTTGCGACCCTAAAGGTCCCCGAGCCGACCCTCATCGTCGTCCAGCCGTACGACCCCTCGGTCCTCGAGGCGCTCGACAAGGCCATCCGCGGCGCCGACCTCGGCCTCAACCCCCTCAACGACGGCGAGCTCCTCCGCGTCCCGATCCCGCCGCTCGACGAAGAGCGCCGCCGGGAGATCGCCAAGAAGATCGGCCGGATGCTCGAGGAGGAGAAGACCGCCCTGCGCAACATGCGCCGGGAGACCAAGGAGTTCATCGAGGAGCTGGAGAAGGAAAAGGACATCACCGAGGACGACAAGTTCTCGGGGCTCGAACAGCTCCAGAAGCTCCTCGACGAAACGGTCGCCAAAGCCGAGGAGCTGGCCGCGGCTAAGGAAAAAGAGATCTTAGAGCGCTAGGCGCCGATTCCCCTTCCTCAGCAACCCGGGGGCGTTTTCACGAACCAGTTCTCCCGCGAGCCGAACTTCGTCCGGATCGCCGCGCCCCAGCCGACGGCGTTCATCACGAATCCGAAGAAGAACCCCAGGACGGGCACGAATCCGGCCACGCTGAAGACGAGAAGCCCCATCATCAGGGCCCCGAACGGCGAGACGCTCCGCGACCGGAAGGCGCGCAGGGCGCCGTCGCCGATGAAGTAGAGGACGGCCAGCCGGCCGAAGACCTTGACGACGAACCCGGCGGTCCCGAGCGCCAGGGCCAGGGGGATGCCGATGAGGATGAAGCTCAGCAGGGCGGCGACGATGACGCCCGTCGTGAAGACCGCGATGGCCACGAGGCCGGTCCCGAAGACGGGCCAGAAGTGCTTGCGGATCTCGCCGGCGGCGTAGGCGACCGGCTTGGGGAACAGGGCCGCGCCGAGCAGGGCGGCGATGAGCCAGAGGAAGATGATGACCAGCTTGACGACGACGATGGCGGGTATGATCGACAGCGAGAACACGCCCTGGAAGAAGCCGTCGTCCCGGAAGAGCTTGTCGCCGAGCTCCCGGGTCTGGAAGTAGATCGTATCGCCGCCGATGGAACAGCCGGGCTCCTTCTCGAGCGTCCCGCCCAGGGCGGCCAGGTCCTCCTTGATGACGGCCGTGGACCGGACGACGACGCGGGAGCCGATGCCGACGACGGACTGGCCGACTTCGCCGCTGATCGTGATCGACCCGCCGATGACCATGACGTCCTCGCGGACCGTGCCCTCGATGACGACGTGGCCGCCGAGGCTGAAGATCTTCTCCTGTGTCGCGCCGGCGGCGACGATGACCTCCCTCGACGTGCCGACCTCGACGCCGGCCGGGGCCGCCGCATCGGTCGCGGCGGTCGCGGCGAGGGGCGCCAGGATGAACAGCCCGAAGAGGGCGAGGATGAGTCGTTTCTTCATCATGATCTTTCTCCCGGGGAGTGGAGTCGTCTCGCCCCGAAGAAGGCGAGCAGGGCCAGGAGGCCTCCCAGGCCGAAGAGGGCGGCGATGCCCTGGGGACCCAGGGAGCGTGCGACGGAACCGGCGCCTGCCATGAGCATCTCGACGAGGTCGGCGGCGACCTTCAGGAGGATGCCGGCGATCTTGAACGCCTTGACCGCGGCGGGCAGGCAGAAGGCGAGGACGGAACCGAAGAAGCGGTTGCAGGCGACGAGGACGCCGGACAGGCTCTGCCCGGTGAAAAAGTGGAAGCCGAGCAGGGCGACGACGAGGGAGGCCGTACCCGCGAGGAGCGGGGCGAGCCAGCCGCCCCGGGCCGCCTCGGGCTCCGGCAGGCCGG
>JBGSUG010000422.1:0-6060 GCA_041736225.1 Candidatus Aminicenantales bacterium | reverse complement strand
TTTCCCGGCCTCCGCGCCGTCGTCGCCGGCGTCGTCGAGGCCCACCGGCCGCGGCCGGCCGATTCCCTCGCAGAGATCCACGACATCGATCGGGAGGCGCGGCGCGAAGCCCGCCGGCTCGTCCCGCAGAGGTAGACATGGTCAACATCCTGGGAACGATCGTCTCGTTCGCGATCGTCTTCTTCATCGTCACGTTCGTCCACGAGTTCGGCCACTTCATCATGGCCAAGCGGTTCGGGGTGCGCGTCAAGGCCTTCTCGTTCGGCATCGGGCCGCGGCTCTTCGGCGTCCGGGACCGCAAGTTCTCGTTCGGCAAGCCGCCGGAGGGCGGGACCGGCACCGACTACAAGGTCTGCCTTCTCCCGGTCATCTGCTACGTCCAGATGGAAGGGGAGGGCGTCTTCGAGAAGGACCGGCCCATCCCCCCCGACGACATGATGGCCAAGTCGCGGGGGCGGAGATTCCTCATCATGGTCATGGGCTCCGTCATGAACCTCGTCCTGGCCGTGCTCCTGATGTCGGTGGTCAGCGGGATCGGGACGAAGGTCGTGAAGTACATCGACGACGCGCCCGTCGTCGGCTGGGTCGATCCCGGCTCGCCCGCCGACCTGGCCGGCCTGAAGGCGGACGACCTGATCGTCGGCGTCGCGGGACGGGAGGTCCGGACCTGGAAGGACGTCCAGGTCGCCGTCGGCATCGCGCCCGACCGGCGGATCGCGATCGGGATCGTCCGCGACGGAACGGGATCGAGCGTCGACCTGCAGACGCGATCGGACAAGCAGACCGACGTCGGATACGCCGGATTCAATCCGCGGATATTCACCCAGGTCCGGATGGTGCAGCCCCACTCGCCGGCGGAAGCGGCGGGCCTCGCGGCCGGGGACGTCATCCGGGCCATCGACGGTAAGCCCGTCTTCTTCACCGGCTTCCTCGAGGTCGTCCGGGGCAATCCGGAGAAAGAGCTTCTCTTCACGGTCGACCGGGCCGGGAGCCCGCTCACGCTCCCCGTCACCCCGCGGCTCGAAGGGAAGGTCGGCTGGATCGGCATCCAGCACGGGGCCGAGTCCGTGACGAAGAAGTTCGGCTTTTTCGGCGCGATCGGGAACAGCCTGAAGGAGAACTCCTACAACGCCCTCCTCATCGTCCGGATCATCAAGGGGCTGTTCACGGGGGAAACGCCGGCGACGCAGCTGGGCGGTCCCCTGGCGATCGCCGACGCGTCCTACGCGTTCCTCCGCGAGGGCTGGATATCCCTTCTGACGTGGATCGCGTTCCTGAGCCTCCAGCTCGGGGTCATCAACCTGATCTTCCCCATCCCGATCGTCGACGGGCCCCAGATCGTGATCCTCGGCCTGGAAGCCGCCTTCCGCAGGGACGTGAGCCCGAAGTTCCGGATCGCCTACACCTATGTGGGCTGGGCCATGATGATGGCCCTGACGGCGTTCGTCGTCCTGAACGATATCGTCAAGAAGCTGCCGAACGGCTGGGGCAGCGTCCTGCCGTTCTAGGCTGAGGAGGAGCGGATGTTCCCGCGTCGCAAGACCCGTTCCGTCGCCGTCGGCAGCGTCGTCGTCGGCGGGGGAGCCCCCGTTTCCGTTCAGACCATGACCAAGACGGACACCCGGGACGTCCGTGCGACCGTGGCCCAGATCCGGCGTCTGGAGAAGGCCGGGGCCGAGATCGTGCGCCTGGCCGTCCCGGACCGGAAGGCCGCCGCGGCGCTCCGGGAGATCCGGAGCCGCGTCCGCGTGCCCCTCATCGCCGACATCCACTTCGATCACCGGCTGGCCCTGGCCGCGCTCGACGCGGGCGTCGACGGGCTGCGCCTCAATCCGGGGAACATCGGCTCGGCCGACAGGGTCCGGGAGGTCGTCCGGGCCGCGGCGGAGAGGCAGGCGCCCATCCGTATCGGGGTCAATTCCGGGTCCCTCGACAGGGACATCCTGGCCCGGGCGGGCGGAGCGACGGCGGCGGCCATGGCCGAGAGCGCCCTGGGCCACGTCCGCCTGCTCGAGGCGCTCGATTTCCGGCTGATCAAGATCTCGCTCAAGGCTTCCGACGTGCCCCGCACGCTCGAGGCCTACCGCCTCCTGGCCGGACGCGTGGACTATCCTTTCCATGCCGGGATCACGGAAGCTGGCCGGCTATTCGCCGGGAGCATCAAGTCCTCGGCGGGCCTGGCCCTTCTCCTGGCCGAGGGGCTGGCCGACACCGTCCGCGTCTCCCTGACGGCCCCGCCCGAGAAGGAGGTCTTCGTCGCCTGGCAGATCCTCCAGGCCCTGGGCCTCCGAACCCGCGGGGCGAACTTCGTCTCCTGCCCCACGTGCGGGCGCTGCGAGGTCGATCTGATGCCGGTCGCCGCCCGTGTGGAAAAGGCGGTTCAGGCGTTGCGCGTGCCGCTGACGGTGGCGGTCATGGGCTGCACCGTCAACGGCCCCGGTGAGGCCAGGGAGGCCGACATCGGCCTGGCCTGCGGGCGGGGGAGCGGGGTGATCTTCCGGAAGGGCAAGCTGCTGAAGCGGGTCCCGGCCGCCCGCATGGCCGACGAGCTCATCGCCGAGATCGAAAAGCTCGCCTCCGAATAAAATAGGCTCTTCTCCCATTTCCGGGCTTCCCTCTCGAGGCGGCGAGGGATGTTGCCTCGAAGATCCCCGTGGCTGGAGGAGGGGACCCGCGCAGCGGGGGGGAACCGTGCAAACTGGTTCCCCGGGGGGCCGGGGAGCAAGAGGCATATCCCGAGCCAAAGCCCGAGAGAGGGACTTCCCGGAATCGGGAGAAGATCCAAAAAAAAAGGGGGCGGGAAGCGATCTCTCGCTTCCCGCCCCCGTGACTTCAGCGGTCAGAGTGGAAGGTGCACGTGGGGGTGCGCCGCGCGCTCAGTCGCCCCTTTCCGTTTTCTTCTCCGTGATGATCCCGACGGACTCGACGCCCGCCGCTCGGATCGTATCCCAGAGAAACTCTGCGAAGACGCCGTACTCGAGATCCTGATCCGCCTTGAGGTAGAGCTTCTTTTCCGGCACGGTCAGGAAAGCTTCTTCGAGCGCGTTCTGCAAGGTCTCCAACGTCACCTTGTCCTGGTTGACATAAAGGAGGTAACCCTTGGGGTCGCGCGCGTCCTTCTTCACGGCCAAAACGACGTCCGGGTTCTCCGGCATGTTGGCGGTGAACTGGGCGTTCGGGAGCTTGACGTCGACGCCCTTCTGGATGAGGGGCGTGACGATCATGAAAATGATGAGAAGGACGAGCAGGACGTCACAGAGAGGGACGACATTAGGTTCGGATCTGACGGGCTCTTTGCCGCCTGACGAAACTGAAAATCCCATAGTATGCCTCTCTCTCGTTCCGGCCTGACGAAGGCCGGAGCCTCAATCCTTAGCGGGCTTCGCCGGTCTTGATGAAGAAGTCGACGACTTGAGACTGGGTATTGGCCATCTCGGCGTCGAAGACTTCGATCCTGCTGTTCAGGATGTTGAAAACCCAGAGGGCCAGGACCGCGACGCCGATGCCGACGGCCGTGGTGACCAGGGCTTCGGAGATGCCGCCGGCGACCGCGCCGATGCCGCCCGAGCCGGTCAGCTGCATGCCGCGGAACGCGTTGATGATGCCGAAGATCGTTCCGAACAGCCCGATGAAGGGGGCCGACGTGGCGATCGTGGCCAGGATCGGCAGGCCGCGGCGGAGCTCCTGGTTGAACAGGACCTTGGCGCGCTCGCTGCCGCGGGACGCGGATTCGATCTGTTCGTCGACGCCGAGCTTGGCTTCCTTGGCTTCGATGATGTTCTGGATGCCGCCGGCGGTGACGCGGGCCAGGTGGCTGCCCTTGTTCTCCTTCTTGGAGGACAGGGACAGGGCGTCCTTGAGGTTGCCGTTCTTCAGCAGTTCGGCGAGCTTGGGCGCCACGGCGCGGGACGTCTTCTTCGCGCGTGCGAAGACGAGCAACCGCTCGATGAGCATGTAGATCGACACGATGGACATCACGATCAGGATGATCGCGACGGTCTTGGCCACGGCTCCCATGGCCGCCCACATTTCGAGAAGACCGAATTGCATGGGTTATACCTCCTGTAAAATATCGAAAGTCTTAAACCGACTTTTCTGACCTATTTCAGCTGGAACCTGACGGTGACCGTGAAGACGACGGGCCGGGGACGGCCGTTGAGGATCATCGGCTCGTAGACCCACTGCCTGACGGCGTCGACGGCCGCCTGGTCGAGCAGGGGGATGGAGCGCAGGATCTTGACGCTCGTGACCCGCCCGTAGACGTCGGTCGTCGCCTCGACGATGACGATGCCCTCGACGCGGGCCTGTCGGGCGATCTCGGGGTAGACCGGGGCCACTTCCCGGACGAGCTTGGGCGGCTTGACGTCGCCGATGGCCCGGACCGGGGCTTCGACCTCGCCGACCACGCCTCCCAGGACTCCTCCGACCACGCCTCCGAGAACGCCTCCGACGACGCCGCCTTCGACGCCGCCTTCGACCCCGCCCTCGACCCCGATGTCGGAGAGCGTCTCCTCGGAGATCTGCTCGGGGACCTCGACGGGGGCGACGAGCTTGCCCATCTCCATCGGCGCCGAAGCCTGGACGCGCTTGATCCGGGCGCTCTTCACCGAGCTCGCCCGCTTGGCCGGGGGCGGAGGCGGAGGAGGAGGCGGTGGGGGCGGCGCGAGGAAGGCGCTGGTGACCTCGACCGTCGGCAACTCCCCCGTCCGGAGCAGGGGCATGACGATGAGCAGGACGATGACGGCGGCGTGGCCGGCGAGCGATAGCGGGAAGAGCACCGCCCTGGTCCGCGTCTTTTTCTCCGGCCTGTAGAACGAATCCCTGAACATCTCCACCGCGCTCCGGGATGCGGGGGCTCCGGCGTCCCGCCGGGCGATCCCGGCCCGCACGCGCCCGGAGAACGAAGCCCAGTAATCCGCTTCCTGCGGAACGGAGGGAGACGTCCTGGGCAGGCCTTCGATCCTGCGGATGAACTCGAGGTCCCGCCGGCATTCCGGGCACTTCGCGAAATGCTTCTCCACCCGGGCGCGGTCGGCCGCGCGGAGCTCGCCGTCGGCGTAGGCTCCGATGAGTTCCTGGAGTTTGCGGTGTCTCATCTCAAGCACCCCTGCCGTGGGAATCGTCCAGAAGGCCCTTCAGTCTCTGCCGGGCCCGGTTGAGCCGGGACATGACGGTGCCGAGCGGCAGATCGAGCGCCCGCGAGATCTCCTCATAGCTCAGGCCCTCGTTGAACCGCAGGACGAAGACGCTCCTCTGGTCGGCGGGAAGGGACCCCACCGCCGCGTCGAACCTGGCCTGGAACTCGGCGCGCTCGAGCCGTTCCAACGGACCGTCGGCCGGAGCGGCCGTCGGAAGGCGCCGGTCGCCGGGCGGGCCGTCGTCGAGCGACCTCTCCCGGCTCCGGGTCTTGAGGTAGTTGAGGGCCGTGTTGACGGCGATCTTCCGGAGCCAGGGGTAGAGGGGCAGCGCGGCGTCGAACCGGGCCAGGGCGAAGTAGGCCTTGATGAAGGTTTCCTGAGCCAGATCGTCGGCCGACTGGTGCGCGCCGGTCAGTCGCCGGCAGAGGGCGTAGATCCTCTGCTGGTACTCCCGGACAAGGCTCTCGAAGGCGTCCATGTCTCCCTGCTGGGCTTTCCTGACGAGAGCGGCATTCTCCGGATGCCCGGCCGGTCCCGTCGGAGCTCCCATAGGTCATACACCTCGCAGCGGAAGTTATTCCCCCGTCACTTGCCGGGGATGGGATGTTTGACGATGTCCCAGGCCTTCTTGAAGTCGAAGGGCACGTCGTGGGCGTCCTGGTGGCACTTGAGGCAGTGGGCCTCGATGGCCCCGGCGTCGGGATAGAGGAGGAGCCCGTTCTGGACCGCCTTTTCCCGGTCCTCCATGACGCTGAGCTTCTTGTACGCGCTGCCGGGTCCGTGGCAGACCTCGCAGGTCACGCCCTCGCTCTTCAGCTCCGGCGCCTTGGACGCGAGCGGAGCGTGGCAGCCGAGGCACTGCGCGTTCGTCGCGGGGTCCGCGACGCCCAGGGATTTGCCGAGCTCGGCGGCCCGGGCCGAG
>JBGSUG010000414.1:0-8121 GCA_041736225.1 Candidatus Aminicenantales bacterium | reverse complement strand
GACGGACTCACCGGTCAGGGCGTGCTCGGCGACCTGGAGGTCGCGGGACTGGACCAGGCGGAGATCGGCCGGCACCTTGTCCCCGGCCTGGATGACGACGGTGTCCCCGGGCACGAGGTCCGCGGCGGGGACCTTGCGGGTCTCGCCGGACCGGACGACGGCAGCCTCGGTGCTCATGGTCTCGGCTAGGGCGTGGATGGACTTCTCGGCCTTGGCCTCTTGGACGAAGCCGATGACGGCATTGACCATGACGACCCCGAAGATGACCGAGGCGTCGGCCCAGTCCTTGAGGACGCCCGTGACGGCGGCGGCGCCGAGGAGGATGTAGACGAGCGAATTGTGGAATTGAAGGAGAAAGCGGACGATAGGCGAGGTCCGCTTGGGAGGGGTCAAGACGTTGGGGCCGAAGTGGCGACGGCGGCGCTCGACTTCGAAGAGGTCCAAGCCGCGCCTGACGTCGCCGCCGAGGAGGTCGACGACCTCCGCTTCGGGCAGATGGTGCCAGTGCCGTCCGAATAAATCTTCCATAGCGAACCCTCCCGCATTTATATATCATACGGCCATGGGCGGCGTGAAGAGCGGCAGGTCCGTTCCGGCCGTGGTCCTGGCCATTCTGACGGCGTCCGGCATGTCCCTCGCTCATCAGCCGCGCCTCGTCGGCGACAGGCCGTCGATCGAGGTCCGCGATCCCGAGGTCTCCCAGGCCTTCTACGCCCGATTGGCCGGAGAGCCGCAGACCTACCGCATTCCGAGCGAGGTCCCGTTCCGGCTCTACGTCAATCTCCTCGTCCCCGACCTCCCGGGCATCGAGACCGACTACGTGGCCGTCGTTTTCCGCGAGGGGGACGGCGGCGGCGGCCCGTTGGCCCGGCTGGACGGGACGGCCGCCGTTTGGCGTCCGTTCTTCGAGCCCTTCGGAGGGGACCGCTACCGGGTGGGGCCCGAGCTCGACCGGATCGTTCCCGCGGGGATCTATACCGTTGTCGTCCGGAGCGCGGACAACATCGGGAAATACGTCCTGGCCGTCGGCAGGACCGAGAGGTTCCCGCCGCGGGAAATGGCCCGCACGATCGCCGCCCTGCCGAAGCTCAAGACGTACTTCGGGCGGTCCCCCTGGACGGCGTTTTTCAACCTTTCGGGCGCGTTCCTGCTCGGGTTCGGGATCGTGTTCTTCGCCGGGCCGGCGGCGATCGTCCTCGCGGTCAGGCGCCGCCGGCGCCGCCGCCTCGCGCGGCATGGGGAGGACGGTCACATCACGGGGAAACGATGATCGTCGCCATTTCGGGCCCTCACAACCTCTCTCGGCTTGGCGGGGACCGGTTCAGGCCGGCTTATTTGGCCGGGGCGTAGGACAGGTCGGACCGGTAGCGTCCGGTCTTGGTTTCCATCCTCCTGATCAGGGCGCGCGTCCGGCCCGAAAGGGCGGCGCCGGCATCCCCCAGCGATTTCCAGAACTTCTCCTCGGCCAGGGCGTAATCGGCCGCCGACTTGCCGTATTCGAACCAGACGTAGACCGGCTCCTCGTTACCGTAGCCGCCCTGGTAGGTCATGAAGGGGTCCCGGCACTTACGGGCCGCGCTGAGGGCCGCCCACTCGCGGTTGAGGGCCTCGAACGCAACCTCGCTGCCCGGGATGAGCCACACGTAATCCCAAGTATAGTGGCCGTATTCTCCCGGCTTCAGGCGCTCGGGCGACGGCAGGAATGAAAGATCCGGGCGGAAGGTCCAGAACCGTAGGACGCGGTGGAGCTCCGCGGCCGTCATCCGGCTGTGGAGGGTCTGGAAATTCTCGGGGCCGATACGGAGGGCCGCGTCGCGCCAGGCCGCCTGGAGGTAATCGACCGAGGAATAGCCCTTGGGCAGGCTGTAGACGATGTAATAGCGGCTGTCGTCGGTGGTGTAAGTGTCAAATACCTCGGCGAAGCGTGCGTCCTTGAGGGCAGCGATCAGCGCTTTGAGGGCGGACTCGTAATCCGGGGCCTTGGCTACTTCGACTTGGATGTCGGCCATGAGGTAAAGGCTGGGCGGAAAAGCTTGTGCGGGGGCGTCCTGAGATGGATATGCGGCGCCCGGGACAAGGGACGCGACGGCCAGGATGAACAGAACTTGGGCGGCGAGATTATTCATGACCCCTCCTCAAGGATTTCCAAGCGGTCGGGAGAACGACCGGAAAGATAATCCCGGTCCCGCCCTTGGGTCAAGCCATTCTTCCGGCTCGTCCGGATATGATAGACGAAACGAAAGTTAACTAATATATGCGGATTTGCATCTTTATTATAATCTTATACATAGTATTAATATGAATGATATATTACACATAATAATATAGTTATAAATATTCCAATCGATAAAAGCAGGGGAGGAGGGCATTGAACGCCCCAATTCGGGAACTCCGATCGGCTAAAAGCGGGGGATGGGTTCCCCGGCAGGTTATGGCCTGCGCATCGAGCAGTTTATCGATATCCTTGCAAATAGACGTGGGCTCGGAGCGGAACGTATCCACCCTTAGATGACGAAGCCCCGGTGAGACTTCGATCCGTCCGGATAGGCCCGTCTCAGAACCCTGTAAACGCCTAAGAAGCGCGCGGTTATTATTAAGGTCTGGGTTCGAGGAGTGGCTTCGAGCCAAGGGTTCGTGAAGCGATATTGAGCGCTGCAACCTTGACGCGTATTAGCCGGAATTGGCCGCGGCATATGGGCGAAGACCGTTATTCACAGCTGCCTCGGTCTTGGGCAACGCGATTCCCACAGGATGTGGAGATCTCCATCTCAAAGATAACAAAAGGAATGGAAGCGCCCGTCCCAAAGAGTCGCATAAGAGTTATTATGTCAACTAATATCGGGAGGCGCAGAAGGGGTACTTGGCAAGGCGATCATAAAGGATACGGTGGGCTATCCCTTGAGGTTCGGAGCTTCGTCCTTCTTCCGGATCTGCTCGATGATCTCCTGCAAAATGTAGATGATCTCCTGCTTGGTCACAGTCTGTTTCTTGAATTCGAGCCGCAGCCGGAATTTGTCGTTGTCATCCGGGATGAAGTTGTAGACGTAATACTTGACCTTTTTCGTCTTTCCCTTGAGATACTTGGCCAGGTCCCGGGTATCCTCTCGCGTCAGCCGCCGGTCAATGATGTCGCGGGTCAGCTTGACCATGTCCTCTTCGTTTTTAAGCTTGGCGATCTCGATGAGGGTCGAGCGGCCGAACCCGCCGGCCTCGCGGATGAGGTCGCGCGCGTTCTCCGGGATACGGGCGATCGCCAGGATCTCCGTGACGGTCGAACGGGCCTTGCCGAGCTTCGAAGAGATCTGTTCGTGGTTGTAGCTGTGGATGTCGGCCAGAGCCTGGAGTCCGTCGGCCTCTTCGAAGACGTCCAGATCCTTGCGCTGGAGGTTCTCTATGAGGGCGATCTCCATGGCCTCGGCGTCCTCGACGTCCATGTCGATGCAGGGCATATCCTTGAGGCCGAGGTTCTTCGAGGCAATAAAGCGGCGTTCGCCGGCGATGATCTCGAACCGGCTGCCTTTGGCCCGGACGAGGATGGGCTCGAGAACGCCTTTGCTCCGGATCGAATCCTGCAGTTCCTCGATATTCCCCAGGGCACAGCGGGCTTGATGGGGATTCGGGTCGATCTTGTCGATGGGGATCATGCGGATCCTCGGGCCGAGCGATCTCGACGAGATCAGATCGACGAAGTGGCCGTCGTGTTTCAATCCGACCGATACGGGCAGGCCTGACCGTTTAGTTTTTTGCACGGCTCATCAACTCCTCGGCGACTTTCCGGTATTGCTCCGCCCCGATGGAGCTCGGCGCATAGGTAAAAATGGATTCCTTGTAAGCCGGGCTTTCCTCGAGCTTGACGCTCTTCGAGATAAAGGTCTTGAAAAGCTTGGGGCCGAAGACCTGTTTGATCCGCTGGACGACATCCCGGGCCAAATTGGTCCTCTTGTCGTAGAGGGTGATCACCACTCCTAGGACCTTGAGGTGCGGGTTGGCGATCTTCTTGACCTTCTCGATCGTCTCCAGCAGATCATCCGTTCCCTCGAGACAGAGATACGAGGACTGGATCGGGATCAAGATGAAATTGGCCGCCACCAGGGCGTTCAGGGTTATGAGTCCCAGAGTTGGCGGCGTGTCGATGAAAACGTAGTTGTATTTGCCGCGGACCTGCTCGAGAGCATCTTTGAGCCTGTAGTGGGCATCGAACTCTCCGCTCAGCGAAGGCTCGAGCTTGGCCATCGAGATTTTGGTGATCGACATATCGAGCCCGGGGATGTTGGAGTGGACGATGATGTCCTCGATACGCTCGTTCTTATTCATGAGAACGTCGTAGAGGGACTTTTCGTACTTTTCCGGATTCGTGACCGTCGAAATGGTGCTGTGGGCTTGCGGGTCCATGTCGATGAGGAGGACTTTCTTCCCCATCAGAGCGATCGCGGCAGCGACGTTGATCGAAGTCGTGGTTTTTCCGACGCCGCCCTTTTGATTGGTTATGGCAATGATCAAGAGCCTCTCTCCCTCCCCGGACCCCAAATGGTGTCCAAGAGATTTTTATAGTCCAAGGGAAGGCAAAATGCAAGCGTTTATCAAGAATATTTTAACTGAGAGTCACCGCGTGATCTTATCATGAAGAATCTCAATGTCGGCGTGCCGACAATTTCTGTAACTAATTTAATATCTGATATATAAACATGTACGATATGGGATAGTTTTCAGTGCCCGGATATGTTGACCAAGCGTCATCGTGGCCCAGGAGCCCGGGAGCTGCTTCGGATTGTCGGCATGCCGACAATCCATACCCATTGTTATTTCGCTCAGTGATCTTAGGGCCGAAACCAGTTTCGATCTTGAACGGCCCCTCCCCTGCCTTTAGTATGTTTAAGGTTTATGCTTCGAGTCGATCGCAGAAAATGGCCAAAGTTGAGAGATGTTAACGCGGGAAAGCGCGAAGAATAGTCGTGGTGAACGAGAAGGTCCGTATGTAGTTGATTATAAATAAGATACAGCGATATTGTAATGCATTGATAATAAACAAAATAAGCTAGTCGGGAAACCGCTTGGCTGCTAGCGAGGTTTTGCATAAAATGGTGGGACCATGCCCGACCCGGACGGCGCGAAAATAGGATTCGTCAGGCGGCTCGGCCTACTGGACACCACATTTCTTGTCATCGGTGCGGTGGTGGGCTCGGGGATATTCATGACGCCCGGCATCATCGCCGCGGGCCTCCCCTCTCCGGGCCTTCTTCTTTCCGTCTGGCTCGCCGGGGGGCTGGTCACCCTGTGCGGAGCCCTCTCTTTCGCCGAACTGGGAGCCATGTATCCCCAGGCCGGCGGCCAATACGTCTATATCCGGGAGGCTTACGGTGACGGGGCCGCCTTCCTCTTCGGCTGGGCCTTTTTCGGCTTCATCATGTGCGGCGGCCTGGCCGCTCTGGCGGTGGCCTTCGCCGAGTTCCTGGGTTCGTTCGTTCCGGCCCTGTCGATGGCCAAGGTCCTCTTCCGGTTCGACATCGCCGGCCTGTCCTATACCCTTAGGGTGGGACAGGCCGTCGCCGCCGCGACCATCCTGCTCCTGACCTTCGTCAATTCCTTCGGCATCCGCTCCGGGGCGACCGTCCAGAACCTCCTGACAGTCGTCCGCCTGGGGACGGTCGCCGCGCTCGTCGTCCTGGGCGTTCTTTTGGGGACCAAGGCGGGGGCCGCGAATTTCCACCCTCTTTTCCCGCCCGGGCCCGCTTTTCCCGCGATCCTCAAACCTCTGGGTCTGGCCCTCGTCGCCGTGTTCTGGACATACGACGGCTGGTACTCGGTCAACTGCACGGCGGAGGAGATCCGGAACCCGGGGCGGACCATTCCGCGGGGCCTGACCCTGGGTGTCCTGGCCGTGACCGCGATCTACGTCCTGGTCAATCTGGTCTACCTGCTGGCCCTGCCGCTCGCAGAGCTATCGGGCGTCGTCCGCGTGGGTGAGCTGGCCGCTTCGGCCCTGTTCGGCGCGGGCGGGGCAGCGCTTTTCTCGGCCCTGGTGATGGTCTCGGTCTTCGGCTGCCTCAACGCCAACATCCTCTTCGGGCCGCGCGTCTTCTTCGCCATGGCCCGGGACGGATATTTCTTCAAGGCCATGGGACGGCTCGGCGCCCGGTCGAGAGTGCCCGTCGCGGCCCTTTGGGGGCAGGCGGCCTGGTCGGCCGTGCTCTGCCTGTCGGGGACCTACGTATCGCTCTACGAGTACATGGTCTTCGCCCTGCTCCTGTTCTTCGCCGCGACCGGACTGGCCGTCCTCGTCCTGCGGCGGCGCGCGCCCGCTGCGGCCCGTCCCTACCGCACCTGGGGCTACCCCGTCGTGCCTCTCGTCTTCGTCGCCATGTGCCTGGCCGTCTTCCTGAGCATCGTCGTCTCGCAGCCGCTCAAATCCCTGGCCGGGCTCGGATTGCTCCTGGCCGCCGTCCCCGTCTACGCCGTCTGGAAAGGCCGCGGTGCAAAAAACACGACCCGGCCGTGAAAAAGGGTTTGCCGCGGACGGGATTTCGTTTAAGATGAAAGTGCCGCAGGGCGGACAGTCAAGCCGATGAACGAGACAACCTACAGCGTCGAGATCTTTCCCGACCGGACCAAGGTCCGGGCCAAGTCCGGGGAGATCCTGGCCGACGTGCTGGCCCGGGCCGGCGTCGTCCTCAGCCTCTACTGCCACAAGCGGGGGATCTGCGGCAAGTGCGCCGTGCGCATCCTCAGCGGCCCCCTCCCCTTCCCCGCCGCCCTCGAGGCCGCGTTGCTCGAAAGCCGCGGGCTCGGGCCGGACCACCGCCTGGCCTGCCTCTACGTCGTCACGAGCGACCTTGTCGTCGAGACCCTGCCCGGGTCCCGGCTGGAGAAGGTCCCCGTCCTCGATTCGGGCGTCCCCTCGGCCGCCTTCGTCGATCCGGCCGTCAAGAAGCTGCCGCTCGTCCTGGAGAAGCCGTCGCTCTACGCGCCCGTCGCCGTGGCCGATTCGCTCCGGGCGACGCTG
Source organism: Candidatus Aminicenantales bacterium (assembly GCA_041736225.1). GTDB lineage: Bacteria > Acidobacteriota > Aminicenantia > Aminicenantales > Saccharicenantaceae > RBG-16-66-30. Next base: position 1,121 of record JBGSUG010000414.1, on the reverse strand, counting down.
AAGTCGCCGGGGCTCCTCCTGCCGCTCGTCCCCCTGTCCAAGCTCGGCGGCCAATCCCTCGGCCAGGCCCGCAAGGTCACGGCCGTCCTGTATGAAGACCGCGAGATCCTCGACATCGAACCCGAGGACGCCTCCCGGGACATCTTCGGGCTGGCCGTCGACCTGGGGACGAGCACGGTCGCGGCGGAGCTCGTCGATCTCCGGACGGGGAAGGTCGTCGACCGGGCCGCGGCGGTGAACGCCCAGAACTCGTACGGTGCCGACGTCGTCTCGCGCATCACCTTCGCCTTCGAGAACCCCGACAATCTGAGGCGTCTGAAGAAGGCCGCCGTCCAGTTGGTCAACGACATGGTCGGGACGATGTCCCGGCGGAGCGGCGTGCCGCGCCACCGCATCTACGACGCGGTCGTCGCCGGCAACACGGCCATGAACCACATCCTGTGCGGCGTCCCGGTCGATTCTCTGGCCCTGGCCCCGTTCCACGCCGTGTTCTCGGCCCTGCCGGCCCTGGCCGCCTCCGAGATCGGGTTCAGCCTCCACCCCCAGGCCCGGCTCTACGTGGCGCCCAACATCAAGAGCTTCGTCGGCGGGGATATCACGGCCGGGCTCGTCGCCACGGATTTCGCCGCGACCGCCGGTACCGGTCTTTTCATCGACCTCGGCACCAACGGCGAGATCGTCCTCAAGAAGGGTTCGGAATTCGTGACCACGTCGACGGCCGCCGGACCGGCATTCGAAGGCATGAACATCAGCTGCGGCATGCTGGCCGTGCCCGGGGCCATCCACCGGGCCGAATGGACCAACGGCTTCAAGCTGGGTACGGTCGACGATCTTCCGCCCCAGGGCGTCTGCGGGACCGGCCTCGTCGACATCCTGGCCACGGCCCTCGACCGGGGCCTCCTCGGCCGCGACGGCCGCATCGCCGGATCGGAGAAACGGATCCGGCTGACCGACCGCCTGGCTTTGACCCAGCAGGACGTCCGGGACGTCCAGCTCGCCGTGGCCGCCATCCGCACGGGCGACGAAATGGAGTCCCTTGCCGGGGATTTTGGCGCCATGGCCCAACGCATCCTCAACGGTCGCCGCGACAACACGATTCAGGGTCAGCTCCAGCAGCTTTT
>JBGSUG010000406.1:0-12847 GCA_041736225.1 Candidatus Aminicenantales bacterium | reverse complement strand
CCGCTCCGGGTGGCGGTCCCGCCCACGATCGACGGCCGGCTCGACGAGTCGGCCTGGCGCGACGCCCCCTCGGTCGAGCTCGCCAAGACCTTCATCCCCGATTTCGGCCGGGAGCCGAGCGAGCGGACCGTGGCCTCCATGGCCTACGACGCCGAGAACCTCTACTTCGCCTTCAAGTGCTACGACCGGGAGCCGGACAAGATCAAGGCCTCCGTGGCCGACCGCGACACCATCCGCTCCGACGACTTCATCTGCATCAACCTCGACAGCTTCAACGACCGGCAGTCCCTCTACGCCTTCTACGTCAACCCGCTCGGCATCCAGACCGACAGCCGCTTCGCCAGCAACACCGAGGACTTCAGCGTCGATTTCGTCTGGTCGAGCGCCGGCCGGCTCGAACCCGACGGCTATACGGTCGAGCTGGCCGTGCCCTTCAAGAGCATCCGCTACGCCGGGAAGGCGCGGGTCGAGATGTCCATCTTCTTCGAGCGCCGCATCGCCCGCCGCTCGGAACACAGCTCGTACCCGGCGCTCGATCCGGCCCGGGGCTACTTCTTCCTGACCCAGATGATGCCGCTCGAGCTCGCGGATATCCGGAGATACACCCTGCTCGAGGTCTTGCCGGCCTACACCTACCGGGACGGGGCCGAACGGGTCGAGGGGGAGCTCGTCGGCGGGCGCGGGGCCCACGACGGACACCTGACCGCGAAGGTCGGCCTCACCTCCCAGCTCATCCTCGACGGGACCGTCAATCCCGACTTCAGCCAGGTCGAGGCCGACGCCGGGCAGGTCGACGTCAACCTGCGTTACGATCTCTACTTTCCGGAAAAGCGGCCGTTCTTCCTGGAGGGCAGCGAGATGTTCAACTTGGCGGCGTCGGGCACCGGCCCGCTCGCGGCCGCGGTCCACACCCGGACGATCGTCGATCCGCTCGTCGGCTTCAAGCTGTCCGGGAAGGTCGGGAAGAAGGACACGGTGGCCTCCATCCTGGCCCTCGACGAGTCGCCCCGGGGCGATCCCCTCTACGAGCCAGGAGACGACAGGTCGGCTGGCTTCGCCGTCTTCCGCTATAAGCGGGCGGTCGGCGGCGACGGCTACCTCGGCGCGATTTACACGGGCCGCGAGTACGGGGGCGGGGCGAATCAGGTCGCGGGGGCCGACGGTCAGCTGCGGCTGACGAAGTCGAGCCAGCTGGCCTTCCACGCCCTCGCCTCGTGGACGCGGGCCGGCGGGGAGCCGGACACGGACGCCGGACTCGCCCTGGGCGCAGGCTATCTCTACGACACCCGCGATCTCGGCATAAATATCTCATTCTACGATAATTCCACGGACTTCCAAACCGACGCAGGCTACTTGACGCGGCAAGGGGTGGCCGGTCTCGCCGCCTCCGTCTCGCCGCGCCTTTATCCCAAGAGCGGCTTGTTGAGGAAGATCACACCGAACCTCTCCGCCGCGGTGGTCAAGGACCTGCCGAGCGGTCTCTACGAAACCGACGACGCCCTCGGCGTGACGCTCCTGCTAGCCGGGAACACGACCGTCCAGCTCCTCGGGCGCTATGCGACGGAGATCTTCCTCGGCCGGCGCTTCGACACGAGCGGCGGGCTGATCCAGGTGCTGAGCTACGTCACGAAAAAGCTCTATCTCCGGGGCCTCTACTTCCGCGGCGACTCCATCCGCTATGTCGCCGACCCCTTCCAGGGTTACGGCAGCCGCCTGATGGGCGGCCTGACCTACAAGCCTTCGGAGAAGCTCGACCTGACCGCCAGCTTGACCTATTCCGATTTCTTCCGGAAAGAGACCGGGGACAAGGAATACGACTACGCCATCGGACGGGGCCGCCTGACCTATCAGGCGAACAAGTTCCTCTTCTTCCGCGGCGTCGTCGAGTACAACGCCTTCCGCCGGGAGATGCTGACCGACCTCCTGGCCTCGTTCACATACATCCCCGGGACCGTCATCCAGCTCGGTTACGGCTCGATCTTCGACCGGACCGAGTGGGTCGACGGGGAATATCGGGACTCCGGCCGCTTTCTCGGGATGAAGCACGGCCTCTTCTTCAAGGCCTCCTACCTCTGGCGGCTCTGAGCCCGTCGGACCGGCTCCGAGCCCGCGGTCTTGAAAAAAAACCGCCTTGAATGGATAATAGCTACGGCTCTATCATTCGCAGGAGGCAGTCATGAATCATCGGTTATCCGCGAAGTTCGCGGCCGGCGCCGCGATACTTCTCATTTCGAGCGGCCTGGCCCTGGCCCAGGCGGGCCGCGGCGTCGCCCGCATGGGCGGCTCGGTCATCGACAAGGACGGCAAGCCGGTCGCCGGAGCCAAGATCACGGCTGTCTTCGACCAGCCGGGCGGCAGTACCTTCGAGGCGACCACCGACAAGAAGGGCGAATGGGGCATCATGGGCGTCGGGACCGGGAGCTGGGTGATCACCGCCAGCGCCCCCGGCTTCCTGCCGGTCTCCACGGGCGCGCAGATCTCCCAGCTCAGCAAAAACCCCAAGATCGTCCTCAAGCTGGAGAAACAGGCCGCGGGCTCGGGGATCGTCCAGGACGAGGCGACTTTCCAGACCCTCGAGGAGGGCAACGCCTTCTTCAAGGACGGCAAGTACGACACGGCCCTGATGATGTACGAGGAGTTCCTGGCCAAGAACCCCGGCGCCTACCAGGTCCTCCTGAACATCGGTGATTGCTACCGAGAGAAGGGCGAGTTCGAGACGGCCATCCAGAAGTATAACCTGCTGATCGAGCAGGCTGCCGCCGACACCGCCATGGGCAAGACCATCGGCGCCAAGGGCCTGGCGGCCATCGGGCTGTGCTACCTGAAGCAGGACAAGCTGGCCGAGTCCCAGGAGTATTTCAAGAAGTCGATCGAGATGGCCCCCCAGGACGAGAACCTGCCCTACAACGTCGCCGAGATCTACTTCTCCAACCAGCAGATCGACGACGCCATCCGCTACTTCGAGATGGCCATCCAGATCAAGCCGGATTGGGCCGATCCCTACCTCCGCGTGGCCTTCGCCTACCTCAACAAGGGCGACAACGTCAAGGCCGCCGAGAACCTCGAGAAGTTCATCAAGCTCGAGCCCGAGACGGAGCGGACCGCCCAGGCCAAGGCGATCCTCGACGCCATCAAGAAGTAATCCCCCCGAACGCCATTCCCCGCCCCCGGCCGGGTTCTCCGGCCGGGGATTTTTTTTTGCAAAAAAAGGTTCTTCTCCCATTTCCGGGATTCCCTCTCGAGGCGGGCGAGGGGATTGTCCTCGCAGATCCCCGTTGCTGGAGGAGGGGACCCGCGCAGCGGGGGGGAACCGTGCGAACTGGTTCCCCGGGGGGCCGGGGAGCGAGAGGACATCCCCGAGCTAAAGCCTGAGAGAGGGACCTTCCGGAATCTGGAGAAGAACTAATAAAAAGCCCGCCCCGGCTTGCGCCGGGGCGGGCGAGCTTCTGCGTGTGCTGCTGATACTGCTTAGAAGGAGAACCGGGCGCCGAGGCGGGCGGTCCAGGTTCCGTAGCGGGAGGTGAAGTTGTTGAAGTTGGTGTTCTTCCAGTAGGGGTCGCCGGGGGAATTGAGAGCCGCTTCCCAGTCGTAGTCGCCGGCCAGGAATTCCCAGTCCTCGATCCCCATCGTGGTCCGGTTGGGAGCGATCGACTTGGCCTGCCAGGTCTTGGTGTTGGTGAAGTTGTTGACCTGGAGGTTCAGCGCGACGTTGTACTTGCCGGCGATCTTGAGGGCGTACTCGACGAAGATGTCGCCCCAGAACGTGAAGGGCAGCCGGCCGAGGTCGCCGTAGCCGTTGGGATAGATGTAGCTATTGCGGACGCTCAGCTGGGTGCTGACGGGCAGGCCGCTGCGGCCGTAGCCGACCACGCCGACCGTGAGGCCGAACGGGAAGGCATAGGAGCCGTAGGCCTTGATGTAGTGGGTCCGGTCCTGGGGGAGCGGGCCGTCGAGACGCTGGCCGTCGAGCCGGTACATCATGAACCACATGTCGAAGAAGCGCTCGACGTTCGGGGAATTGCGCCCGTTCTCGTCGGAGGAGGACAGGCCGCTGTAGTTGCCCCTGACGCTGCTCAGGGTGTAGTTGACGCCGCCCTGCCAGTTGTGGCTGAACCGCTTTTCGAGGGACAGGTTCATGCCGTAATAATCTCTCTTGGCGTTGGGCTGGGCCCAATACGCATCGGAACCCTGGTCGTCTGCGGTTCCTTCGATACCGTCGGGGCCGGCGTTGCTGAGGATCTCGTCGAACCTGTCCTGGATCCAGGCGCTGCCGGGATTGCCGTTGTAATACACTTCGCCGCCGAGACCTTCGACGCCGATGTCTTCGATCGTGTTGATGAGGTGCTTGTTGACAAGGCGGACGGACAGCGACAGGTCCTCGGTCAGCTTCTTCTCGGCGCCGAAGGAGATCTCGCGCTGGGACACGGGCTTCATGTCGGGCTGGGTGGTGTCGAACGAGGGGACGCGGTAGTTGACTGAGCCCATGTACTCGCCGCCTGCGGCCTGGTCGGCCTGGGCCGCGGCGCTGGGGTCACCGGCGATGTACTCGTCGCCGATCTCCCAGAAGTTGGGGTTGTCGAGCAAGTAGTAGTCGCTGATCCACTTGAAGCCGCCGTAGGCGCCTTCGGCGATGTAGAGCTTCATGACGTCGTAGTAGATGCCGAAGCTACCGAAGATCTTGAGGGTGGAATCCCCGAAAACGTCGTAGACGATGCCCAGCCGGGGGGCGAGCTTATCGTTGAAGCCGAACTTGATGGGCTTGCCGGGGAAATCGGGGTTGAACGACGGGATGTACTCGGATTCCGTCCGGACGCCGGCGTTCAGGGTGAGCCGCCCGCCGACCGTCCAGGAATCCTGGAGATAGAGGGCGTAGCTGTTGCGGCCGATGTCCCACTGGTAGCCGTAGGGGGAGGTCCAGGAGCCGCGGATGTAGTAGTAGCCGTAGGTGCCGCGGAACGTGGGAACGCCGTAGGCCGTCAGGGCCGAGCAGGACCGGTCCCAGTACAGGTTGACCATCGGGTAGGCCGCCGAGTTGGCGTAGTCTTCCTGGTCCCGGATGATCTGGGCGCCGGCCTTCCAGGCGTGTTCGCCGCCCAGGCTGACGTAGTAGGACAGGTCGAGGTTGGCGGAGAGCTTTTCCAGCTTCTGGCGCTGGAGGACCGTCCGGCTGCCGGAGTAGTTGACGGGGCCGGCGTAGTAGAGCAGATCGTCGTCGATGATGCCATCGTACACGTAGGAGCTGGTGTTGTTGTAGACCGTGGTGAAGTTGTTGGCGATCTGCTGGTTGGTCGTGTTCGACATGGCGTAGCCGGCGCGGGCGCTGACGAGGAAGTTGTTGCTGGCGCTGTAGTCGAACATGAGGGCCGCGCTCAGGTTGGGATAGTCGTAGCCGGCCTGCTTCCAGGCGTCGAGCCCGAAGCCGCCATAGTCCTTGCTGTCGGTCCCGTTGATGCTCGGGATCTGGCCGCGGTAGTTGGACCAGTTGTTGACGAACGAAGCCGACATGCGCATGCCCTTGAACGGAGCCGCGGTCAGCTTCATCTGGCCGTTCCAGTTGAAGTTCTTGTTGTAGAAGTTGTAGCGGGGGGCCGTATCGTAGGTGCCGTCGACCAGGAACCACCGGTCGGCGATGGTCCGGCTGTACTGGGGGTTGAAGGAGCCGAAGAACCAGAGGCGGTCCTTGAGGATGTAGCCGCCCAGGTTGAAGACGCCTTCGAACCGCTTGTAGTCGTCGCGGTTCTTGCCGCCGGACCAATACAGGTCGTCGTCGTTGACGTATTCGCCGAGCTCGTCGTCGTAGGGGCTCCAGCGGAAATACTCGCGCGACTTGCCCTGCATCAGGATGTCGTTGTCGTTGTAGAAGGCCATGATGTCGCCGTGGAACGCATTGCCGCCGGAGCGGGTGATGACGTTGACGACGCCGCCCATCGAGCCGCCGAATTCGGCGCTGTAGCCCGACGCGGTAACCTTGACCTCTTCGACCATCTCCATGACGGCGCTCTGGTTGCGGGTGCCGATGTGGCCGCCCGTGATGTCGGTGCCGTCCATGTACCACATGTTCTCGGTGCCCGTCGCGCCGTCGACCGAGAGGCCGCCGGTGTTGGATTCATTCTGGACGCCGGGAACCGTGCTCAGAAGGCCGTCGAAGTTCCGGGTGCGGGGCAGGGCCATGAACACTTCCTTGGTCATGGTCTGGCCCTTGACCGTGCTCTTGACGTCGATCAGCGGGCTCTGCCCGATGACCGTGACCTGCTCTTCGATAGCCGCCTGGTCCAGGGTCACGTTCAGGGTAACCGTGGTCGCCATCTGGATGATGATGTTCTGGCGGATGAGGGTCTTGAACCCCTGCAGGGTGAAGATGACCTCGTAGGCGCCGGAAGGCAGGGAGAACAGGCGGTAGACGCCTTCCCCGTCCGTCACGGCGGTCGCCTTGCCGACCATCTTCGGGCTCGTCGCTTCGACCGAGACGCCGGGCAACGGGGCGCCCGTGCTGTCCAGGACCTTGCCCTCCATTTTGGAGGTCGCGACCTGTTGGCCGAAAGCGGTCCCGGCGATGAACAGCGCGAGGATCGCAATCACGAATTTCTTACTCATAAAATAATTCCTCCTAGAAATTGAAAACCTAAACCCAGAGCGGCGAAACCGCCACCCTCCCATAGCTCATGCGGAAACGTCCTTCCTGTCTCACCTCCTCGTTTAAAAAAGATATTGTGGATTTTCATGTCGATCAAGCCCCTTTAACTAGCAATTATCATGCCAATCTGCGGTCACCTTAAATCCATTTATTATGTGTGAGTTAAGATTGTATATGGACCGGGGCGCCTTCGGCATTTTGGACTAATCCAATATATTGGATTCGGGCTGATTTTTTGGCTTTTTTTCGGGGCCGGGCGGCCCGGCGCAGGGTCCTTGCGGGAACGGCCTATCCGAGGCCTCGCGCGGGGGCCAAAGAGGGGGCCTCAGTCCCCGGCGATCGTCACCGTCGTCCGGGTCCCGGCCATGGTCTTGGAGACCCGGTCCTCGGCGTTGATGTAGAGATGGTAGGTTCCCGGGGCGAGCCCGGCGAGAGGGATCTCCAGCGTCACCGCGGAGGCGACCGGATGCGCGGTCCTTCCGGCCACGACGGGGCTGATCGTGAAGGCCCTCCCGCTGGCCGCGTCGATCAGGCGTGCCGAAAGGGCTAGATCGGGCTCGGCGCCGCCCGGTACGGAATAGGGGACGACCGCCAGGAGTCGCGCCGCCAGCTTCGACACGCGCCCGGCCGCGGGCGAGAACCGGGTCCGGTCGTAGGCATAGATCTCGTCCCACGGCAACGTCGTCCGCCCCTTTCCCGCCGCGGCTTCGACCCGGGCGGTCCCGGTCTCCTCGGCGAGTAGGAGCGGCGTCCAAAGCCGAAGGCCCTGGGCTGCGGGGGCCCGGACGGCGGCCTTCGTCGAGCCCACGGCGCTCAGGCCCGTGTCCATGTCCCTGACGACGACGCGGCAGGTGTAATCGCCCGGCCCGAGCCCGGCCGAAGCTCCGAAGACGACGGCCCGGGCCCGGCCGCTGCGCGCATCGGCTTCGCCGCGGCGGATGTCCCGGATGTCGCCTTTGTCGTCGAACACGATGGCAACGTACTCGATCTTCTCCCCCGTGAACCGGGCCGTGATCTCGCCCGGGACCCGGGCCAGGACCCTGAGTCCCGAGCCGTCCGCCGTCCCGGAGGCGAGCGCGGTCACCGGGACGCCGAGCGGCAGGCGCGAGACGGCCCGCTCGTTGAGGGCCAGGTCGAAGAGGTGGAGGTCCTTTTCGAGCTTGGTGTAGGCCGCGAAGGGTTTCGGATCGTAGAAGCCCGAGGGAGCCATGACCCGGGCCCCCTTCCGCTTGACTTCGACCTTGACGCGGTGGAACTTGCCGTCCTCCGCCGAAGCCGGATAGTAGCCGAGGACGTAGAAAGCGCCGGTGAGGTCCCCGACGGCGGCCAGGTTCTTTTCATAAGAGCCGATGTTGGAATAGTATTTTCCGCCCGTCCTTTTCGAGAGCGCCCGGAGCGTGTCGATGCCGGTGACCTTGTCGTCGGCGAACGGATTGGTGGTGTCTGTGCCGAGCAGGCCCGATTTGAAGCCGGTCGACGTCGTGGAGCCCGCACCGACCATTTTATCGGCCCCGAAGAGAGAGGTGTCCTTGGCCGCCTCCCGGGTATCCAAAGCGAAGAACGGACAGTCGGAGGCGCTGAATTCCTTGAGCAGATCCTCCCAGAGGGGTTGAAGGGTCCGGTCGCCCATGTCGTATGAGAATTGGCTCGGTTCGGACAGGTTGCCCCGGCCCATCCCCGTTCCCTGGGCGATGGCGGGATTGCCATGAACGAGTGTGGTCGGGATCCCCGTCGAGAAAAGCAGGAAGCTCTTGCTCCCGGGGACCAGCCGCATGGCCTTGGCCAAAGCGACCAGTGTGGACAGGTAATCCTGAGCTTGGAATTTCGATTGCCGCCGGCCGGCCTCGGTCCTCAACACTTCGCCTTTGAGGAAAGGGTCTTTGGTGTCGGAAGAGGTATATCCCCGCAGGTCCCAGTACTCGCGTTCGATCTCTTCCGCCCGCCCGGAGATCTCCTTGGCGCTGATCCCGGCCACGGCCTGGCGGGCCTTGGCCAGATCGTTGGTGAGGAACTCGTGGACTTTGAGGCCCTTCGCCGCCGAATAGGACAGCACGGCCACTTCGTCGCCGGGAACGGCCTCGGTGTCGATGAAGTGTTGGGCTGCCTTGACCGCGGCTATGGCGCCGATCGGGCTGTTGAACGCGAAGTCGAAGAAAATGAAGTATTTGCGCGGGAGAAGGCCCTTGGCTTCGGGCTCGTTCGCGATCCTCGCCTCCGGACTTTCTGTAACGGCGGGCGTTCCCGAGACGTGCCGCTCGAACTCGGTCACAGCCACCGGCACTCCGTCGTCGTAGACGACGAAATCCTCTTTCTTCAGGTCCGGTATCGCATTCCCTGATTTGTCACTGACGAAGACCTGGATGAGCCTCACCGTGACGGAGACTTCGTGCTGGATGGGCTTGCCGGCGTCCTGGCTTCGGGACGGGGCGGCCGGCTCCGTCGAGCCCCAGACGGCCGCGCCGAAGAGGACAGCTGCCGCGGAAAAATACGATATGACGCGACGGCCCATGTTGCCCCCTGTTCAGTCCCCGGCGATCGTCACCGTCGTCCGGGTCCCGGCCATGGTCTTGGAGACCCGGTCCTCGGCGTTGATGTAGAGATGGTAGGTTCCCGGGGCGAGTCCGGCGAGCGGCAGGTCGATGGTCAGTGTTTCCGTCGCCGCGTGCGCGGACCTGCCGACGAGGGCCATGCCCACGGGCACGGCCTGACCGCTGGCCGCATCGATGAGCCGGGCGGTCAGCACGACCTCGGGTTCGGCCGTGCCCGGCACGGCGTAGGGCACGAGGACTTCGAGTCGTTGCGTCAGCCTCGGCACCGTTCCCGCCACGGGCGAGAGAAACGTCCGGTCGAAATCGTAGGCCTCCCGCCAGGCGAGAACGGCCCGGCCCTTGGGCGCGCCGGCTTCGAGGAACGTCCCCACGGCCGCCGAATTGAGCAGAAGGGGAGTCCCCAGCCTCAAACCCGTCGCCGTCTGCGGCTCCCGCACCGAGGCCCGGACCGAGCTCACCGCGCTCAAGCCCGTGTCCATGTCCCGGACGACCAGCCGGCACGTGTAGTCGCCCGGTTCGAGGACGACGCCCGTGAGGAAGGTCAGCCTCCGGCCGCGGCGCGTCCGCGGATCGATCTCGATCCGACGGACGTCGCGGACGTCGTTCTTCGCGTCGAAGACGAGCGAAACGAACTCGATCTTCGCCCCGGCGAACTTGCCTGTGACCTCGGGCGGGAGACCGGCCATGACCTCGAGGCCCAGCCCATCGCCCGACGGGAAGGCCAGCGCGGCCATCGGGAACGTCACCGGCAGCCGCGAGAGGGACCGCTCGTTGAGCGCCAGGTCGTAGAGGTGGAGCCCCTTCTCCATCTTCGACATCGCGGCGAACGGCTTGGGATCGAAATAGCCGGACTGGGCCCGGACCTCGCAGTCCGGCCGCGTGACCGTCACCTTGACCTCGTGGAAGCTGCCGTCCTCGCGCTCGTTCGACGAATAGCCGAGCACGTAATAGGTGCCGGTCAGCGTCCGGACCTGTTCGAGGTTCTTCTCGTACATGTTGATGTTGGCGTAGTACCGGCCGCCGGTGATGTCGGTGAGCCGCTTCAGCGAGTTGAGACCCGTCGTCTTCTCGTCCTGGAAGATGTTCGTGGAATCCTGGAACACTCCCTGTATCGAGGCCAGCCCGCGGCTGCCCGACTCGAAGGTCGCGGAGTCGTAGGCGAAGAGGTCGGTGTCCTTGGCCGAGGCCCGCGTGTCGAAGGCGTAGAAGGCGCAGCCGGAGGAGCCGAACTCGCGGAACATGTCCTCGTTCTGGGTCCGGAGGACGCGGTCTCCGGGGTCGAAGGCCGCCCGGCCCGCGCCCGACGACGGGTTCCCGGACTGGCCGCCGTAGACGAGCGAGGCGGGAACACCGGTCGAGAAGAAGAGGAAGTGCTTCTGTCCCGGGACCAGGCGGAGGGACTTGGCCAGATCGGTCAGCCGCAGGATGAAATTCTGGGCCTGGCGCTTGGCTTCCTGCCGCGAGTTCCTGAGCGGGTCGACGACCGGCCGCCCCGCGTTCGCGGCGACCATCTCATCGTTCGTCGCCCCCGCCCCGGCCAAAGGCTCCTGGGCCATCGTCCAGTACTGGAGCTCGAGGTCGGCGGCCCGGCCGGCGATGTCCTTGCTGCCGATGGCCTCGACCAATTCGCGGATCTTGGCTATGTCGCGGGTCAGGTATTCGTGGACGCGGACGCCCTTCAGCATCGTGTAGGTGAGAACGCCGATCTCGTCGCCCGGGGATACTTTCGTGTCCAGGAAATGGAGGGCGGCCGTCTTGGCCTTGACCAAGCCGCGGGCGTTGTTGAACGCGAAATCGAAGAAAAGGAAAAACTTGCGGGTTTGAGCCGGGACCGTTCCCCGGTCAGGAGGGACTGTCCCCGCAGGAGGCTGTCCCTCCTCGCCCGAAGGCCCTTCCCCGGCCGCGACATCCGCGAGCGCGTGTCTCTCGAACTCCGTCAGGACGACCGGTTGGCCGTTGTCCGTGGCCGCGAAATCGCCGATGGCCAGATCGTCGACCGGCCGGCCCTTCTTGTCGGTGACGTAGACCTGGATGAGCTTGAGAACGACGGAGACTTCGTGCTGGGGCTTCTTGGTCAGGGCTTGTTGCGTGTCCGCCGGTCCGGATTGTGGAGCCGGCGGGGAGGCGAGGGCCGTCGTCCCGAAGAGACCGGCAGCTAGAAGGAAGGCGGCCGCGCCGAGAGCGGCCTTTTCTTGGAAAGAGCGGCGATACGACATCGGTCCTCCCGGGCAGAATACATTCCCTCACCCTTTCCTTAGTCATTGTCCGTCCCGCGTCCGGGTTTGTCAAGCCGCCGTCGCCGCGGCCCGGCCTGTTGACGGCCCCGGGCCCGTCCCCTATACTGAACGAGGAACGCTTTTCAAAGGGAGGCCGATCGTGCAAATTCCAAAGATCCTCAGGACATCCTGCGCCCTGGGCGCGATCCTGATCTCCGTCCTGGCCTTCGCCGGCCGCGCCTCCGCCGCCATTCCGAAGAAGGACGCCTGGTACAGTCAGCACTACATCATCATGCAGGATTTCGAGAAGAAGGCCTACCGCAAGCTCAGCGAGGAAGGGCGGAAAGCCTTCCAAGAGCTCTTCTGGGCCGCCCGGACGGCCGACGCCCGGGCCACATTCGCCGCGCGGCTGGAATACGTCAAGAGGAACTTCTGGAAAGAGAACAACCAGCAGCCGTGGAACACCGACCGCTCCCGGACCTTCCTCCTCAACGGCAGCCCCGCCTCGATCGACGTCGACCAGAACACCAGCTGGGGCACGGTCGGCATGCCGAGCGAGCTGCGCCAGGCGACCGACCGGACAAACGAGGACGTCGCCGCCAACCGAGCCGAGGTCTGGGTCTATCCTTTCGATAAATACTTCGTCAAGTACACCTTCGTCTTCGTCCAGCCCTACCAGTGGAAGATCGTCCAGGGGTCGGGGAACCGCTATCTCGCCGAGCTCGAAACCCACAGTCGGGAAGTCACCTTCGGCGTCGCCGAGCTCGAACAGTACAAACAGGACCTGGCCGGCCTCGGCAAGAAGAAATAGCCTTCCCGGGATCCCGCGGAGAGATCGGCCACGCGCGCGCTCATCGTCTTCACCGCTTCGCTCGGCGCCTTCCTTCTCTATCTCCTCTGCGAACGCGTCCGCCTCGAACGGGCTTTGCGCCGCGTGCCTCGGCGGATCGCCGTCACCGGCACCAGGGGCAAATCCGGCGTCACCCGGCTCATTGCCGCCGGACTGCGGGCGTCGGGTGCCCGGGTCCTGGCCAAGACGACCGGCTCGAAGCCCGTGCTCATCCTTCCGGACGGCTCCGAGCGGGTGATCGCGCGGGCAGGCGGGGCCTCGATCCGCGAGCAGGTCCGCCTCGTCGCCCTGGCCGCGGAGCTCGGCGCCGATACCCTGGTCGCCGAGATGATGAGCATCGGTCCGGAGTGCCTGCGCGCAGAATCCCGGCGCATCCTGCGGCCCGGGACGCTCGCTGTGACAAATGTCCGGCTCGACCACCTCGACGACATGGGCCGGGACAGGGCAGCGGTCGCACGGACGCTGGCCTCGGCGGTTCCGGACGGGGCCGACGTGTTCGTGCCGGAGGAGGAGGCCCACGAAGCCCTCGCCGGTGCGGCCCGGAAAGCGGGGGCAAGGCTCCATCGCATCGCACGCGAGGAGCGGGGAGAGGGGGCCG
>JBGSUG010000403.1:0-27808 GCA_041736225.1 Candidatus Aminicenantales bacterium | reverse complement strand
GGATTTCGGCGAGACAGGTTGAGGCGACGCCAGCGTAGCTCAGTCGGTAGAGCGGCTGATTTGTAATCAGCGGGTCAGGGGTTCGAATCCCTTCGCTGGCTTACGGTGGCGTTCGAGGCGATGACGATGCACCATAATGCGGGCAGGTTCCAGAGTGGCCAAATGGGACGGGCTGTAAACCCGTTGCGGAAACGCTTCGGAGGTTCGAATCCTTCCCTGCCCATTTTTTCGGACGCGGGAATAGCTCAGTTGGTAGAGCGTCAGCCTTCCAAGCTGAACGTCGCGGGTTCGAATCCCGTTTCCCGCTCTTCCACGAGGCGGACGGGCCCAAGTAGCTCAGTTGGTAGAGCACGTCCTTGGTAAGGACGGGGTCACCAGTTCAATTCTGGTCTTGGGCTTTTTCAGGATCCCGAACGAGGCCCTTGGGGCCGGGAAGGTGAGACATGCGAGAGATCATCACGCTCCAGTGCGGCGCGTGCAAGCGCCGCAATTACAGCACGACGCGGAACAAGAAGAAGCAGACGGAGAAGCTCGAGACGAGCAAGTACTGCCCCTCTTGCCGCAAGCACACGGACCACAAGGAAGTCAAATAGCGAGGGTCGACAGGTGAGTAGCTCAATTGGCAGAGCAGCGGTCTCCAAAACCGCAGGTTGCAGGTTCGAGTCCTGCCTCACCTGCCATTGCCTGTCGCGGGACGGGCGGTGACGGGCCCCGGAGGCCCGGCCGCGGAGAACGCAAAGAGGACACGCCATGAACGATAAGATCCGATGGTACCGACGTTTCTGGAACTTCCTCAAGGACGTCAAGGCGGAGCTCAAGAAGGTCACCTGGCCGGCCAAGAACGAGGTCGTCAGCACGACCGTCGTCGTCATCGCCGCCACGATCTTCTTCGGGTTCTACCTGTTCTTCATGGACGTCATCTTCTCCTGGGCCATCACCCAGATTAAGACTCTGTTCGGCTAAGGGCAAGGAACCGCACGATGGCAAAGAACTGGTTCGTCGTTCACACCTACTCGGGCTTCGAGAAGTTCGTCGCCGAGTCGATCAAGCAGAAGGCGATCGAGCTGCACCTCGAGGACCAGGTCGGGCAGATCATCATCCCGACCGAGGACGTCATCGAGATCCGGGCGGGCAAGAAGGTCGTCTCCACCAAGCGGTCCTACCCGGGTTACATCCTCGTCGAAATGGAGATGAACGACGAGAACTGGCTGATGATCCGGCAGGTCCCGAAGGTCACGGGCTTCGTCGGTTCCGGCCGGACCCCCACCCCTCTCTCCAAGAAAGAGGTCGGCCAGATCGTCGAGCACATGGAGACGACCTCGGAGAAGCCCAAGCCCAAGCACTCGTTCGAGAAGGGCGAAGCCGTCCGCATCATCGACGGGCCCTTCTTCAATTTCAACGGGATCGTCGAAGAGGTCAATCCCGAGCGCAACACGCTCAAGGTCCTGGTCACCATCTTCGGCCGGTCCACGCCCGTCGAGCTCGAGTTCCTGCAGGTCGAAAAGCTTTAGGAGGACGCAATGTCGAAGGAAGTCATCGCCAAGATCAAGCTGGAGATCGTCGCCGGGCAGGCGAGCCCCGCTCCTCCCGTCGGCCCCGCCCTGGGCCAGCACGGCGTCAACATCATGGGCTTCGTCCGCGAATTCAACGACCGGACGAAGAAGATGGACGAGGGCACTGTCGTCCCCGTCCTCATCACCGTCTTCAAGGACAAGTCGTTCAACTTCGTCGTCAAGACCCCTCCGGCCTC
The DNA here is from genome assembly GCA_041736225.1 of Candidatus Aminicenantales bacterium. Classification (GTDB taxonomy): domain Bacteria; phylum Acidobacteriota; class Aminicenantia; order Aminicenantales; family Saccharicenantaceae; genus RBG-16-66-30. The sequence goes on along the minus strand of JBGSUG010000403.1, from coordinate 26,058 downwards.
GTACCTGCTGAAGAAGGCGGCCGGGATCGCCAAGGGCTCCGGGGCGCCGAACAAGGAGAAGGTCGGCAAGGTCACGATGAAGCAGATCGAGGACATCGCCCGGACGAAGCTCCCCGACCTCAACGCCTACGACCTCGAGGCGGCCAAGAAGATCATCGCTGGGACGGCGAAAAACATGGGATTGGAGATCATCAGTGAGTAAGCACGGCAAGAACACCGTCAAAGCCCGCGAGGTCAAGGGGACGGAGCCCCGGCAGTACTCCCTCGAGGAGGCCGTGGCCCTGCTCAAGAAGGCCCACTTCGCCAAGTTCGACGAATCGGTCGACGTGGACCTCCGCCTGGGCGTCAACCCCAAGTACTCCGACCAGATGGTCCGCGGCACCGTCGTCCTGCCCCACGGCACGGGCAAGACCAAGAGAATCTGCGTCATCGCGGCCGGGGAGAAGATCAAGGAGGCCGAGGAGGCCGGGGCCGATTATTTCGGCGGTGACGACATCATCGAGAAGATCGCCGGCGGCTGGATCGACTTCGACATCGTTATCGCCACGCCCGACGTCATGCGCGGCGTCGGCAAGCTCGGACGGATCCTGGGCACCAAGGGCCTCATGCCCAATCCCAAGGCCGGGACGGTCACTTTCGACATCCGCAAGGCCGTCGAGGAGACCAAGGCCGGCAAGGTCGAGTTCCGGGTCGACAAGACCAGCATCGTCCACTCCACGGTCGGCAAGGTCTCCTTCGAGGAGGCCAAGCTCGTGGACAACCTGCGGACCTTCCTCCAGGCCGTCATCCACGCCAGGCCGCCGGCCGCCAAGGGCAAGTACATCCGGACGATGTTCGTGTCCTCGACCATGGGGCCATCCTTCCGGATCAGCGAAGACATCTTAGAGAACTAGAGGAGAGCGCGCCGTGAAAAAGGAAGACAAACAGCCCATCATCCAGTCGCTCGAGGGGCTCTTTTCCTCGAACAGCACCTACTACCTGATCGACTTCAAGAAGATGAAGGTCTCCCAGTCGGTCGAGCTGCGCAAGCTCCTCCGCAAGAACGCCTTCGCCTACAAGGTCATCAAGAACCGGCTGGCCCTGCGGGCCCTCGGCGAGAAGTGCCCGGAAGCCCTCCGGCCGTTCTTCCAGAAGCCGACGGCCATCGCCTTCGCGGACAAGGACCCCATCCGGCTGGCCAAGATCCTCAAGGACTTCTCCAACCAGGGCAAGATCCTGGCCGTCAAGGGCGGCCAGGTCGAGGGCCATCTCATGCCGGCCGCCCGGTTCGAGGAGGTCTGCCGGCTCACGTCCCGCAACGAGCTTATCGGCCGGCTCGCCTTCATGATGGCCAGCCCGCTCCACAAGCTCATGCGCACCCTGCAGGCGCCCCTGGGCCACGTCGGGATCCTTCTCGGCGAGCTCAAGAAAACGAAAACCACCTGAAAACCCATATTTAAGGAGACTCGGAACATGGAAAAACTCACCAAGGAACAGTTCTTCACCCACCTCGACGGCCTGACCATCCTGGAGCTCTCGGACTACATCAAGGAGTTCGAGGCCCGCTACGGCATCAGCGCCGCCGCGGCCGCTCCCGTCATGGTGGCCGGCCCCGCCGCCGCCGAAGCCAAGCCCGCCGAGGAGAAGACCGAGTTCGCCGTCGTCCTCAAGACCGTCGGGGACAAGAAGATCAACGTCATCAAGGTCGTCCGCGAAGTCACAAGCCTTGGGCTCAAAGAAGCCAAAGACCTCGTCGACGGCGCCCCCAAGACGCTCAAGGAAGCCGTGTCCAAGGAAGAGGCCGAGTCCATCAAGGCCAAGTTCGCCGAAGTCGGAGCCGTCATCGAGATCCAGTAAGTGACCCGGTTGGCTGAGCGTCCGTTCGTCCGGGCCCGGAAACGGGGACACCCGATCTCTGCTTGAAGGTGAGGCGAAATGCCCAAAGAACCCAGAAATCCGTACCGCGAGAGGGACGACTTCTCGAAGATCAAGGCCGTCTTCCCGATGCCGAAGCTTCTGGACATCCAGACGCTGTCCTACGCCGAGTTCCTCCAGATGGAGCTTCTCCCCGAGGAGCGCAAGGACACCGGTCTCCAGGCCGCGCTGAAGGACGTCTTCCCCATCTCCGACTTCAAGGAGACGACGGAGCTCGAGTTCCTCAGCTATTCCATCGGGACTTGGGAGTGCAAGTGCGGCCGGCTCAAGGGGGTCGAGAACTCCCGGGCCAAGTGCAACGCCTGCCAGACGCTTCTGCCCGCGGGCATGGAGCTCACCGAGAAAGAGGTCTGTCCTTTCTGCGGAGCGGCCCGGAAGGTCGAGATCCCGCTCTGCGAGCACTGCGGCGACCGCGTCGGCCTCAAGATCAAGTACTCGCCCATGGAGTGCATCCAGAAGGGCTACACCTACTCCATCCCCCTGAAGCTCAAGGTCCAGCTCGTTTCCTGGGAGAAGGACGCCACGACCAAAGCCAAGCGGCTCAAGCACATCAAGCAGCAGGAGGTCTACTTCGGCGACATCCCGCTCATGACCGAGAAGGGCACGTTCATCTTCAACGGGATCGAGCGCGTCGTCGTCAGCCAGCTGCAGCGCTCGCCCGGCGTCTTCTTCCGCCAGGCCGAGACCAAGGGCTTCTTCATCGCCAAGATCATCCCGTACCGCGGCGCCTGGGTCGAGTTCGAGCACGATCCGAAGAACCTCATCTGGGTCCGCCTCGACCGCAAGAAGAAGTTCCTGGCCACGGTTTTCCTGCGGGCCCTGGGCTTCGGCACGGACGAGGACATTCTCAAGCTCTTCCACAAGATCTACAAGGTCGTTCCCGAGGAGGGGAAGCTGTTCTGGGAGGTCTCGGACAGCCTGGTCGGGAAGACCGCGGGCGAAGACGTCACCGACGCCAAGGGCCGCAAGGTCCTGGCGCCCGCTAAGAAGAAGATCACCCCCGACGTCCTGGCCGCGCTCAAGGACGCCGGCGTCACCCGCGTCCCGGCCCTCAAGAAGGAGCTGCTCGGCGCCTACTCCCTCGCCGGGATCAAGGGCAAGGTCCGGGTCAACGAGCCGATCGAGGACGTCCACCTCGACCTCCTGACCGGCCGGGGCGAGCCCTTCGAGATCTTCTACCCCGAGGACGACCGATCCGGGCTCATCTGGAGCACGACGCTCAAGAAGGACCTGCGCAAGGACCAGCCCTCGGCCCTCGGCGAGATCTACCGCAAGCTGAGGCCGGGCGAACCGCACACGCAGGAGAGCGCCCACAACCTCTTTCACAGCCTGTTCTTCAATCCCCAGAAATACAACTTCTCCCGCATCGGCCGGCTGAAGTTCAACATCAAGCTCGGCCTGGCGACGTCGCTCGAGGACAAGACCCTGGCCCCCGGCGACTACGTCGAGGTCATCAAGTATCTCCTCAACCTCCGCTTCGGCGAAGGCTCCGTCGACGACATCGACCACCTCGGCAACCGCCGGGTCCGGTCGGTCGGTGAGCTCGTCGAGAACGCCTTCCGCATCGGCCTGACCCGGATGGAGCGGACGATCAAGGAGAAGATGACCATCACCGCGGACCTGGCGGCGGCCATGCCCCAGGACCTCATCAACTCCAAGCCGGTCATCGCCGCGCTCAAGGAGTTCTTCGGCAGTTCGCAGCTCTCCCAGTTCATGGACCAGATCAATGCCCTGGCCGAGATCACGCACAAGCGCCGCCTCTCGGCCCTCGGTCCCGGCGGCCTCAGCCGCGAGAGGGCCGGCTTCGAGGTCCGCGACATCCAGACCTCGCACTACGGCCGGATCTGCCCGGTCGAGACGCCGGAAGGCCCGAACATCGGCCTCATCTCCTCCCTCAGCTGTTTCGCCCGGGTCAACGAATACGGCTTCATCGAGACGCCCTACCGCAAGGTCGAGAACAGCCGGGTCGTCGACTTCGTTAAAGTCCTCCACCCCGGCAGCAGCGACTACAAGATCGGCGACATCGTCAAGAAGGACGAGATGGCCAAGGCCGCCGAGAAGCTCAAGGACCAGAAGGCCCGCCAGCTGCCCGCCGTCGAGCCGTACTGCTACTACCTGACCGCCTGGGAGGAGGAGAAGTACAACATCGCCCAGGCCAACGCCGTGGTCGACGACCGCGGCCGCTTGCAGGACGAGCTCGTCAGCGCCCGGGAGCGCGGCAACTTCAAGAACATCCCCCGCGAGCAGATCCACTACATCGACGTCTCCCCGAAGCAGCTCGTCTCCCTGTCCGCCGCCCTCATCCCGTTCCTGGAGCACGACGACGCCAACCGTGCCCTGATGGGTTCGAACATGCAGCGCCAGGCCGTGCCCCTCATCCGGCCGGAGGCCCCCCTCATCGGCACAGGCATCGAAGGCCTGGTCGCCGAAGGCTCGGGCGACGTCGTCGTCTGCCGCCGGTCCGGCGTCGTCGAGTTCGTCGACGCCGAGAGGATCATCGTCCGCGTGGACGAGAAGGAGGCCGGCCGCAGCTGGGACGTCGGCACGGACCTCTACGCGCTGGTCAAGTTCCTCCGGACCAACCAGAACACCTCGACCAACCACCGGCCCATCGTCCGCAAGGGCGACAAGGTCCGCCGGGGCCAGGTCCTGGCCGACAGCTCCTGCACCGACGGCGGCGAGCTGGCCCTCGGCCGCAACGTCCTCTGCGCCTTCATGCCCTGGCGGGGCTACAACTTCGAGGACGCCATCATCGTCAGCGAGAAGCTCATCAAGCAGGACATCTTCACCTCTCTCCACATCGTCGAGGAGACGATCGAGGCCCGCGACACCAAGCTAGGGCCGGAGGAGATCACCCGCGACATCCCCAACGTCCCGGAGAACCTGCTCCGCAACCTCGACGAGAACGGCATCGTCCGCATCGGGGCCCACGTCAAGTCGGGCGACATCCTGGTCGGCAAGGTCGCCCCGAAGGGCGAGACGCAGCTGTCGCCCGAGGAGAAGCTCCTCAAGGCGATCTTCGGCGAGAAGGCGCTCGACGTCAAGGACGCCTCGCTCTACTGCTCGCCCGGCGTCGAGGGGACCATCATCGACGTCCGCATCTTCTCCCGCCGCGGCATCGAGAAGGGGCCGCGGGCCAAGGCCATCGAGAAGGACGAGATCGCGACCCTCAAGCGCAACCTCGACTCCGAGATCGTCATCATGGAGAACGAGAAGGCCGAGAAGGTCCGGGCCCTGCTCAAGGGCTCGGTCGTCGAGAAGACCCAGAAGCTCTCCGGCGAGACCCTGGAGAAGGGGACCAAGCTGACCGAGAAGCTCCTGGAGACCCTGGACCTCGACGACGTCCTGAAGCTCAAGCTCAGCGAAGACGAGGACCGCGACCGCGAGATCAAGGACCTCGACAAGAAGATCAAGCGGCAGATCGAAGCGCTCCGGGCCGTCTTCAAGGACAAGGTCGACAACCTCAAGAAGGGCGACGAACTCGCCCCCGGCGTCATCCAGGCCATCAAGGTCTTCATCGCCATGAAGAGGAAGCTGTCGGTCGGCGACAAGGTCTCCGGCCGCCACGGCAACAAGGGCATCGTGGCCAAGATCGTCCCCGAGGAGGACATGCCCCGGCTGCCCGACGGGCTGCCGGTCGAGATCGTCCTCAACCCGCTCGGCGTCCCGTCCCGCATGAACGTCGGCCAGATCCTCGAGACCCACGCCGGCTGGGCGTCCCGGACGCTCGGCACGTGGATGGCGACCCCCGTCTTCGACGGGGCCAGCGAGAAGGAGATCAAGCAGCTGCTGAAGAGGGCCGGGCTGCCGGAGAGCGGCAAGACCCCGCTCCACGACGGCGTCACCGGCGAGATCCTCGACCAGGAGATCACCGTCGGCTATATCTACATGATGAAGCTCTTCCACCTCGTCGACGACAAGATCCACGCCCGCTCGACGGGTCCGTACTCCCTCATCACCCAGCAGCCCCTGGGCGGCAAGGCCCAGTTCGGCGGCCAGCGCTTCGGCGAGATGGAGGTCTGGGCCCTCGAAGCCTACGGCGCGGCCTTCTGCCTCCAGGAGCTCCTGACGGTCAAGTCCGACGACGTCGAAGGACGGGCCAAGATCTACGAGGCCATCGTCAAGGGCGACCTCGACTTCACGCCCGGGCTGCCCGAATCGGTCAACGTCCTCATCCGCGAGCTCCAGTCCCTGTGCCTCAACGTCGAGCTCGAGAAGGGGGACAAGGAAGACGTCCTGCCCTGGGGCATCGCCGTGCCCCAGCCGGGCAAAGGAGAAGTCTAATGGACATCCGACCGCCGATCACGACGGCGCCGCGGCCCCGGCTCGAGTTCGACAGGGTCCGGATCAGCATCGCCTCGCCCGAGAAGATCAAGAGCTGGTCCTGGGGCGAGGTGACCAAGCCCGAGACCATCAACTACCGGACCTTCAAGCCCGAAAAGGACGGCCTGTTCTGCGCCAAGATCTTCGGGCCCATCAACGACTACGAGTGCCTCTGCGGCAAGTATAAGAGGATGAAATACCGCGGCATCATCTGCGAGCGCTGCGGCGTCGAGGTGACCAAGTCCAAGGTCCGCCGTGAGCGCATGGGCCACATCCAGCTGGCCTCGCCCGTCGCCCACATCTGGTTCTTCAAGAGCCCCCCGAGCCGCATCGGGCTCGTCCTCGACCTTTCGATCAAGGACCTGGAGAAGGTCCTCTACTTCGAATCCTACATCGTCATCGACCCGGCCGACACGCCGCTCAAGGAAAAGCAGCTCCTCAACGAGGAGGAGCACAAGGACGCCCAGGAGAAGTACGGCGACAAGTTCGAGGTCTCCATCGGGGCCGAGGCCATCAAGATCCTCCTGGAGAAGATCAACATCCAGAAGGAGACCGAGCGCCTGCGCAAGCTGATGAAGAAGGAGACGTCGCAGCAGCGCCGGCTCCGTTACGCCAAGCGCCTGCGGGTCTTCAAGGCCCTCAAGCGGTCCGGCAACCGGCCGGAGTGGATGGTCCTCGACGTCATCCCGGTCATCCCGCCCGACCTGCGCCCCCTCGTCCGCCTCGACGGCGGCCGCTTCGCCACCTCCGACCTCAACGACCTCTACCGCCGGGTCATCAACCGCAACAACCGGCTCAAGAAGCTCATCGAGCTCAAGGCCCCCGAGCTCATCATCCGCAACGAGAAGCGGATGCTCCAGGAGGCCGTCGACGCTCTGTTCGACAACGGCAAGCGCGGGCGCGTCCACCTCGGCGCCAACCGCCGGCCCCTCAAGTCGCTGAGCGAGGCCCTGCGCGGGAAGCAGGGGCGGTTCCGTCAGAACCTCCTCGGCAAGCGCGTCGACTACTCGGGCCGGTCCGTCATCGTCGTCGGCCCCGAGCTCAAGCTCAACCAGTGCGGCCTGCCCAAGAAGATGGCCCTCGAGCTCTTCAAGCCCTTCATCTTCAACAAGCTGGAGAAGGAAGGGCTCGTCCCGAGCGTCAAGGTCGCCCGGGAGTGGCACGAGCAGGAGCGGCCCGAGGTCTGGGATTACCTCGAAGAGGTCGTCCGCGAGCACCCGATCTTCCTCAACCGCGCGCCCACCCTGCACCGGCTGGGCATCCAGGCCTTCGAGCCCCTCCTCGTCGAGGGCAAGGCCATCCAGATCCACCCGCTCGTCTGCGCGGCCTTCAACGCCGACTTCGACGGCGACCAGATGGCCGTCCACATCCCGCTCTCGGTCGAGGCCCAGATCGAGGCCCAGACCCTGATGCTCTCGACCAACAACATCCTCTCGCCCGCCCACGGCCGGCCCCTGACCATCCCCAGCCAGGACATGATCCTCGGCTGCTATTACCTGACCCTGGAGAAGAAGGGTCAGAAGGGGGAGGGGCGCATCTTCGGCACGCCCGAGCAGGCCCTGCTGGCCATGGAAGCCGGCGAGATCTCGCTCCAGAGCCAGATCAAGCTGCGCTTCAGCGGGCCGTTCATGAACCTGGCCACCTACTACGACGACCAGGGCGTCATGACCTGCCCGATCCAGGAGATCAAAAGCGAGCTCGTCGAGACGACCGCGGGACGGATCATCTTCAACAGCGTCCTGCCCAAAGGCTTCCCCTTCGTCAACGGGATGATCCGGAAGAAGGGCATGGAGAACCTGGTCTTCTTCACCTACCTCCGGGCCGGCCTCAAGGCCACCGTCGTCATCCTCGACGCCATGAAGGAGCTCGGCTTCAAGTACGCCACCCAGGCCGGTTTCTCCCTCGGCATCGACGACTTCGTCATCCCGCCCCTGAAAAAGGTGCTCGTCGAGAAGGCCGAGAAGGATGTCAGCGACATCGAGCGCCTCTACCGGGACGGCACCATCTCTTCGGGCGAGCGCTTCAACCGCGTCGTCGAGATCTGGGGCACGGTCACCGAGAGCGTCTCCAAGGCCATGATCGAGGAGATGAAGCGGATCAGCCTCGAGGGCAAGGAGCTCAACCCGCTCTACGTCATGTCGGATTCCGGCTCCCGCGGCAACAAGCAGCAGATCCGTCAGCTGGCCGGCATGCGCGGCCTGATGTCCAAGCCTTCGGGCGAGATCCTGGAGACGCCCATCGTCTCCAACCTCCGGGAGGGCCTGAACGTCCTCCAGTACTTCATCTCGACCCACGGCGCCCGGAAAGGCCTGGCCGACACGGCCCTCAAGACGGCCAACTCCGGCTACCTGACCCGCAAGCTCGTCGACGTCTGCCAGGAAGTCGTGGTCGACGAGCACGACTGCGGCACGCTCAAGGGCATCAACGTCTCGGCCATCGTCGAGAACGGCGAGATCATCGAGCCCTTCATCGACCGGATCGTCGGCCGGGTCGCCCTCGAGCGCGTCAACCATCCCGACACCGGCGAGACCATCGTCGACATGAACGATGAGATCACCGAAAAGGTCGCCCAGCAGTTCCAGGACCTCGGCATCGAGCGGGTCAAGATCCGCTCGGTCCTGGCCTGCGAATCCAAGCGGGGCATCTGCCAGCTCTGCTACGGCCGTTCGCCGGCCTCCGGCAAGATGGTGGAGCTCGGCGAGGCCTGTGGCATCGTCGCCGCCCAGTCCATCGGCGAGCCCGGCACCCAGCTGACCATGCGGACCTTCCACGTCGGCGGCATCGCCATGGGCGGCGCCGAGCGGTCCAAGATCGAGGCCAAGAACGAGGGCGTCCTCAAGTTCAACAACCTCAAGTCGGTCACGAACAGGGAAGGGACGCTGATCGTCGTCAACCGGAGCGCCAACATCGCCGTCCTCGACCACCGCGGACGCGAGGTCGAGCACTACCAGGTGCCCTACGGCGCCAGGATCCTAGTGCCGGAGGGCCAGGAGGTCAAGTCCCGTCAGGCCTTCGCCGAGTGGGATCCTTTCAACACGTTCATCCTGACCGAGGAGACGGGGACCGTCCGGTTCCACGACGTCGTCCTCGGTATCAGCATGGAAGAGGTCCAGGACGAGTTCACCGGCCTCATCACGCAGGTCATCATCGATCCCAAGGACGAGAAGCTGCAGCCCCAGATCGAGATCCTCGATCCCGGGAGGACCGACGACAAGGGCCGGCCCGTCATCCTGAGGAAATACTTCCTGCCCTCGGGGGCCAACCTCGAGATCAAGGACGAGGCCAAGGTCTTCGCCGGCACTATCATGGCCAAGATCCCCCGCGAGGCGGCCCGCACCAAGGACATCACGGGCGGTCTGCCCCGGGCCGAGGAGCTGTTCGAGGCCCGGCGGCCCAAGCTGCCGGCGGTCATCTCCGAGATCGACGGGATCGTCCTGATCGGCGGCCTCGTCCGCGGCTACCGCAAGATCACCGTCAAGAACGAGCGCGGCGGCGAGAAGGAATATCTCATCCCGAAGGGCGCCCACCTCAGCGTCTCCGACGGCGAGCGGATCCGGGCCGGGGACGCCCTCCAGGACGGGCCGGTCAACCCGCACGACATCCTCCGCGTCCTCGGGGAGAAGGAGCTGGCCGAATACCTCCTCAAGGAGGTCCAGGCGGTCTACCGGCTCCAGGGCGTTGCGATCAACGACAAGCACATCGAGACGATCATCCGGATGATGCTCCGCTGGGTCAAGGTCGAGGAGGTCGGGGACACCGATTTCCTGATCGACGAGCAGGTCGACAAGTTCGTGTTCCAGTCGGAGAACGAGAAGATCATGAAGAAGTCCGGCAAGCCGGCCAAGGCCCGGCCGCTCCTCCTGGGAATCACCAAGAGCGCCCTGAGCACGGACAGCTGGATCTCGGCCGCCTCCTTCCAGGAAACGACCCGGGTCCTGACCGAGGCCTGCCTGTACGGCAAGGTCGATTACCTCCGCAGGCTGAAGGAGAACATCATCATGGGCCGGCTCATCCCGGCCGGCACGGGCTACAAGTTCTACCGCAACGTCGAACTGAAGGAGGAGATGCAGCCGCTCCACCCCGAGAAGGCGGAGGATGAGGTCCTCCCGGACGCCTGAGAGCCGGGGAGACGGGAAGAGCGTCAAAAATCTTGACAGAGGAGCCGAATTTTGCTATTATCCGTCCATTCGTCTCGGGCTATCCCCCTGGGGATGAATAAAATTTACAATCGGAATTCCAGGTAGAGGAGTATTTTTCATTGCCGACCGTCAACCAACTCGTCCGGAAAGGCCGGATTCCCAAGCACTATAAGAGCAAATCCCCGGCCCTCGATTCCTGCCCGCAGAAGAGGGGCGTCTGCACGCGCGTGTTCACGACCACGCCCAAGAAGCCGAACTCGGCCATGCGCAAGGTCGCCCGCGTCAGGCTGACGAACAACATCGAGGTCACGGGATACATCCCCGGCATCGGGCACAACCTCCAGGAGCATTCGATCGTGATGATCCGGGGCGGCCGCATCAAGGACCTGCCCGGCGTCCGCTATCACATCGTCCGGGGCAAACTCGACGCCGAAGGGGTCCAGAACCGCTTCAAGGCGCGGTCCCGGTACGGGGCGAAGCGGCCGAAAGAGAAAAGGGCGGCGGCTTAGCCAGGAGCATTCCCCATGCCGAGACGCGGAACCATCAAAAAGCGCAAAGCGCCGGTCGACACCCTGTATGGAAGCACGGTGGTCGCCCGGTTCATCAACCTCTTCCTCCGCAAGGGGAAGAAGACGACCGCCGAAAAGGTCGTCTACGGGACCATGGAGATCCTCAAGGCCAAGACCAAGGAAGACCCCCTCAAGGTCCTGGAGAAGGCCCTGGAGAATATCCGGCCCTTCCTCGAGACGAAGTCGCGGCGGGTCGGCGGCGCCAACTATCAGGTGCCCATCGAGGTGCCGCCGGGGCGGTCCTACTCGCTGGGCTTCCGCTGGCTGCTGAAATACGCCAAGGAGCGCGGCGGCAAGAGCATGCCCGAGAAGCTTTCCGCCGAGATCATCGACGCCATCAACAACCGCGGCGGCGCGGTCAAGAAGCGCGAGGACACGCACAAGATGGCGGAGGCCAACCGGGCCTTCGCGCACTACAAATGGTAGTCTTCATGAGAGAACTCGGTCTGTGATACGGTCCGATATGGAGCGAACGATTTATGCGGTCATACCCGATCGAGAGAGTACGGAACATCGGTATCATGGCCCATATCGACGCCGGGAAGACGACCACGACCGAGCGGATGCTGTTCTATACGGGTATGACCTACAAGATGGGCGACGTGGACGACGGGACGGCCGTGATGGACTGGATGGTCCAGGAGCAGGAGCGCGGGATCACCATCACCTCGGCCGCGACGACGTGCACGTGGCGTGACCACCGTATCAATATCATCGATACGCCGGGTCACGTGGATTTTACCGCGGAGGTCGAGCGCTCCTTACGAGTGCTCGACGGCGCGATAGCCATACTGTGTGGAGTTGGCGGCGTCGAACCGCAGTCCGAGACAGTGTGGCGCCAGGCCGACAAGTACCGGGTACCGCGGATCGTGTTCATCAACAAGATGGACCGGATCGGGGCGGACCCGGAACGGGCAGTCCTCCAGTTGAGGACGCGGGTGGCGGCCAAGCCTCTGCCGATCCAGATTCCCCTGGGTAGGGAAGACGGATTCCGCGGCGTCGTCGACCTCATCGAACGCAAGGTCTACGACTGGGGTAGGGACATCCTGGGGACGGAATACGCCGTCCGCGAGGTCGCGGAGGAGGACCGCGAGGAAGTCGACAGGAAACGACAGGACATGCTGGAAATGCTGAGCGAACACGACGACGGCCTGATGCAGAAGTACCTCGACGGGGTCGAGGTGCCTTCGGCGGAGCTGCGCAGCGCCGTCCGCCGGGCGACCCTCGCCCTGGAGGTCGTCCCCGTCCTCTACGGGGCCTCCTTCCGGAACAAGGGCGTCCAGCCGCTCCTCGACGCCGTCGTCGACTTCCTGCCGTCCCCGGCCGACGTCCTGCCGGTCACCGGCCTGCACCCCCGGACCCAGGCCCCGGAGACCCGGGCCGCCTCGGACGAGGCGCCGTTCTCCGGCCTGGTCTTCAAGATCGCCAACGACCCTTTCCTAGGCAGCCTGGCCTATTTCCGGGTCTACTCCGGCAAGGCCAAGATCGGGCAGGCCGTCTACAACTCGGCCAAGGGGGAGGAGGAGAAGCTCTCCCGCCTCCTCGAGATGCACGCCAACAAGAGGAAAGAGATCAAAGAGGTCGGCGCCGGGGACATCGCCGCCATGGGCTCGATGAAGAACATCTCGACCGGGGACACGCTCTGCCTCAAGAGCCACCCGATCGTCCTCGAGTCCATCCGCTTCCCCGAGCCGGTCATCGCGGCGACGATCGAGCCCAAGACCAAGGCCGACCACGTCAAGCTGGCCACGACCCTGGCCAAGCTCGTCCGCGAAGACCCCACCATCAAGGTAAGTCAGGACCCGATGACGGGCCAGACCCTGCTGCGGGGGATGGGGGAGCTCCACCTCGAGATCATCATGGACCGGATGGAGCGCGAGTTCGGCGTCAGGGCCAACCTCGGCAAGCCCCAGGTCGCCTACAAAGAGACCATCCAGGCCGCCGCCGAGGGCGAGGGGAAGTACGTCCGTCAGGCCGGCGGCAAAGGCCTCTACGGCCACTGCGTCCTCCTCATCGAGCCCCTCGAGCGCGGCCGCGGCTTCGAGTTCGTCGACGCCACCCGGGGCGGCATCGTCCCGAGGGAGTTCGTCGGCGACGTCGAGAACGGCGTCCGCGAGGCCCTCGAGGCCGGCGTCGTGGCCGGCTATCCGGTCACGGACCTCCGGGCCGCCCTCATCGGCGGGTCGACCCACGACGTCGACGCGGCGCCCGTCGCCTACAAGATCGCGGCCTCCCTGGCCTTCCGGGAAGCCGCCAAGAAGGCCGCCCCGGTCCTCCTCGAGCCTCTCATGAAGCTCGAGATCGTCGCCCCGGACGAGTACCTCGGCGACATCGTCGGGGACATCAACGCCCGGCGGGGGAAGATCGACGGCATGGAGATGCGCAGCGGTTCGCGGGTCGTCGACATCCATGCCCCGCTGGCCGAGATGTTCGGCTACGCGACGGCGCTCAGGACCCTGACCCAGGGCCGCGGCGTCTTCGCCATGGAATTCTCAAGGTACGAAAAGACGCCCTCCGGCGTCCAGGCAGAGATCGTCGCCCGGGTCGAGGGACGGACCCCGTTCCGGGCCGACGCCTAGAAGAGTCTTCGAGCAACGAAAAGCCATACAGGAGGTGAGCGATGGCGAAAGAAAAGTTTGCGAGAACGAAGCCCCATGTCAACGTCGGGACGATCGGTCACATCGACCACGGCAAGACGACGCTGACGGCCGCCATTACGAAGGTCCTGGCGACCAAGGGCCTGGCCAAGGCGCAAAGCTATGACGACGTCGCCAAGGCCGACGCCAAGATGTTCCGGCGCGACGCGACCAAGATCCTGACGGTCGCCCTGAGCCACGTCGAGTACGAAACGGAGAAGCGGCACTACGCCCACATCGACTGCCCCGGCCACGCCGACTACATCAAGAACATGATCTCCGGCGCGGCCCAGATGGACGGCGCCATTCTGGTCGTGTCCGCGGCCGACGGCCCCATGCCCCAGACCCGCGAGCACATCCTGCTCGCCCACCAGGTCAACGTGCCGGCCATCGTCGTGTTCATGAACAAGTGCGACCTCGTCGACGATCCCGAGATCCTCGACCTGGTCGAGCTCGAGGTCCGGGAGCTGCTGACGAAGTACGACTTCCCCGGCGACAAGGTCCCGGTCATCCGCGGCAGCGCCACCAAGGCCGCCGCCGACAGCACCGGCGAGGGCGCCAAATGCATCTGGGAGTTGGTCCAGGCGCTGGACGAGTACATCCCCGAGCCCCTGCGCGAGGTCGACAAGCCCTTCCAGATGGCCATCGAGGACGTCTTCTCGATCACCGGCCGCGGCACCGTCGTCACGGGCCGGGTCGAGCGCGGCGTCGTCAAGGTCGGCGACGAGTGCGAGATCGTCGGGCTCCGGGAGACCCGCAAGACGGTCGTCACGGGCGTCGAAATGTTCCGCAAGCTCCTCGACCAGGCCCAGGCCGGCGACAACATCGGGGCCCTGCTCCGCGGCGTCGGCAAGGACGAGGTCGAGCGCGGCCAGGTCCTGGCCAAGCCCGGCTCGATCAAGCCGCACCGGAAGTTCCGGGCCACGGTCGTCGCCCTGACCAAGGAAGAGGGCGGGCGGCACACGCCGTTCTTCAAGGGTTACCGGCCCCAGTTCTACTTCCGGACGACCGACGTCACCGGGTCCGTCAAGCTGCCCGAGAACGTCGAGATGGTCATGCCCGGCGACTCCATCAACCTGGAGATCGAGCTGATCACCGACGTCGCCATGGAGAAGGCCCTGCGCTTCGCCATCCGCGAGGGCGGCCGGACGGTCGGCGCCGGCACGGTCACCGACATCATCGAGTAGCCGGGAGGGACGCCGAGGGTCCGCCGGGCCGCGGGGCCCGGGGAGAGCATTTCGGAGAACAGAGGAACGAACGATGGAAAAAATCAGAATCCGCTTACAGTCCTTCGACCACCGCCTGCTGGACCAGTCCGTCAAGGACATCGTCGTGAAGGCGAAACGCACCGGCGCCAGCGTCGCCGGCCCCATCCCCCTGCCGACGCGCATCCACAAGTTCTGCGTCCTCCGTTCCCCGCACGTCGACAAGAAGTCGCGCGAGCACTTCGAAATGCGGATCCACAAGCGTCTCATCGACATCAGCGAATACAACAACGAGACGATCGAGGAGCTGCAGAAGCTCGACCTGCCGGCCGGCATCGACGTCGAGATCCAGGCCTACGGGACGGGAGAGTGACCATGATCCAGGGATTGATCGCCAAGAAGATCGGCATGAGCCAGCAGTTCGACGACGCCGGCAACGTCGTTCCCGTCACCATCCTCAAGGCCGGGCCCTGCACGGTCGTCCAGAAGAAGACGGCGGAGAAGGACGGCTACGTCGCCGTCCAGCTGGGCTTCGTCGAGGAGCGGGCCGTCCGCAAGCCCACCAAGCCCCAGACCGGCCACTTCAAGAAGGCGGGCGTCCCCGTCGTCAAGAAGCTCCAGGAGTTCGGCTGTTCCGACCCCGCCGCCGTCAAGGAAGGCGACCAGGTCCTGGTCGATATCTTCGAGGTCGGGGAGACCGTCCACGCCGTCGGGACGAGCAAGGGCAAGGGCTTCGCCGGCGTCGTCAAGCGGCACCATTTCGCCGGCGGCGGCGCCGCCCACGGCTCCATGTTCCACCGGGCCCCGGGCTCGATCGGCGCCTCGTCCTACCCGTCGCGCGTCGTCAAGGGCATGCGCATGGGCGGCCACATGGGCTCCGAGCGGGTCACGGTCCGGAAACTCAAGGTCGTCGCCACGGACAAGGACAACAACCTCCTCATCGTCAAGGGCGCGGTGCCCGGCGCCAAGGGGGGCTACGTCCTGATCAAGAAAGGGTCGTTCGTTCCGCCGGCGGCGAAGTGAACGGCAGAGAGGGCACCATGGCTAAACTGGACATCATCGATAGGAGCGGCCAGCCGGCCGCCCAGGTCGACCTGCCGGAGAGCGTCTTCTCCCAGGCCGGCAAGGACCACCTGATCTACGAAGCCGTCCTCAGCTACCGGGCCAATCAGCGCCAGGGGACGGCGGCGACGAAGACACGGGCCTTCGTCCGCGGCGGCGGCAAGAAGCCCTGGCGTCAGAAGGGCACCGGCCGGGCCCGCGTCGGCAGCACGCGCTCACCTCTCTGGAAGAAGGGCGGGACGGTCTTCGGACCCCAGCCCCGCGACTATTCCTACGAGCTGCCGAAGAAGGCCCGCAAGAGCGCCCTCCGCTCCGCCCTGGCCGGCAAGCACGCGGCCCAGGAGCTCATCGTTACGAGCGAGCTCGAGGTCAAGGAGCCCAAGACCAAGGAAGCCGCCGCGCTGATCAAGGCCTACAAGCTCGAATCGGCCCTCATCGTCGACCTGGCCGAGAACGTGAACCTGTTCAAGGCCGTCCGCAACCTGCCCCGGGTCAAGGCGGTCGACGTCACCGGGCTCAACATCTACGACGTCCTCGCCTACAAGTCGCTGGTCTTCAGCCGGCGGGCGTTCGAGGCCGTTCTGGAGAAATTGAAGTGATCAAAGACCCCCACAAAATCATCATCCGCCCGGTCATCACCGAGAAGACGACCCAGATCAAAGCCACGAGCGGCGTCATCTGCTTCGAGGTGGCCCGGAGCGCCAACAAGATCGAGATCAAGAGGGCCGTCGAGGTCCTGTTCAAGACCAAGGTCGCTGAGGTCCGGACGCAGTCGAAGCCGGGCAAGGTCCGCCGGGTCGGCAAGAACTCGGGCAAGACCAAGGACTGGAAGAAGGCCTTCGTCCGGCTCCGCGACGGCGAGAAACCGATCGAATACTTCGAGGCGGCGTAACATGGGCATCAAGACCTACAGACCGATCACACCCGGCCTGCGGCACAGGACCGGCAACCGTTACGAGGAACTGAGCGGCGACGGCCCCTTCAAGCCCCTGCTGGTGTCCCTGTCCAAGTCGGGCGGCCGCGACAGCCGCGGCCGGCTGTCCATGCGGAACCGGGGCGGCGGGCACAAGCAGCTCTACCGGGTCATCGATTTCAAGCGCGACAAGATCGACATCCCGGGCAAGGTCGAGACCGTCGAGTACGACCCCAACCGCTCCTCCTTCATCTCGCTGGTCAAATACCGGGACGGGGAGAGGCGCTACATCATCTACCCCGCGGGGCTCCAGGTCGGGCAGGAGGTCGTCTCGACCGACCGCCAGGCCGACATTCTGCCGGGCAACGCCATGCCCCTCCGCTTCATCCCGCTCGGCACGATCATCCACAACATCGAGCTGCGGAAGGACAAGGGCGGCCAGGTCGCCAAGTCGGCCGGGGCCGGGGCCCAGATCCTGGCCAAGGAAGGGGACTACGCCCAGGTCCGGCTGCCGTCGTCCGAGATCCGGAAGGTCCACCTCGACTGCCGGGCGACCATCGGCCAGATCGGCAACCTCGACCATTCCAACATCAGCTTCGGCAAGGCCGGCCGGTCCCGCTGGCTGGGGATCCGGCCCCACGTCCGCGGCACGGCCATGAACCCCATCGACCATCCGCACGGCGGCGGCGAGGGCAAGGCCAAGGGTGGCCGCCACCCGGTCAGCCCCGAAGGCATCCCGACCAAGGGCTACAAGACCCGCCAGAACAAGCGGACCCAGTCCTTCATCGTCCGGCGCAGGAGCAAGTAACCATGAGCAGATCACTGAAGAAGGGCCCGTTCGTCGACGGCCATCTTCTGGAGAAGGTCCAGGTCCTGGCGACGCCCGCCGGCAAGCGCCAGGTCATCAAGACCTGGTCCCGCCGTTCGACGGTCATCCCCGAAATGGTCGGCATGACCATCGGCGTCCACAACGGGCGCAAGTTCATTCCGGTCTTCGTCACCGAGAACATGGTCGGGCACAAGCTCGGGGAATTCTCCCCGACCCGCCATTTCAAGGGGCACACGACCAAAACGGCCAAGATGCTGAAGGTGGAGAAGAAGCCATGACCGCCGCCCCGACCCACCTGTCCCACGCCGTCGCCCGCTACATCCGGATGAGCCCGCAGAAGAGCCGGCTCGTGGCCGACCTCATCCGCGACCGGCTCGCCGGCGAAGCCCTGACCATCCTGCGGTTCAGCGAGCGCAAGAAGATCAGCGCCGTCATCGAGAAGGTCCTGCGCTCGGCCATCGCCAACGCCCAGCAGGCGTCGCCCAACGTCGACGTCGATACCCTGGTCATCTCGCGGATCCAGATCAACGGCGGCCCTGTCGCCAAGCGGATCCGGCCGGCGCCCATGGGGCGGGCTTACCGCGTCCAGAAGCGGACGAGCCACGTCCACATCTATCTGAGCGAAAAGGGGAAGTGACGTGGGACAGAAAACGCATCCTTACGGATTCCGCCTCGGATTCAACAAGCCCTGGACCTCCCGCTGGTTCGCCAAGGGCCCCGACTACGCCCGGCTCATCCACGAAGACCTGAAGATGAAGAAGGCCGTCAAGGAGAAGTACTTCCACGCCGGCATCGCCGGGGTGGACGTCGAGCGCGTCGGGCCGAAGATCCGGGTCATCATCCACACGGCCCGCCCGGGCATCATCATCGGCCGCGGCGGCAAGGAGATCGAGAGCCTCAAGACCTACCTCGAGTCGATCGCCAAGCGCGATGTCTACGTCGACATCCGCGAGGTCGACAAGCCCGAGCTCAACGCCCTGCTCATCGGCGAAAGTATCGCCGTCCAGCTGGAGAAGCGTATCGCCTACCGCCGGGCCATGCGCAAGGCCGTCGAGTTCGCCCTCAAGATGGGCGCCAAGGGCATCAAGGTCATGTGCGCCGGCCGCCTCGGCGGCGTCGAGATCGCCCGCTCCGAGTGGTACCTCAAGGGCCAGCTGCCCCTGCAGACCCTCAAGGCCGACATCGACTTCGCCTTCACCGAGGCCTTCACGACCTATGGCCAGATCGGCATCAAGGTTTGGGTCTACCGGGGCGACGTCGAGAAGGCTAAAATGACCTCCCAGATGGCCGAGGTCGAGGAGATCTGACCATGTTGATGCCTTCGAAAGTCAAATACCGCAAGCAGCAGCGCGGCCGCATGCGCGGCAAGGCCCTGCGCGGCGGCACGCTGTCGTTCGGCGAGTTCGGCCTCCAGGCTATGGAGCCGGGGTGGCTGTCCTCCCGCCAGATCGAAGCGAGCCGCATCACCATCACCCGGCACATGAAGCGCAAGGGCAAGCTCTGGATCCGGACCTTCCCCTGGAAGTCCGTCACCAAGAAGCCGACCGAGGTCCGCATGGGCAAAGGCAAGGGCGACCCCGAATTCTGGGTCGACGTCATCCGCCCGGGCAAGATCCTGTTCGAGCTCGAGGGCATCGGCGTCGACGAGGCCCGCGAGGCCATGCGCCTGGCCTCCCACAAGCTGCCCATCAAGACGCGGTTCATCTCCCGGGAACTGAGGGAGCTCAGATGAAGATCAAGGAATTGAAGGAAATGTCGCCCGACGAGCTGAGGCACAGGGAGGCGGAGCTCGTCGACCAGCTGTTCAAGCTCCGCTTCCAGAAGTCCCTCGGCCAGCTCGAGAGCCCGATGAAGGTCAAGAACGTCAAGAGGGACATCGCCCGCATCAAGACGCTGCTCGCCGCGGCGGCGAAGGCAACGGAGTAGCCCATGGACACCCAAGGACAAGCACGGAAGACGACCAAGGTCGGGACCGTCGTCGCCAAGAAGATGGCCAAGACGGTCACGGTCGCCGTGGAACGCCAGGTCCGCCACCCCCTGTACCGGAAGATCGTCCGGCGGAAGCAGACGTTCCTCGTCCACGACGAAACCGAGAAGTGCAAGGTCGGCGACGTCGTCCGCATCATCGAGACGCGGCCGATCAGCAAGACCAAGCGCTGGCGGGTCCTCGAGATCATCGGTCTGACGCCCGAGCTGACGGCGACGCCGATCGAGAACAACCCGCTGGAGGCCAAGCCGGCCGCGGCGGAACCGATCGCGGCGGAGCCGGTCGAGCCCGGGACGGGAGAAGAACAATGATCCAGATGCGCACGATGCTCAAGGTGGCCGACAACTCCGGCGCCCGGCGGATCCAGGCGATCACGCCGCTCGGCGGCAGCGTCGGCCGGGTGGCCCGCATCGGGGACGTCATCTCCGCGTCCGTCAAGGAAGCCGACCCGGAGAGCAAGGTCCAGAAGGGCAAGGTCATCCGGGCCGTCATCGTCCGGACCCGCAAGGAGCTCCGCCGCCGGGACGGCTCCTACATCCGGTTCGAGGACAACGCCGCGGTCATCATCGACAAGGCGGGGGAGCCGGTGGGGACGCGCGTCTTCGGCCCCGTCGGGCGCGAGCTCCGGGAGCGGAAGTTCACGAAGATCATCTCCCTCGCTCCGGAGGTCCTGTGATGCACAAGATCTCGCTCAAGAAGAACGACCTCGTCGTCGTCATCCGGGGCAAGGACAAGGGAAAGACGGGCAAGGTCCTCAAGCTCATCCCCGAGACCAACCGGGTCATCGTCGAGAGGATCAATTTCTCGAAGCACTTCGTCAAGGCCGACCGCAGCCGGAACACCCAGGGCGGGGTCATGGAGAAGGAGGCCCCGATCGCCGTGTCCAACGTCATGCTCTACTGTTCGGAGTGCGGCCAGGGCGTCCGGTCCCGGGTCCGGCGGCTCGAGGACGGCAGCAAGATCCGGCTCTGCCATCGCTGCGAGACCCTGATCGAAAGGCAGAAGTAACGATGAGCCGCTTATACGACAAGTACAAGAAGGACGTGGTCCCCGGGCTCCAAGAGGAGCTCGGCATCACGAATATCATGGCCGTGCCCCGCCTGGAGAAGATCATCGTCAACGTCGGCGTCGGCGATGCCATCACGAACATCAAGCTCCTCGACACGGCCAAGGCCGAGCTCGCCCAGATCACCGGCCAGCTGCCGGGCGTCGGGCGGGCCAAGAAATCCATCTCGGCCTTCAAGCTGAGGAAGGGCCAGCCCATCGCCTGCTATGTCACCCTCCGCAACAGGAGGATGTACGAGTTCTTCGACCGGCTGGTCAACATCGTCCTGCCGCGGGTCCGCGACTTCCGCGGCGTCCCGGCCACGTCGTTCGACGGCCGGGGCAACTACACCCTGGGGATGCGCGACCAGCTGGTCTTCCCCGAGATCGACTACACCAAGGTCGAGCGGCCCCGGGGCATGAACATCACCATCGTCACGACGGCGCGGACGGACAAGGAAGCCCTGGTCCTCCTGCGACGGCTGGGTATGCCCTTCCGGGAATCTGGAGAAGCGAGGTAACCATGGCTACGACCGCCCGCATGGCCAAAATGATCCGCAAGCCGAAATACGAGATCCGCGTCCGCCGCCGCTGCCGGCTCTGCGGCCGCTCCCGGGCCTACTACCGGAAGTTCGACCTGTGCCGCCTATGCTTCCGCGAGCTGGCCCTCAAGGGCGAGATCCCGGGCGTGACCAAGTCGTCCTGGTGACGGCGGAGAAAGGAATACCCATGGATGCGATTTCAGATCTGCTCACCCGGATCCGCAACGGCGTGAAGTCCAAGAAGCGGGAAGTCAACATCCCGTCCTTCCGCCTGGGGGTCGAGGTCGTCAAGATCCTCAAGGAAGAGGGCTACATCAAGAATTTCAAGGTCATGGACGACAGCAAGCAGGGGGTCCTCAACGTGACCCTCAAGTACACCGAGGACAACCGGAGCGTCATCAGCGGCCTCAAGCGCGTCAGCAAGCCGGGCTGCCGGATCTACTGCACCAAGGACTCCGTCCCCAAGGTCCTGGACGGCCTGGGTCTGGTGATCGTCTCGACCTCCCGCGGCGTCCTGACCGGCCGGGCCTGCGAGGAGCAGGGGGCCGGCGGCGAAGTCCTCTGCAGCATCTGGTAAGCGCGAGGAGAGCAACCCATGTCAAGAGTCGGCAAGAAGCCCATCACGATACCGGCGGGCGTGACCGTCACGATCCACCCGGACAAGCTCGACTTCGAGGGGAAGAAGGGCAAGCTCACGACGCCGCTCCAGCCCGGCATCACGGCCGCGCTGGAGGGGCAGAGCCTCGTCTTCTCCCGGGCCGACGAGAGCCAGCAGTCCCGGGCCAACCACGGCCTCGGCCGGGCCCTGGCCCGCAACGCCGTCGCCGGGGTCTCCGAAGGCTACGTCAAGCAGATGGAGATCGTCGGGGTCGGGTACAAGGCCAAGGTCGAGAAGGGCAAGCTCGAGATCAACCTGGGCTATTCCCGGCCGATCTCCTACGACATCCCCGAGGGGATCGAGATCGTCGCCGAGAAGCCCACCCTGCTCACCATCCGGGGCATCGACCGCCAGAAGGTGGGCCAGGTGGCCGACGACATCAAGAGCCTCCGCATCCCGGACCCCTACAAGCAGAAGGGCGTCCGCTACCTCGGCGAGAGGCTGATCAAGAAAGAACGAAAGGCGGGTGTGACCGGTGCTTAAAGACAAGACGAAGGAAAAACATGTCCGGGACGACCGTCTCCGGAAGCGGATCCGCGAGAGGGTCGAGGGGACGCCCGAGCGGCCCCGGCTCCACGTGTTCAAGAGCAACACCTACATCTATACCCAGGTGATCGACGACCGGGCGGGCGCCGTCCTCCTGACCGCCTCGACACTGGAGAAGGAGTTCCGGGCGAAGGCCAAGAGCACCAAGAACAAGGACGCCTGCGTCCTCCTCGGCGAGATGCTGGGGCAGCGGCTCAAGGCGGCCAAGATCGAGAAGGTCGTCTTCGACCGGGGGACCCACCCCTACCACGGACGCGTCAAGACCCTCGCGGACGCCATCCGCAAGGAAGGGATCCAGTTCTGAGCGGCCGGACGGACTAAGGAGAGATACAGTGGATGATCGCAGACACAGCCGAAAAGTCGGAATCGTTGACGAAGAGGGCATGGAGCTCAAGGACCAGGTCATCTCCATCCGCCGGGTCACCAAGGTCGTCAAGGGCGGCAAGAACCTGAGCTTCTCGGCTCTCGTGGCCGTCGGCGACGAGCGAGGCCGGGTCGGCATCGGCAAGGGCAAGGCCCGCGAAGTGCCCCAGGCCATCGCCAAAGGCGTCGAGGCGGCCCGGAAGAGCATGATCCGGGTGCCCCTGGCCGATACGACCATCCCTCACCTGGTCAAGGGCGTCGACGGGGCCGGCCTCGTCGTCCTCCGCCCCGCCTCGAAGGGGACGGGAGTCATCGCCGGCGGCGCCGTCCGCGTCATCATGCAGCTCGCCGGGATCCGTGACATCCTGACCAAGTCCATCCGCAGCAGCAATCCTATCAGCGTCGCCAACGCGACCCTGGACGCCCTGCGCCGGATCCGGAACCCCGAGGACGTGGCCAAGATGCGCGGAAAAGCGAAAGGTGCGCTATGACTCCCAGCGATAAGAAAACCGTGAAAACGCCCCGGACCGCGGACACGGAGCCGGGCGAAAAGTACATCAAGGTCACGCTCGTCCGCAGCCTTATCGGGTATCCCCCCGTCCAGAGGGAGACCGCCAAGGGGCTGGGACTGCGCAAGCTCAATTCCCACTCGGTGCTCAAAGCGACGCCGGCGGTCCTCGGCATGGTCAACAGGATCGTCCACGCGCTCAAGGTCGAAACGGTGGAGAAGCCATGAACCTCAGCAATCTGAAACCCGCCAAGGGATCGAGGACGAACCGTCAGAGGGTGGGGCGAGGCCCCGGTTCCGGCTGGGGCAAGACCGCCGGACGCGGCAGCAAGGGCCAGCTCCAGGGCAGCGGCTATTCCCGCAAGCGCGGCTTCGAAGGCGGCCAGATGCCCCTGATCCGGCGCACGCCCAAGCGCGGATTCACCAACATCTTCCGCGACGAGATCGCCGTCGTCAACCTGGACCGCCTCGCCAAGCTCCGCAAGGACGAGATCGGGCCCAAGGAGATGGCCGAGCACCGCCTCATCGGGAAGGCGACCGACCGGGTCAAGGTCCTCGGGCGGGGCGAGCTGGCCTCGGCCAAGACCGTCCGGGCCCACGAGTTCTCCGCCTCGGCCGTCAAGAAGATCGAGGCCAAGGGCGGCCAGGCCGTCGTCATCGGGAAAGGCCAATGTTAGACAGCATCCGCAACATCTTCAGCATCCCCGAGCTGCGCAAGAGGGTCATCTTCACCCTCCTGCTCCTCGCGGTCTACCGGATCGGCGGCGTCATCCCCAACCCGGGCCTGAGCGCGACGGCCCTGGCCGAGTTCTGGCAGAGCCAGAAGGGCTCCCTGCTCGGCTTCATCGACCTGTTCTCCGGCCGGAACATGTCCCGGATGACCATCTTCGCCCTGGGCATCATGCCCTACATCTCGTCGTCGATCATCCTCCAACTGCTGACGGTCGTCTGGCCCTATCTCGAGCGCCTGTCCAAGGAAGGCGAGCTGGGCCGCAAGAAGATCACCCAGTACACCCGCTACGGCACGATCGTCATCTGCCTCATCCAGGCCTTCGGCATCGCCATCTTCCTCGAGGCCCTGCGGACCCCGGCCGGGGCCCCGGTCGTCCTCGATCCGGGCTGGGGCTTCAAGCTCCTGACCATCCTGACCCTGACCACGGGGACCGTCTTCGTCATGTGGCTGGGCGAGCAGATCTCGGAGCGGGGCATCGGCAACGGCATCTCGCTCATCATCTTCGCCGGCATCGTCGTCGACTTCCCGAGCTCCCTCATCAGCCTCTTCCGCGGCCTGCGGACGGGGGAGATGGACCCGTTGAAGATCATCTTCCTCGCGGCCCTGATGGTCGCGGTCATCGGCTTCATCGTCTTCGTCGAGCGAGGCCAGCGCCGCATCCCGGTTTCCTACGCCAAGCGCGTGGTCGGCCGCAAGGTCTACGGCGGCCAGAACACGCACCTGCCGCTCCGGGTCAACACGGGCGGCGTCATCCCGATCATCTTCGCCGCCTCGGTCATCACCATCCCGGCCACGCTGGCCAACCTGATCAAGGTGCCGTGGGTCCAGTCCGTGGCCGCCCAGTTCGGGATGGGCATGCCCCTCTACAACCTGGTCTACGTCGCGGCCATCATCTTCTTCACCTACTTCTACATCTCGATCATCTTCAACCCGGTCGACGTCGCGGACAACCTGCGCAAGTACGGCGGCTTCATCCCGGGCTACCGGCCGGGCAAGAACACCTCCGACTACATCGACGACGTCCTCAGCCGCATCACCCTGGCCGGCGCCATCTACCTCGCGGCCGTGGCCATCCTGCCCGAGTTCCTGATCACCGGCCTCAAGGTCCAGGGCCTGCCCTGGATCGGCCCCTGGCTCGAGACCAACCTGCCGGGCTTCCTGACCGAGGGGCTGGGCATCAACTTCATGTTCGGCGGCACGTCGCTCCTGATCGTCGTCGGCGTGGCCATGGACACCATGCAGCAGATCGAGGCCCAGCTGGTCATGCGCAATTACGACGGCTTCATGCGCCGCAGCCGCATCCGCGGGAGGCGCGGATGAGGATCATCCTCCTGGGCGCTCCCGGAAGCGGGAAGGGGACCGTCGCCGAGGCCCTCCGCTCGGCCTGCGGCTACCCCAAGATCTCCACGGGAGACCTGCTTCGCGAAGCCGTCCGGGAGAAGTCCGCCCTCGGCCTGGTCGCCGCGTCCCAGATGGGCAAGGGCGGCCTCGTCGACGACGCGACCGTTCTGGCCCTGCTCAACGAGCGCCTGGCCCGGGACGACTGCCGCGAAGGCTACGTCCTCGACGGCTATCCGCGCAACCTGGCCCAGGCCGAGTGCCTGGACACCATCGGGAATTCCGGCCCGGAGATCGTCTTCGATCTCGTGGTCTCCGACGACATCGTCCTGGAGCGCCTGGCCCACCGGCGGACCTGCCCCCGGTGCGAGGCCATCTACCATCTCGTCGCCAAGCCCCCGAAGACGCCCGGCGTCTGCGACGTCTGCGGCACGGCCCTCGTGCAGAGGAACGACGACAAGCCCGAGGTCATCCGGGAACGGCTCAAGACCCACGCCGCCAAGACCGAGCCCCTCGTCGCCCGGTACGCGGCCCGGGGCGCCGTCCACGCGATCGACGCCGACAGACCGGCCGATACCGTCGTCCGCGAGGTCCGGCGGATCGTCGATGCCGCTCTCGGGCGTCCGGACGGGGCGGGGAAGTGACGATGATCACCTTCAAGTCCGCGACCGAGCTCGAAGCCATGCGCCAGAGCGGCCGCATCGCCGCGGCGGTCCTCGGCGAGCTCGAGCCGCTCATCCGGCCGGGCA
>JBGSUG010000382.1:0-9779 GCA_041736225.1 Candidatus Aminicenantales bacterium | reverse complement strand
GGCGCGGCGGCGAAGGCGGGGCACGCTTCGGCCGTCCCGGCCTCGGACCTGGCTTCGGGCTTGCCGAGGACGGCCGCGATGGACGCCAGGAGCTCGGCCATCTTGAGCGGCTTCTCGAAGTATTCGGCGGCGCCGTAGGTGCGCAGGGCCTCGGTCCTGTAGACGCGGTCCTTGTAGACGCCCGTCATGATGAACACGGTCGCCTGGGAGTTCCGTTCGGACGTGATCCGCTGGCAGAGCTCGAAGCCGTGGACCTTGGGCAGCATGGCTTCCATGAGGACGAGGTCGGGCTGTTCCTTGTTGTACTTGTCCCAGCCGGATTGGCCGTCGGCGGCCGTGACGATCTGGTATCCCTCTTTCGAAAGGATGCCTTGGAGGGAGGCCAGAGAACTCTGGTCGTAATCGATGACTAGGATCTTTTTCATGCCCATGTCCTATGGCTTCCTCCCGCCGCCGGACCTGCCGTTTTGCCCGGGATCGTTCCCGCGGACGGTCGTTCGGACGGCGCTGTCGTTCGCATGCATCATTTTTCCCTCACCCCCGGCCGGGGTCAATCACCCCTATAGGTGATTGGAGGGATGATTTCCCCCTCCCCCCTGGGGGAACGGCTCCGTCCGGCCTCGGGGCGGGCCGGTTCTCGGTCCGGTGAGCGACCCGGAGAACAGGCTCTCCCTCGCTCTTCTTTCCCGGCCCTCCTCGCCCGGATGACACGACGGCGGTTTGAACCGCGCGGGGAAGGATGCGTAAACACTTATTAAGGAGGGTGAGAATGAACGAGACGCCGACACGCGGGTTCGGGTGGATCCCGGACCTGCCCGACATCCGGGACTACACTTCGGAAACGCAGGACGTGCGCGAGGTCCTGGCCGCGACCGGGCTGGCCTTTCCCGCTTCCGGACGCAGGCGCCGGGCGGAGCTCCCCGCCGCGGTCGACCTGCGCAAGTGGGCTTCGCCCGTCGAGGATCAGGGCACGCTCGGCTCCTGCACGGCCCAGGCCGGGGCCGGAATCATCGAGTATTACGAGAAGAGATCATTCGGGCGTCACATCGAGTCCTCGCGGCTCTTCCTTTATAAGGCGACCCGGAACCTCATGAAGACGAAGGGGGACACGGGGGCCTACCTCCGGACGACCATGGGCGCCATGGTCCTCTTCGGCGCGCCGCCGGAGCCGTACTGGCCCTACACCGACGACGAGGCGTCGTTCGACAAGGAGCCGCCGGCTTTCTGCTACTCCTTCGCCCAAAGCTACAGGACCCTCCTGTATTACCGCCACGACCCGGCCGGCGTGACCCGCGCCGAGGTCCTCGAACGGCTGAAGACGTACCTGTCGGGAGGACATCCGGCCATGTTCGGCTTCACCGTCTACAGTTCGATCGCGCAGGCGGAGACGACGGGCCGCATCCCGCTGCCGTTCGGCCGGGAGAGGATCGAGGGCGGGCATGCCGTCGTCGCCATGGGCTACGACGACGGCCTGGTCGTCGCCAACGCGTCCGGCGGCGGGCCGGCCCGCGGCGCGTTCCTCATCCGCAATTCGTGGGGCAAGGGCTGGGGCGAGAAGGGCTACGGCTGGCTCCCGTACGACTACGTCCGGAAAGGCCTGGCCGAGGACTTCTGGTCGGTCCTTAAAAAGGAATGGATCGACACCGGCGAGTTCAAGATCTGACCCGGATCGGCTATAATTGCGCTTTAGGCCGATCTTCGAGGAGGCTTCGATGAAAACGAACGTTCGTCTGACTTTTTGCCTGATCGCGCTGGCGGCCGTCGCGGCCGTCCCGGCTTTCGCCCAGGAGACCGAGAGCGCCGTGCCCGAGCTCTCCGCCTTCCACGAGGTCATCTACCCCATCTGGCACACCGCCTATCCCGACAAGGATTACGTCCTGCTCAAGAGCCTGGTGCCCCAGGTCGACGAGCTGGCCGCGAAGGTCTTCGCGGCGAAGCTCCCTGGCATCCTCCGCGACAAGCAGGCCAAGTGGGATGACGGCCTGGCCGAGTTCCGCAAGTCCGTCGAGGCCTACGACGCCGCCGCCAAGGGCTCCGACGACAAGGCCCTGCTCGAAGCCGCCGAAGTTCTCCACGCCAAATACGAAGCTCTCGTCCGGACCGTCCGCCCCGTTCTCAAGGAGATGGACGAGTTCCACAAGGTCCTCTACGTCGTCTTCCACACGGACCTGCCCGCCAAGAATTGGGAGGCCGTCCGGGCCGCCGCGCCCGAGCTCAAGACCAAGGCGGAAGCCATCGGCCCGGCCAAGCTCTCGACTCGCCTGCAGCCCAAGGCCGAGCCGTTCGCTAAGGCCGCGGACGAGCTCGTCAAGGCGGCGACCGTGCTGGCCGGGCTCGGGCCCGAGGCCGACGGCGCGGCCGTCGAACAGGCGGTCCTCAAGCTCCACTCGCGCTATCAGGAACTCGAAAAGATCTTCGACTGAGGCCGGCGCGGCGCTACTTCGACGCCCTGTCCTCGATCAGGACCTGCAGGATCTCCAGCTCGTCGGAGTCGAACCAGATCTTCGAGCAGGACAGGCACTTGTCCACCGGGACGAAATACTGGTAGTTGTACGGCCGGAGGACCATGCGGTAGCCGCAGGACGGGCAGGGGACCGCGGCGCCGAGGGCGTCTTCGATCTTCTGACGCTTGAGCGGATTGCGGACGGTCCGCTCGCGGAGCAGCCGGGCCTTCTCGCGCAGCGGCTCCGAAAAATCGACCTCGCGCCGGGCGACGATCCTGTCGACGGAGCCGGCGTCGACGAGGCGGCCCCGGCAGCGGCCGCAGGCGCGCACGGCGACCCCTTCGTAGAACGCTTCGGTGAGGGGAATGCGGCAGCGGGGGCAGAGGTTCTCCCGGCCGGGGGCGAGCGGCTTCCTGCGCGCCGGGCTGTGGAGCGCGATCCTGATCTGGGGGAATTCCCGGGCCCGGGCCGTGACGCCTTCCTGCGTGTTCCTGATCCTCGTGAGCGGGGAGAAACGGGGCCGGCACAGCAGCTCGGGCAGCGTGAAAGGCCCGTCCCACGTCTCTTCGCCGACGCCGGCGAGCTGCCAGATCCGCGCCTCGTCCCCGGCGCCCGGAACGCCTGAAGCCCTGTCCGCGGCGGGGAAGAGATCGAGCTGTTCCTTCCGGAGCTCCTCGTAGGAGTGGAGGACGCCGCGGGCCCTGTCCCGGTCCCTCTCTTCCTCCCAGACCGCTGCGACGACCGCCTCGGGCTTCTTGCGGACCATGGCCGCCAGCGCGCCGAGACGCTTCATGATCGGGGGATGCGAGCTGAAGATCCGGCCCAGGAGGTTGTCCGGCGTGTCGCGCGAGTCCGGGCGGACGATGAAGAGGGGAGCGTAGCTCAGCGAAAAATCCCCGACGAACGAGTTCTTGATGTGGGCTTTGTAGACGATCCGGGCCAGGGCTTCGGGGGCGCGGCAGAGCTCGACGGCCGCGGCGTCGGCCAGGAGCTCCCGTTCCCGGCTGACGAGCATGCTCAGCAGGCGCATGACCAGGGCGGACAGGGCGACGGCCGCGTAGAAGAGGACCGGCGGGAACGAGCTCCCGCCGCGGGCGGACGGGCCGCAGCCGGACCGGCCGTCGTCCTCGGGCTCGAGCGCGTCCTTGAATTTCTCGAACATGTTGGCCAGCGAACAGACGAGCGTCAGGTAGAACGCGTCGCCGCGGGCGATGTGGGCCAGCTCGTGGGCGGCGACGGCCTGGAGCTCGTCGCGCGTGCCCTCGGCCAGGAGACCCTCCGTGACGGCGACGGCGGGCGTGCCGTCGTCCTCGATGACGGCGAGGGAGTTGACGGCGAAGGACGGCAGGACGTAGGCGTTGACGCGGGGCAGGCCGGCGGCGATGCGGATCTCGTCGAGCGTGTGGAGGAACTGGACGTGGTAGCGGTCCGCGGCGTCGGGCGTCGCGGCCTGGAGGCGCCTGAGAATGAAGCGAGGGCCGTTCTTGCGGGCGTCCAGGAAGTGGAGGACGGCGACGACCAGGGCCACCGCGAACGTGCCGGGGAGGAAACGCGGCCAGAACCCCGGTGAGCCGACCAAGCCGGTGCCGAAGATGAGGCCGAAGCTGGCCAGGAAAGACAGGCCGACGACGCCGAGGAGAATGAAGTGGAAGGCGAGGACCGCCGCGAAGAGCGGCAGGCTCCGGCGGCGCTGGCGCTCCTGGATCTCGTAGAAATCGCGCGGCAGTCTGGTCATGGCGTTGCGGACATCATAAACGAACGCTCGCCCTCCGGTCAACGCGCAAGAAGGGACATGGTCTTCGCAAACACAGAGGGACCAGGTCTTCGCAGGCGGCCGCGGGTTGGCGGGGATGCGAAGACCTGGTCCCTTTCCCGTTCCCGGGCCCGGCGAAAAAAGCTTTGACCCGATCAGCCCCGCCGGCGTATATATCATCTTGACGTCTTTCGACCAGGAGGCCATCCCGTGAGAAACACCCGCTTCGTCCTCGCCTTCGTCCTGATCCTCGGCTTGTGCGCCGCGACCGGCCTGCGGGCCGTCGACACCGTCGACACCCGGATGCTGGCCCAACCCGCCCTCTCGGCCGAGCGCATCGCCTTCGTCTACGCCAACGACCTCTGGACGGCCGACCTCGAGGGGCGCGACGTCCGGCGGCTGACCTCGGACGTCGGAGCCGAGGTGTTCCCGGCCTTCTCGCCCGACGGCGCCCTGCTCGCGTTCAGCGGTCAGTACGACGGCAACACCGACGTCTTCGTCGTCCCCGCCGCCGGAGGCGTCCCCAAGCGCCTGACCTGGCACCCGGCCGCCGACATCGTTCAGGGCTTCACGCCCGACGGCCGGTCCGTCCTGTTCACTTCGACGCGGTTCTCCAGCAACCGCGCCTACGCCCAGCTTTTCACCGTCCCGGTCGGCGGCGGCGAGCCCGTCATGCTCAAGGTCCCCTATGTCTCGGCCGCCGACATCTCTCCCGACGGCCGGTTCATCGCCTACAATCCCTTCCCCGAGGCCTTCACCCAGTGGAAGAACTACCGCGGCGGCAGGTTCTCGCGCATCTGGATCTTCGACACCGAGGACCACGGCATCGAGAAGCTGCCCCAGCCCGCGGGCCGGTCGAACGACGTCGACCCGATGTGGGCCGGCGGGAAGATCCTCTTCCGCTCCGACCGCAACGGCGAATTCAACCTGTTCGCCTTCGATCCCGCGACGAAGAAGGTCGAACAACTGACGGACTTCAAGGACTTCCCGGTCCTCGCCGCCTCGGCCGGGTCCGGCAAGGTCGTCTTCGAGCAGGCCGGCTCGCTCCACCTCTACGACGTCGCCCAGGGCAAATCCCGCCGGCTCGTCGTCGACGTCGCCGCCGACCTGCCCGAGCTCCGCGAGCGCTTCGCCAGGGGCTCCCGATGGGTATTCGCCGACGGCGTTTCGCCGACCGGCGCCCGGGCTGTCTTCGAGTTCCGGGGCGAGATCGTCACCGTCCCGGCCGAAAAGGGCGATCCCCGCAACCTGACCGGCACGCCGGGCGTCCACGAGCGCAACCCGGCCTGGTCGCCGGACGGCGGGTCGATCGCCTACTTCTCCGACGAAAGCGGCGAGTACGCCCTCCACATCCGGGCCCAGGACGGCCGCGGAGAGGTCAAGAAGTTCAAGCTCACCGGAGC
Organism: Candidatus Aminicenantales bacterium; assembly: GCA_041736225.1. Classification (GTDB taxonomy): domain Bacteria; phylum Acidobacteriota; class Aminicenantia; order Aminicenantales; family Saccharicenantaceae; genus RBG-16-66-30. Next base: position 4,179 of record JBGSUG010000382.1, on the reverse strand, counting down.
GGGCTTCTACGGTTCCCCGAACTGGTCGCCCGACGGCGCCCGGATCGCCTTCGCCGACAACGCGCTGACCCTCTTCTGGCTCGACGTCAAGACCGGGGCGGTCAAAAGCATCGCCTCGGAATATCTCTACATCCCCGGCGGCCAGTCGACGATGGGCACGTCCTGGAGCCCCGACTCCAAGTGGATCGCCTACACGCTCGGCACGCCGACCTTCTTTCGCCGCGTCCACGTCTACTCGGTCGACCAGGACAAGTCGTTCCCCCTGACTGACGGTCTGAGCGACGTCGACGAACCCACTTTCGACGCCGAGGGCAAATATCTCTGGTTCCTGGCTTCGACCGACGCCGGGCCCGTCAACCAGTGGTTCGACATGTCGAACGAGGACGCCCGCAAGACCTCGGCGCTCTACCTGGCGACGCTGCGGAAGGACCTGCCCAATCCGCTGGCCAAGGAGAGTGACGAGGAGAAACCCAAGGAGGAGAAGGCCGCCGCGGGCAAGCCCGCCGTCAAGGCCGGAGCCCCCGCCGCGGCCGGCAAGGACAAGCCCGCCGATGCCGCCAAGGCCGCCGAACCTGTCCGCATCGACCTCGACGGCTTCGCCAACCGCATCGTCGCCGTGCCCATCCCGGCCGGCGTCTACAACAACATCCAGGCCGGCGAGGGCGGCAAGCTCTTCTACCGCAAGTCCGACCCGCCGCCGACCTCGACCTCGGGCGGCGACGGCGATTCCTCCATCCGCGTCTACGACCTGGCCACGCGCAAGGACGAGGCCGCCGGACCGGCCAATTTCGGCTTCACTTTGACCGCCGACCGCAAAAAGATGCTGGTCGCCTCGCGGGGCGCCTGGTCGATCCTGCCGACCGCAGGCAAGCCCGAGCCGGGGAAGGGGAAGCTGAACGTCGAAGCCGTGGAGGTCCGCGTCGTCCCCGCCCTCGAATGGCCACAGATCTTCGACGAGGCCTGGCGCGTCAACCGCGACTACTTCTACGATCCCGGCATGCACGGCGCGGACTGGAAGGCCATGAAGGCCAAGTACGCCGCCTTCCTGCCGCATCTGGCCTGCCGGTCCGACCTCAACCGGCTCATCCAATGGATGTGCTCCGAGCTCGCCGTCGGGCACCATCGCGTCGGCGGCGGCGACTTCCCCTTCCAGCCGGCCCGGGTCCCGGGCGGCCTGCTCGGCGCGGACTACGCCGTCGAGAACGGCCGCTACCGCTTCAAGAAGGTCTACGGCGGGCTCAATTGGACGCCCGAGCTGCGCGCCCCCCTGGCCGAGCCCGGCACGGAGGTGAAAGCGGGCGAGTACCTGCTGGCCGTCGACGGACGCCCGCTCGTCCCACCCGACAATCTCTTCGCCCGGTTCGAGGCCACGGCCGGCAAGATCGTCGAGATCACCGTCGGCCCCAACCCCGACGGGGCCGGCTCGCGGACGATCAAGGTCGTGCCGGCCGCGGACGAGTCGGCGCTGCGCAACCGCGACTGGGTCGAGGGCAACATCCGCAAGGTCCACGAGGCCACGAACGGCCGTGTGGCCTACGTCTACGTCCCCAACACGACGACGCTCGGCCACGTCTACTTCAAGCGCTACTTCTTCCCGCAGGCCGACAAGGAGGCCATCATCGTCGACGAGCGCTTCAACGGGGGAGGGTCGGTCGCCGATTACTATCTCGATTGGCTGCGCAAGCCCGTCTCGGCCTACTGGGCCATGCGCTACGGCGCCGACCTGAAGACGCCGAGCGCCTCCATCCAAGGGCCCCGGGTCATGATCATCAACGAGACCGCCGGCTCGGGCGGCGACCTCCTGCCCTACATGTGGCGGAAGTTCGGCATGGGCAAGCTCGTCGGCACGGCGACCTGGGGCGGCCTGGTCGGCATCCTGGGCTTCCCCGTGCTCATGGACGGCGGCTCGGTGACAGCTCCCAACCTGGCCATCTGGACGGAGGAAGGGTTCATCGTCGAGAACGTGGGCATCCCGCCCGACATCGAGGTCGAGCAAACGCCCAAGGACGTCATCGCCGGCCGCGATCCCCAGCTCGAGGCGGCCATCAAGGTCGTCATGGACGAGCTAAAGGCGAATCCGCCGGCGAAGCCGAAGCGGCCGGCCTATCCTGTCAGGGTGAGGAAGTAAAAAGAGGGGGACCTGGTCTTCACATCCCCGCCAACGCGCGGCCGCCTGTGAAGACCTGGTCCCTTCTGAGGATTACTTCTTATCGATCGTGCTCTTGACCGCGTCGACGAGCTTCTTGACGAGAGTCTCGTCGGCCTTCTTGCCTTCGGGAGCCGAAAGCTTGAAGGTCATCGTGCCGTTCCCGGTGTCGTATTTCTGCTCGGCCAGCGTGTAGCCTTGGGGCAGCGCCTTCTTCAGCGCGACGATGGCCCGCTCGAAAGACGCCTGGCCCGCTTCGCCGTCTTGGCCGGTGAACAGCAGGCTGATCATCCCGTCGTCCTTTTCGCCGCGGGCGATGACCGCCTTGGCTTTCGCTTCCCCGGCCGCCTTGTCCCTGGCTTCCGTGGTCACCCAGGTGAAGCTCTTGCCCTCGGCCTCTTCCCCCCCAAACTTCTTGAAGACGAACGTCCCCGGCTCCTTGTCGAACTTGTACTCGAACGACCGGAACTTCTCTTCCTTCGCCTTGAGCTCGGCTTCGAGCTTCTTCAGCGATTCCTCGAGGGCCGAGAGGTCCATCTTCTTGGCCTTGATGGCCTGGAGCTGCTCTTGCAGGGCCTGGACCTTCTCCAGCATGTCCCGGCTCGCCGCCGGGGAGAAGGCGAACGCCTCGCCGGCCGCCCCGGGCTTCGCCGTTACCCAGACGCCCTTCTCGTCGCCTGCCTTAGCGGTCCAGACGATCGTGGGCTCGCCCTTCTTGACGACCGTGACGCTTTTATCCGCTTCTCCCGGCTTGGCCTCGACCCAGGTTTCGCCTTCCTTCATGTCTTTCCGCATTTTGACGATGACCTGGCCGGGGACGGCCTCTCCCGCCTCGGCGATCTCGATGTGCTTGCCGGCGACGACCTTCGGTTCGCCCTCCCCGTAGAAAACGATGGTCTTGCCCTCGTCGCCGGTCTTACTGGCGATCCTGAAATCCTCGTCCACGGCGGCCGTCCAGGCTTTGCCCTCTTTCAGGACCTTGACCTCGCCGCCCTTGATCTCGATCCGCACGGGCTCGCCCTTGAGGACGAGCGGCTCCTCGCCTTCGGACGTGAGGATGAGAATGTCGCCGCCGGCCTCCTTGGTGATGGTCAACGAATTGTCCAGAACGAGCTTTTTGACCGAGTCGCCCGATGTGATCGTGATCTCGATCGGGCCTTGGCCGCCGTCCTTGCCGGTGATGACGATCGTTTTCTCGACGGCATTTTCTTTCGCCGCCTTCTCCGCTGCTTTTTCTTTTTCGGCGGCCTTGGCCTTTTCCTGCGCCTTCGTTTTCTCCTGGGCGACGGCCGTTTCCCGGGTGTTGGCCTCGAATGCCAACGGCGCGGGAAGGGCCGTTTCGGCGAGGACCGTCACGGCTTCGCTCGGGCCTGCCCCTTGGGTCGGACGGGCCATGCCGACGAGCCCCACGGCCGCGACGAGAGTGACAGCCAGCATGATCTTGGTTTTCATTTTGACCTCCATTAAAACGATCTTTTGTCTGAGGATGGATGCCAGGCGCTCCTGGAACGACGACCGGCCCAGTATTCCGAGCAGGGCCGTCGACGGGTTCCAGCGCAACCCGGCCGAACGCCGGAAGGCCAGCAGGCTGGCCGCGTAGGCCGACGGCCTGATCCCGGCGCGAAGGACCAGCTCGTCGCAGGCGATCTCCTGCGCTTTGAGGAGCTCGCGGTAGGCGACCCAGCAGAGCGGGTTCCACCAGTAGAGGGCCAGGCTCGTCCGCACGAGCAGCATGACCAGGAAATCCGCCCGCTTGATGTGCGAGAGCTCGTGGAAGAGGGCCGAGGAGCGTTCGTCCTCGGTCCAGGCGTCGGCGCCGGCCGGGAAGAGCACCACGGGCTTCCGCCAGCCCCAGGTCAGCGGCACCATGACCCCGGGATGGCTTTTCAGGCTGACCGGGCGCCGGAGCGAGACGAGCGTGAGGAAGCGCTCGAGGAGGGCGCGCCAGCCCGGGCCGCCGAGCGGCGTTCCCTCCGCGGTCAGTTTGACGGCCCCGGCCAGGCCGGCGGCGAGCCTGACTAGCAGGATGACCA
>JBGSUG010000381.1:0-4505 GCA_041736225.1 Candidatus Aminicenantales bacterium | reverse complement strand
CGCCGGGCTCGACGAGGCCGTTCCGCCCGGCGGAGGTCCCGTGCTTCTGGTCTTCTTTTCGACGGACTGCGCCCTCTGCTACGACGACCTCTTCGAATCGCGGTACCTCGTCGACAAGGGCCGGTGGCCGGTCGCGGTCGTCGGCGTCGCCTCCGGGCTCCGCGAGGACCTCCGGGCCTTCCTCGAGAAACACGCCTGGACGCTGCCCGTCGTCCTGGACAGGCGCAAGGTCCTCTTCCGGCGTTTCGACGCCGGCGCGGTGCCGTTCAAGGTCCTGTTATCGGGAAAGATCGCGATCTACCGGGACGACCCCTACCGGTCGCCCGAGGAACGCCGCGAGGAGCTCGAGCGATGCTTGATCCGGCTCTTTACTCACTGACCTGGCGCGTCGTCCGGCGGCGGCTCGTCGGTTCCCCGATCGCCCTGGCTTCGGCGTTGGTTTTCCCGGCCCTCGTCGCCTGGATCGGCTGCGGCGATTCGTACGGGACGGCGGCGAAGTTCTTCTTCTTCCTCCTGCCCCATGTTTTTCTCGTCGCCGCCCAGGACGCGGTCCGGACCGACGTCGAGAGCGGCGCTCTCGAGAGCGTCCTGTTCCTCGGCGGCCGGTTCCGCGGCTACCTGCGGGCCAAGCTCCTCGTCCTGGCTGCAGCCGCCGGCATTTACGCCGTGGTCCTGTTCGGGCTGTTCACGGCCTGGGGCCTGGCGGCGGGCGGGTTCGAGTCCCGTTTCGTCGGCCGATTCGGGCTCGCGGTCCTCGCCGGACTCTACTATATCGCCGTTGCCGGGACGCTGAGCCACGGCCTCAGGGCCGGTTCGAACGTCCTGGTCGTCCTCCTGGCCCAATCGGCCGTTCTCATCGGGTTGATCGTCTCGGTCACTCCCCGGACCGGCCTCCTCGATTACGCCGCCACGGGGCGGTTCCCCGGCCTCGGCCCCAAGCTCGTTTTCGCCGGTCTCACCGCGGTCCTGCCCAACGTCATCGTCGCCGGACGGAATCCCGCGTTCGCCGCGGAGATCCTGGCGGGGATCGGCCTAGCCGTCTTCGTCCGTGAACGGCTCATTCGCGGGCTCGAGCTAAAGAAATAAGAATTTAGAATAGAGAGGGGGGGGCCCATGGTCGAAGTCCACAGGCTGGCCAAGCGGTTCGGAACCGTCGAAGCCCTGCGCGGGGTCTGCTTCAAAACGAGGAAGGGGACGATCACGGCCATGCTCGGCGAGAACGGGGCGGGCAAGACGACGACGCTCCGGATCCTCCTTGGTTTCCTCCGCCCGGATTCGGGCGCGGTGGCGGTGGCCCCCGGCCGGATCGGCTACGTGCCCGATCGGCCCGTCTACTTCCCCGGGCTCGATGGCTGGGAGATCCTGCGCCTGGCCGGGCGCAGACCGGGCGGACACGCCCCGGGGAACGGCCGCGAATTCGGAGCGGCCGTCCTCGCGACGGCCGGAAGCCTGCATTTCGATCCGGCCCTGCTCCGCCGCCGTCCCGCGGCCTATTCGGCCGGGAACGCCAAGAAGTTCGCCTACCTCCAAAGCCTCCTCGTCGGGCCCGATCTCTTCGTCGCGGACGAACCCTATGCGGCCCTCGATCCGCCCTCGGTCAAGTGCGTCCGGGACGTGTTCTGCGGCCTGCGGGACGCCGGGAAAACCGTCCTGCTGAGCTCTCATCAGCTGGCCGAGATGGAGAGGATCGCCGACGGCTTCGTCGTCCTCCGCCGGGGAGCGACGATCGTCCACGCCGGGCTCAGGGAGTGGCGGATCCTGCGCTCCGCCCGGACGGGCCCGGACCTCGAGTCCGTGTTCCTCCGCTTGACCTCCCTCTAGGCCGTCAGATGACGGTGCCGTCGGGGATGACGGCGTCCTTGGGGACGACGATGATGCCGTCGACGATGACGTGGTTGTCGGCGGTCTGCGCGGCCACGCCGTTCCTGTTGACGAGCCGGACGCCGTGGCCGATCCGGGCGTTCTTGTCGACGATGGCGTCGCGGATCTCGCAGTCGCGGCCGATGCCGACGTCCGGGATGCCCCGGTCGCGGTTCCGTTCGATCTCGTCCAGGGATTCGTAGAAGTCCGCGCCCATGACGATGGCCCGCTCGATCCGGCAGTTCTCGCCGATGCGCGTCCGGATGCCGACGATCGCATCGCGGATGCGCGACCGGTTGACGATGCTGCCCTCGCAGAGGATGGTGTTTGCGACGTCGGCGCCGAGGATCTTCGAGCCGGGCAGGAACCGGGGGAAGGTGAAGATGGGCCGTTCCTCGTCGTAGAAGTCGAACCGCGGCAGGGGCCGGGTCAGGTCCATGTGGGCCTCGAAGAAGCTGCGGATGGTCCCGATGTCCTCCCAGTAGCCGTCGAAGAAATGGCCGCAGACCTTCCGCTGGCCGATGGCATGGGGGATGACCTCCTTGCCGAAATCCTTGGTCTCGGTGTGGGCCAGGAGGTCCCGCAGGACGCCCTGGTTGAAGAGGTATATGCCCATGGAGGCGACGTGGGTCCGGCCGTTGGCCGGGGTGTCGAACCGGTCGAAGACGTCTTCTCCGACCCGCATCCGTTCGACGTCCTCGGGTGTCCGGGGCTTCTCGTGGAATTCCGTGATCCGGCCCCGGGCGTTGACCTTCATGACGCCGAACTCGTGGGCCTGCTCGGCCCGGACCGGCGTCACGGCGATGCTGATCTCGGCGCCGGCGGTCAGGTGGAAGTCGACGAACTTGCGGTAGTCCATCCGGTAGAGGTGGTCCCCGGAGAGGATGAGGACGAGCGCCGCGGGGTCCTCGATGAATTCTAGGTTCTGGCGCACGGCGTCGGCCGTCCCCTGGTACCAGTTGCGGTTCGTCAGGGTCTGCTGGGCCGAGAGCAGGGTGATGTAGTCGCGGTGGAAGCTGTCGAAGCGGTAGGTCGTGAAGATGTGGCGGTGGAGGGATTCGCTGGCGAACTGGGTCAGGACGAAGATGCTCTGGACGTTCGAGTGGATGCAGTTGGAGATGGGGATGTCGATCAGGCGGAACCGGCCCGCGACCGGAACGGCCGGCTTGCTCCGGACCTTGGTCAGGGGGAAGAGCCGGCTGCCCTGGCCCCCGGCCATGATGATCCCGACGACGTTCGGCATGGCGGCATTTTAACACCAATCGGAAAAAATGGGGGAACTCCATTTTTTTCAAGGGGGGATTTGGTTATGATGGGGCCGGCATGTACGACGTGGCGGTGATCGGGGCGGGACTCGGCGGTCTCATGGCCGCGGCCAAATTGGCCCGGGCCGGGAGGCGCGTCGTCGTCCTCGAGAAGAAGGCCCTGCCGGGGGGGACGAGCTACATTTTCCGCAGGGGCGGATACTCCTTCCCCATGGGCCCGCTGTCTTTCTCCTTCCCCGGCCGCGTCCGCGCGCTTTTGGCGGAGGCGGGCGTCGAGGAGCCCCCGGCCCTCCGCCGGAGCTCGTTCGAGGTCCGGACGCCCGGGCTCGACGTCGTCATCTCCCGACCGCTCGACGAGCTCGAAGCCGCGCTCGCCCGACTCTATCCGGGCGAGGCGGCCGGGCTGTCCCGATTCTTCTCGGTGCTGCGAAAGGGGATCGCGGAGGCCGGGGACATGGACTTCCGGCATCCCGACTTCGACTCTTCGAAGGATCTCGTAGAATCAGGGCTGGCCCAAACGCCCGCCGCCGCCGTTCTCGACCCGCTGATCTCGAGCGTCGCTCTGAAAAACCTTCTCGGGTCCATGGGTTCGGAGCCGCCCCGGATGTCCATGCTCAATCTGGCCCTGATGTGGAACGTCATGTCCGGAGAGGGGATCTGGTCCCCTGATCGGGGTGTCCACGTCCTGGCCGACCTGCTCCGCGAGCGGTTCCTCCTCGCCGGCGGCGAGCTCCGTCAGGGGACCGCGGTCCGCCGGATCGTGATCGAGGCCGGCCGTGCCGCGGGGGTCGTCACGGCGGCGGGCGACGTTGTTGACGCGGGACTGGTCGTCTCCAACGCCGATTACAAAACCACCTTCCTCGAGCTCGTCGATCCGGCCGACTCCGCCGGACTCGACCTCGACCGTGTCCGCGCCGCTCCCTATACGGAGTCCGAGCTCTGCGTCTATCTCGGCCTCCGCTCCGGGGAGGCGGACCTCTCGGCGATGCGGGCGGATCACCTCTTCTACCGGCACGAGGCCGGGAGCGGCGAGAGCGGGCTCGAGGATTTCGACCGGCGGGAGATCGAGATCTGCCTCTGGTCCCGCAAGGTCCCCGGCCTCGTGCCCCGGGGCCGGGACGCCCTCGTCCTCCGGGCGGGTTTTCCCTACGAGCACTTCTCGTCGTGGCGACTGGCGGAGAAGAGGCGGCGCGAAGGTTACGCTGGGTACAAGAAACGGCTGGCTTCGGACCTCATGCGGACGGCGGAACGCGTTCTCCCCGGCCTATCCGGAGCCGTCGAGGTCATGGAGGCCGCGACGCCGCTGACCTACAGGGATTGGGGCGGACGGTTCGCGGGCTCGATCGCCGGCTGGGGCTGGGAGGCCGGCACGTCGGCCGG
>JBGSUG010000376.1:0-5936 GCA_041736225.1 Candidatus Aminicenantales bacterium | reverse complement strand
GCTCCGGCCGGGGCTCGCCGAAGGCGTCTTCGTTCCGCCCCCGCCCGAGCGCGGCGTCCTCCAGGCCATGGCCGCCGCGGGCGTTCCGGTCATCCATCTGCTGAACGTCAAGGGCCTGTGCGAGCGCTACGGACTGCCCTGGGACCCCCGGCCCCTGCCGGCTCCCGGCGGCAACGGCCCTGTCTATCGCCGCGCTTCGTCCGGCTCGCTTCCTTTCATCGCCCTCACCGTCACCTACATCCTAGCGATCGTGACGCTGCTGGGCTGCGCCCGCCCCGTTTTTCTTCATTTGACACGGACTGGGAATTCACCCGATAATGGTCCCGTCCGGCGAACCCGGACCCCTTGACCCGTCCCTATTTCGCTTGGCGCGATAAAATTTCGAAGAAGAGGGAGGAGTCATGTCCAAAAAAACGCTCGCCGTCCTGAGCCTGGCGATCGCCGTGGTCTTTCTGCTGTCGTCGACCGCTTGCGTTTCCAAGAAACGCCTGGAGAGGGTCGAACAGGAGAACGCCGAGCAGATGGCCCAGGCCAACGCGCGCATCGACGATCTCACCAAGAAGAACGAAACGCTGGACAAGGGCCTCGCCGACACTCAGAGCGCCCTCTCCGGCGCTCAGAGCGAGAACAAGCAACTCGCGACGACTGCCGCTTCGCTCAAGGACCAGCTGGCGGCGCTCGAAGTCCAGAAGACAGAACTGGACAATGCCCTGGCCGCGGGTAAGGAGACCGAAGCTTCCTATCAGAAGAAGGTCCGGTCGCTCAACGGCGCCATCGGCAACCTGAGAACGAAGGTGGCCGAGATGGAAACCCTGATCACGGCCAAGGAAGCGGAGATCGCCGCGCTGCAGCAGACCGAGGCCTCGCTCAAGGCCGCGGCCGAGGAGCAGAGCAACAAGCTGGCCGCCCTGACCGCCGACAAGAATTCCCTGACGGCCGAACTGGACAAGACCGTCGCCAGCAAGAAGTCGACGACGCTGATCCTGGGCATCCTGCTGGGGCTGGCTATCATCCTGGCCCTCATCGGGTTCCTGCGGGGCCGGAGGACGGCGGCCTGACCGGGTTTCCCCGGTCCGCCGGCCGCCTACTCGAAGAAGAGCTTCCCGGCCGGGGCCGTCCCGGGGTCCTTGAGGAAGGCCCCCGTCCCTTTTGCGACGACTTCGGTGTAGCGGGGGACGCCTGAGACGACGACGGCCCTGTCCGGCTTATCGACCGACCAATTCTCCAGGATCTGGAGAACGGTCGAGGTGTGCCGGCCGACCCGGATGTCGATGGGCCAGCCGTTCTCGTCGATCTTCTCGAAGAGCAGGCCCCTCTTTCCCGCCCGGACGACGAACTCGTCCTTGCCGGTGAGCAGAAGCGCCCTGTCCGTCCGCCCGCGCGTCGCGTCGAGGAAAGGCTCCGGGGCTTCGAGCAGGAGCGAGATGGCGTCGGTGGCGTCGCCGATCTCGCGGTGGGACAGCCCGCGCAGGGCCTTGGGCGAGTTCTCGACGCCGATCGCGAAGCCCTCGACGCTGCTGATGAACATCGAGGCCGTCGCGGCCAGGTCGGCCCCCTTCTCGTGGGCGACGATGGTGCTGATGACCGGGTACTGGAGCTCGGCCTCGTGGAAGTCGATGGCGATGTCTACCCTCTCGCGGCGGATGAGCTCGATGATGGCGTAACAGGTCCGCTCGGTCAGCGTGCCGTTCGGCCTCCCCGGGAAGGCCCGGTTGAGGTTGCGGATGTCGACGTAGGCCAGCTCCTGGCGGGTCGGGTAGTGGAGGTAGACCTCGGGATCGGGCCACTGGTCGAGGGGGTTGGACCAGCGGTCGCCCATGCGGAACTTCTGGCCGCCCCAGGCCGTGGGGATGGTGAAGTCCGGCGGATAGGCCCCGCCGAGCCGGGTCGCGGTCGAAGCGCTCCGGTTGGCCGTCAGGACGACGAAGAGGCGGCCCTGGGCGAGCTCGGCGTTCTCGGCGAAGATCCAGGTGGCGAGGCGCCCGGCCGGTTCCTCGGGGTGGGTGCCGCCGAGGAGGAGGACGGTCCCGCCCGGCTCCCGGCCTTCGAGGACGTACACGTTGGCGTCGTTGATCGTCCCTTTCACCGGCTTGAAATAATCGCCGAGCGTGGCTACGCGCGCGACCCCCGGCCCGGCGACGACGGGCTCGGCCAGGTGACGGCTGCGGTAGAAGCTCAGCCCGGCCAACACGGCCAGGACGACCCCCAGCGCCGCGACGACGGACTTGCGGATCATTTGAGCCTCAGCAGGCGCAGGATGAACGGGAGGAGGACGATGACGGTGAGCGCCTCCTCCTGCCAGTTCTTCCGCTTCAGGAAATTCCCGACCAGCAGGAAAGCGATGTAGGCGGTCAGCACATAGTAGAACAGGGTCACGACGGTCGCCATGTTAAAACACCGTCAGGAAAGACAGTTTCTTGCTGAAGACGACCATCAGCGTCCCGACGACGGCGATGAGGGCCGCCGGCGCGAGACAGTATCTCAGGAATTTCACGTACGGCTCCTTCAGGCCCACGGTGGCCGTGGTCAGGCGCCCGATGATGGCCGTCGGCGGAATGGCGTCGCCGAGGGGCCAGATGACGCTCATCCCGGCCAGGGCCACGACCGGGTCGAGGCCGATCGTGTTGAAGAGGAGTACGAGCGGTACGCCCAGCACGGGCGCCGCGCCCCACATCAGCACGGCTTCGGACACGGGCAGCGTCACGAAGAGCGTCAGGAAGACGACCGTCACGGGCAGGGTCACCGTGGTGATGGCGATGAGGCCGCGGACGCCGGTCAGGGCCATGATCTGGACGAGGATCCCGGCGCAGGTCAGCGTCCCGATGAGGGGCAGGAGCTGTTGGACGGTCTCCCGGGAGACTTTGAGGACGTCGAGGCGGACGGGCGACAGGACCCATGCGGCCGCCGCGGCCGCGGCGAACATCAGCGGCAGGCCGAGCACGGGCACGTCGAAGGGGAAGGCCCGGCCGGCGACGACGAGGAGGAAGAAGACGACGAAGGGGACCGCCACGCGGAGCCAGCTCATCCTCGCCGGCGCCTCGGGCAGCTCGGCCATGGCCTTGGCCAGGTCGACCGGCTTCGATCGGGCCCCCAGGATGAAGATCGTCAGGAGGGCGAGGAGGACGCACGGGACGAGGAGCGGCAGGAAGAACCCGACGTAGGGCATGTTGACGCCCGCGGCCGTCAGCATGGCCCAGAGGTTGACGGGTGGGGCGGCGGCGCTCAGCCCGGCGATGACGAAGATGATGGCCGCGATCTTGGGCCCGGGGATGTCCATGGTGCCCAGGATCGTGGCGGCCATGCCGCCCATGATGAGGACGGTCACGCTGCCGGCCCCGGTCAGCGCCCCGGGGACGAGGAGCAGCAGGGCCAGCAGGACGAAGAGCGGGGCCTTGTGCCGGTGGAATCGGCGGACGATGGCCCGGACGGCGAACGCGGCCGCCCCCGATTCCTTGAGCAGGTTCATGAACAACGTGGCCGTGACGAAGATGAGGACGATGTCGAAGTAGGTGAATGCCCCCTCGACGATGTGCCGGGCCGGGATGCCGGTGCCCCCGGCGAGCGAGCCGGCCAGGGCGGTCGCGAATAGCGAAAGCTCGGTCGAGACCTTGAGGAGCTTGGCGACGATGAAGGCGGCGACCATGACGGCCAGGACCAGGGTGGCCGCTGTCGTCGCGCTCATGCGTTCGGGGCTCCTTTCGGAAGGTGAAGCGTTACTCTAGGACAAGCCCGCGGATATTGCAAGGCCCCCCGCCGCCGTTCCTCAGCGGGCCATGACGGTGATCCGGGCGATGCACGTGAACGACCGGGCCGAGGTCATGTCGCGGCAGATGCCCCGCTCGAGCAGGAGCACGCCCCTCTCGTAGTCGTCCCAGCGGAATTTATCGGCGTCGAGGGTCCGGCCGGTCAGCGAAGCCAGTTCCGCCACGCCTGCCGCGACCGGCGGTAGCCCGAGGTATTCCAGGACGACGTTGACCGACCGGACGTCCTTGATGGTCATGTACCTGCCGCCGTCGGCCATGGCCAGGGAGAGCGGCGGCCCGGGGTCTTCGAAGATGTAGGCCGTGGTCGAGGTCCCGGCGACGAAGCTCTCGCGCTTGTCGAAGGTGTAGGCCCGGGCTTTGACCGGGAAGAGCTCTTCTTTGACGGCGGTGAAGGACAGGGTCTCGAGCTTGGTCTGATTGACGTAGTAGAGCCCCAGGCCGACGAGGGCCGCGACGATGAGGGCGCGGACGATGGTCTGCATGTCGTTCTTGACGATGATGACGACGATCCAGAGGATGCAGAGACCGAACAGTATGAGCAGGGCCGTCTTGGCGGTTTCCGTGGCGATCATGGCCGGACCTCCTTCCCGTAGCGTGGCGGTATTGTAGCACAACGGCGCCCGGAAGGGGTATAATGCGTCCCTCATCGCGTCCCAGGAGGCCCTCATGAAGCGCATCCCGCATCTCGCCGTCCTCATCCTCATGCTGGCCGGGCTCGTTCCCGCCGTCGTCCAGGACACCCCGCCCCGGCCGGCGCCCAGCTCTCCGGAGGTCCTGCGGGCCATCGTCAACGAGGCCTCCGGCGAGCGGGCCCTCCAGAACGAGATCCATCTCACCGGGGTCAACCGGAACCGCAAGGCCGACGAATACCGGAGCGGGTATTTCGAGTCCGCGTTCATCCTCGGGAAGCTCCGCGAATACGGACTCGAAGACTCCTTCACCATCGACCTCCCCGTCGAGGGCGGGACGACCTGGGACGCGGAGTCGGCCGAGCTGTGGACCGTCGAGCCGGAGCTCGCCAAGATCGCCGAACTCGACGACGTGCCGGCTTCTCTCTGCTCGGGCAGCGCGACGACGGACACGACGGCCGAGCTCGTCTACGTCGGACCGGGCGACCGCGAGGAGTTCTACAAGGACAGGGACATCGAGGGCAAGATCCTGCTGGTCAACGGAGCGCCCGAGAGGGCCCGGCGGCTGGGCGTGCAGAAATACGGCGCCGCGGGCCTCGTGGGCTGGGCCTCGAGCCATCCCGAGTTCGACCGGGACGAGGTCGGTTGGAACGGCCTGCGCCTCGGGCCGGGGGACCGCGCGACGTTCGGCTTCACGGTATCGCAGCGGCAGGGGCAGGACCTCCGGGACGCCCTGGAGCGCGGCCGCAAGATCGTCGTCCGGGCCGTCGTCAAGACCCAGGCCGTCGCGGACTACAAGGACCAGCTGACGGTCGCCCTGATCAAGGGGACCGAGCGTCCCGACGAGGAGCTCGTTTTCACCGCCCACCTCTACGAGGGCTGGGCCAAACAGGGGGCCAACGACAACGCCTCCGGGTGCACGGCCATCCTGGAGACCGCCCGGGTGCTGCGGAAGCTCGTCGCCGAAGGCCGTATCCCGCCGCTCAAGCGGTCCGTCCGCTTCTTGTTCGTGCCCGAGATCTCGGGGACGGCGGCCTACCTCGGTCTCAACCCGGACATCCGGAAGAAGATATTCGCCAACATCAACCTGGACATGGTCGGCGAGGGCCTGATCGAGAACCAGAGCTTCAACCGCCTCAACCAGACCCCGTGGTCTTTGCCGACCTACCTCAACGACGTCATGGCCTCCTACTACGAGTGGATGGGCGATTCGCAGCGGGACGCCCAGGAGACGGGCTGGCGGTCGGGCGGCGTGCTGGCGCCGACCGGCTCGCGCGACCCCTTCTACTTCCTGGTCGAACGCTACTCCGGCGGGAGCGATCACGATGTTTTCATCGACGGCAGCGTCCGCATCCCGGCCGTCCTGATGATCGTCTGGCCCGACCAGTGGTACCACACGAGCGGCGACACACCCGACAAATCCGACGCGACCCAGCTCAAGAGGATCGTGACCATCTCCGCGGCCGCCGCTGAGTTCCTGGCCAACGCCGGACCGGAAGAAGCCGTGCGGATGATGGCCGAGATCTCCGCCCGCCAGGGCGGC
>JBGSUG010000350.1:0-7117 GCA_041736225.1 Candidatus Aminicenantales bacterium | reverse complement strand
CACCCCGGCCGCGCTCCGGCGGCTCCAGAGCGCCTCCCTGGTGATGCTGGTGCTCGGCGAGATCCCGGCCGTCGCGGGCCTGGCCCTCTTCCTGGTCGCCGGGCAGAACATCGACTTCTACAAGCTCCTGTTCGCTTCCCTTCTCCTCACGTTCATCAACTTTCCCAGGCGGGTTGCCTGGGAGGAATGGCTGAAGGGCTGAATTGGGCCCGTCAAGGGGGTTTCTCATGTCGACAAAAAAAACCGTGCCGGTCTGCCTCCTGGGCGCCGCGCTCCTCGTCCTGCCGGCGGCCCTGCGGCCCTCGCAGGACCCCGCCGTTACGGCGGCCGGCGCGCCCGGGCTCCGCTACGAGATCTGGGTCGAGCTCGACGACGCCGAAAAAACGCTCCTTGGCAAGGAAGAGATCGTCTGGACCAATCCCACCGCCGAAGCGGTCCCGGACATGCTCCTCCACCTTTACTGGAACGCCTTCAAGAACGAGGACAGCGCCTTCCTCCGCGAGGCCGCGGCGGAATCGATGTTCAGCCGCGGCGCCGCGCCCGACGACGGGGAGTGGGGCTGGATCGACATCACGGACATCCGGCTGGCCGACGGCTCCGATCTCAAGCCGACCCTTCACTACGTCACTCCCGACGGCCCGGAGCATCCCGACGACCAGACCGTCGTCAGGGTCCTCTTTCCCGCGCCCGTCCAACCCGGCGAAAGCGTCCGGATCCGGCTCGAGTTCCGCAGCAAGATCCCCCGGACCGTGGCCCGGTCGGGTTATTACCGGGATTCCTTCTTCATCGCCCAGTGGTTCCCGAAGCCCGGGGTCTACGAGGCGGGGAAGGGCTGGAACGCCCACGCCTACCATCAGAACTCGGAGTTCTTCGCCGACTTCGCCGATTTCGTCGTCCATATCGACGTCCCCAGCCGTTTCGTCGTCGGATCCTCGGGCAAACAGACCGGGGCCGTGGTCGACGGCGCCGCCGGACGGACGACCTACACCTACCGTCAGGCCATGGTGCACGATTTCGCCTGGACGGCCGACCCGCGTTACATCAAGATCGAGAGGGACTTCATCGGCGCGAGGGAAGTCACGCCGGGGGAATACGCGGAGACCGCCGAACGGCTCGGCCGGCCGCTCGAAGAGGTCCGGCTCCCCGACGTCAGGATGATCCTGCTCATCGCGCCCGAGCACAAGGGCCAGATCGAGCGCCACTTCCGGGCCCTCCGGGCGGCGATCAAGTATTACGGCCTCTGGTACGGCCCCTATCCCTACGAGACAGTGACCATGGTCGATCCGCCCTTCCGGACCGAAAGCGGCGGCATGGAGTACCCGACCCTGTTCACCGCGGGGACGCGGGTCCTCGCCAGCCGCAACGTCCTTTCGCCGGAGGGCGTCATCGTCCACGAGTTCGGCCACGGCTACTGGTACGGACTGGCGGCCAACAACGAATTCGAGGCGGCCTGGCTCGACGAGGGCTTCAACACCTACTCGACGGGAAAGGTCCTGGCCAAAGCCTACGGGCCTGGGGCCATGTCCTTGGTTTTAAAAGGTTTACCCCTCGACTGGTTCCTCCGTCTGCCCAGGAACTTCGATTTCGAGCTCAACCGGGTCGCGGCCATCCACACCGTCCGCTACGATCCTGTGACCGCCTGGTCCTGGAACTTCTACAACAGCGGCAGCTACGGCGCCAACGTCTACATGCGCGCTGCGACGCTTCTCGAGACGCTCGAACGGCTCCTCGGCGAGCCGGTCTGGTCGAGGATCATGCGGACCTACCACATGCGCTACCGGTTCAAGCATCCGACCAAGTCCGATTTCGTCGCCGTCGTCAACGAGCTCTCCGGCAAGGACATGACCTGGTTCTTCGACGAGCTCCTCGAAGGCACCGAGGCCTTCGACTACGGCATCGCCGCCGTATCCTCCGCCAAGGTCCCCCTCCGCCGCCGGGGCGTCTACGACGCGGACGGCGCCCGCACGGAATGGACCGGCAAGAAGATCGCGGAGCTCGAAAAGACCGGGATGGACGCTCCCGGGGGACCGCCGCAGGCGGCTTACCGGACCACGGTCGTCCTGAGGCGCTTCGGGGAAGCCCGGCTCGGGGGCGACGCGTTGGTCGAGGTCCTCGTCCGTTTCAAGGACGGGACGACCGAGACCCGGTCCTGGAACGGGCAAGCCCGCTGGGCCCGGCTGGAGTTCGTCAAACCAGTCGAGGTGGCAAGCGCCGAGATCGATCCCGCCGGCGTCTGGCTGATCGACGAGAACCTGGCCAACAACAGCCGCGGCGCCGACGGCCTCCGCAGGAACGTCGTCAAGATGATCAGCCAGCACCTGTTCCTGCTGCAGAACCTGTTCCAATTCATCGGATCGTGGATCTGAGGAGATAGACCATGGGCGTGTTCAAAGCCATCGCCAACGGGCTGGGGACGACGGTCCGGAAGCCTCTCGTCCTCGCCGTGCTCTACGCCGTCAACGTCGTTTTCTCCGCGGCCGCGGCCGTTCCCTTTCTGACCATCGCCCAGGCCGAGCTGGGGCACTCCCTCCTCGGCTCGAGCGTCCGGCCGGCCGACCTCATGTGGCTGGGCGAGACCGCCCTTAAATACGGCGACGCACGGCCGGCCCTTCTCGCCGGCCTCCTCGTCGCCGCCGTCCTTTACCTCGCCCTCCAGGTCTTCCTCAACGGCGGCATCTTCGGGCGCCTCCTCGACAGGGAAGGCAAGGCGACCCTGGCCGCATTCGCCGGCGACTGCGGACGCTATTTCGGACGGTTCACGCGGATCTTTCTCGTCTCCCTGGTCTTCCTCTTCCTGACCTTCGGCATCGTGCTCGAGCTCGTCTCGGCGCTGATCGGGCCGGCGATGAAGAGCGCCCCGACGGAGTGGCTTCCGCTCATCCTGTCGAACGCCCATTTCCTCATCGCCCTGCTCCTGCTCTCGGTCGTCCACATGATCGTCGACTACACCCGCATCGCCGTCGTCGCCGACGACGAACGGAGAGTTCTCAAAGCCCTCCGCCACGCGCTGATCTTCCTCAAGAGGCGCTTCTTCCGGGCCTGGGCCCTCTACCTCCTCATCGTCGGCGCCGCCCTGGCGGGCACGATCGTCCTTTCCGCCGTCCTCGGGCCGCTCGGCGGCCCCGGACCGGCGCCCGTCGTCGCCGCCTTCGCCGTCATGCAGATCTACATCCTCTTCCGGCTCCTCGTCCGGATGCTCTTCGTCGCGGCCCAGGCGGAATTCTACAGATCCCATCCCTACTGAACGGAGAGGCGACATGAAGCTGGCATTCTTCGGAGCCGCCCGCCAGGTGACGGGCTCGTGCTATTTCCTCGATGCGGGCGGCCTGAAGCTCCTCGTCGACTGCGGCCTGTTCCAGGAGCGCTCCTTTCTCGAGAGGAACTGGGAAGCCCTGCCCGTCCCCCCGGAAGACCTCGATTTCATCCTGCTCACACACGCCCACCTGGACCACTCGGGGCTCATCCCCAAGGTCGTCAGGGACGGCTTCTCGGGCACCATCCTGACCACAAACGCGACGGCCGACATCCTGTCGATCGCGCTCATGGACGCCGCCGAGATCCAGGAGGAGGACGCGGCCTACAAGAAGCGCCGCCACCAGAGGGAGAACCGGACGGTGGACCACCCGGTCGTCCCGCTCTACACGGTCCAGGACGTGCAGGCGGCCATGCCGCTCGTCGAGGAGGTCGCCTACGACGTCCCGACCGAGCTCGGGCGCGGCGTTTCGGTCCGCTTCCGGGACGCCGGCCACATCCTCGGCTCGGCCATGATCGAGGTCACCGTCCGAGAGAGGGGGACCGTCCGTACACTGGTCTTCTCGGGCGACATCGGCCAGTGGAACATGCCCTTCGTCCGCGACCCGTCGCTTTTCGAGGCCGCCGATTACGCGGTCATGGAGTCGACCTACGGCGACCGGGACCACGAGGACCCGGGCCATGTCGAGGAGCTCCTGGCCCGGACTATCCGGGAGACCGTCGCGGCGGGCGGCAACGTCGTCATCCCGACGTTCGCCATCGAGCGGGCCCAGGACCTGATGTACCATCTCAGCCGGCTCGTCTACGCCAAGGCCATCCCGCCGGTGCCGGTCTTCCTCGACAGCCCGATGGCCCGCGAGGTGACCGCGGCCTTCGAGCGCAACGACGGGTCCTTCGACGACGAGACCCGCCGCCTCTTCGCGGCCGGGCGCAATCCCTTCCGCTTCCCGGGCCTGACCATCGTCCGCACGACCGAAGAGTCCAAGGCCATCAACGACGCCCGCGGTCCGGCCGTCATCATGGCCGGCTCGGGCATGGTCACCGGCGGGCGGATCAAGCACCACCTCGTCCATAACATCTCCCGCCCGGAATCGACCGTCCTCTTCGTCGGCTACCAGGCGCGCGACACGCTGGGCCGCAAGATCCTCGAAGGCGGGCCCGAGGTCCGCATCCTCGGGAAAACTCTTCCGGTCCGGGCCAAGGTGACCAAGATCAACGGTTTCTCGGCCCACGCCGACCGGGCCGGCCTCCGCCGCTGGCTGGACGGTTTCAAGACCCCGCCCAAGCGCCTGTTCGTCACCCACGGGGACGCCGACGTGGCCGCCAAGACGGCCGAAGGCATCAGGCGGGACAGGGGCTGGACGGTCGAGCTGCCCGAATACCTCGAGGTCTGGGACCTCGACTGAGCCCGTCGCCGGGTCTCACGATCCGGGGAAGAGCGGAGCGGCGACGCCCGACGAGCGGGCGTAGGAAGCCATGATCCCGTCGAGCTCTTTTCGCAGGCCTTCGGCCAAGGTAGGCGCCGCGTACTTTCCGAGACGCTTGAGGACGTCGGCGTGCGCCTTATCGACGATCGTGGTCCGGCCGGCCGCCACCCAGGCGTCGTAAGGATCCCGGTCGGCGAGCCCGGACGGGATGTGCTCCTTGCGATACCACTGCCGGGTGTGAGCCGTGGTCAGGAAGGACATCCCCTCCCGGAATCCCTCGAAGAGCCCCAGAGCGACGGGCTCGTCCCGCTGGGCGATGCCTTCGAGCAGGCGGTAGACCATGGCGCAGATACCGTCGTCGATGACCAGCTTCTCGAGGCTCTGGCAGCTCTCGTAATCGAGCATGCCGGGGCCGGAGACGACGTTGACGCCGGCCAGGGCGGCGAGCGCCGCGCCGAGGGCCGTCTCGAAGCCGGCCTGGGGATCGTTGACCTTGGCGTCGCTCAGGCCCATGTAGGCGTGGGTCGGCAGGTTCAGGGCCCTGCCGATCTGGGCGTAAGCGGCATCGATCATCATGGTCTCCATCGCGCCCATCGGCGTCGTGCCCTTCCGCATGTCGAAGCTCGAGGGTGAGCCGCCGAAGATGACCGGCGCGCCCGGCCGAGCGGCCTGGCAGATGGCCAGCCCGCTGAGGTTCTCGGCGGTATGCTGAACGAGCGTCCCGGCGATCGAGGCCGGCGAGGTCGCCCCGGTCATGCCCATCGAGATGAGCTCGGAAGGGATGCCGGCCCGGGCGGAGTCGACCAGGCTCTGGGCCGTCAGGTTGCTCCACTTCAGGGGAGGGGAGGGGCAGGCGTCGAAGATGGCCAGCGGCTTGCATGCGAGTTGCCGTTCGCCGCCGCGAACGGCGGCCAGGAAGTCCTTCATCGGTTTGAACCCCTCGACCCGGAACGTCCCGGTGACGAAGGGCTTTTCCGAGAGGACGAGGCCGAGGTAGAGTCGGTAGGCGTCGGAGACCGAGGCCGGGACGTCCGCGGCGATGAGCGCCGTGCTCTGGAAGTGGAGGTGCTCGAGCGTCTCGACGAGCTTGTAGAGATCGACGACGTCCCGGGTGGAGGCTTTGCGCTCCTCCTGCGTCGCATGGTCGAGCATGGTCACGGCCGCGGAGCCCGGGTCGAAGTGGACCTCGTCCCCTCCGACGGCGAAGGCCTTCTCGCCCTTGCGGTCGTAGAGTACGATCGTGGCCGGGGTCGAAGCCAGGCAGTCCTCGACGAGCTTGCGCCCGAGCCGGATCCGCTGGGTTCCGGCGTCGACCCGGGCCCCGGCCTCCCCGAGGAGGCGCGCGGCCTCGGCGTTCTCGACCATGACCCCGTGTCGCTCGAGGAGCGTCAGCGCCTCGTCGACGATCTTTTCGACGAACCCCTTGTCGAGGAGCTCCAGTTTCGGTCTTTTCGCATTGAACATGTCCGTTCTCTCCCGTGCCTGGATTTCCGGAGGTCCTACACCGGAGGCTCAGCCCCGGCCGGCCAGGGACTTGGCCAGCTTGACTGCGGCGACCGCGTTCTCGGCGTATCCGTCCGCGCCGATCTCCTCGGCCCAGCGCCGGCTGGCCGGCGCGCCGCCGACCAGGACCCTGTACTTGCCGCGCAGGCCCCGTTCTTCGAGGATCCCGATGAGGCGGCGCTGGTTCGTCATCGTTGTCGTCAGCAGGGCCGACAGGCAGATCAGCCCCGCGCCGACCTCCTCGGCCTTGTCGACGAAGCGCTCGAGCTTGACGTCGGCCCCGAGGTCGAAGACTTCGAAGCCGCCGGCCTGGAGCATCGACGCGACGAGGTTCTTCCCGATGTCGTGGATGTCGCCCTCGACCGTTCCGATGACGACCCGGCCGCCCATCCGGGCGCCGATGTGCCGGCGCTCGAACTCGGGTTCGAGTACGGCCATGGCCGCTTTCATGGCCTCGGCGCTGGAGATGAGCTCGGGCAGGAAATACTCGCCCTGCTCCCAGAGCTCGCCGACCCTCTTGATGCCGGGGACGTAGCCCTGTTCGACGACCTCGAGGAGGTCCAACCCGGCCTTCACCGCCTCGGCGGCGAGCCCGGCGGCGGTCCCGCGGTCCCCGGCGACGATGGCCTCGCTCATCCTGGGAAAAAGATCCGAGTTGGTCATGGTCACTCCTTGACGAGGATCCGGGCCATCGCCCGGGTGAAAGCCGGCGTCGTCCCGCAGCATCCGCCGACGAACGACGCGCCGGCCGCGACGATATCTGGCATGAACCGAGTGTAATCCTCGAGGGACTGGGTGTAACCGATCGTCCCGTCGGGGGCGGCGACGGGCTGGCCGGCGTTGGCCTGGGCGATGAGAGGCAGCGACGTGGCCGCCCCGAGGGCCCGGACGCATCCGGCCATCTGGTCGCTCGCAAGCGTGCAGTTGGCGCCCAC
>JBGSUG010000319.1:0-4595 GCA_041736225.1 Candidatus Aminicenantales bacterium | reverse complement strand
GGCCGCGGCCCGTGCGGGTGATGACGTTGACGACACCGCCGAGCGCGTCCGAGCCGTAGAGCAGCCCCTGGGGACCGCGGAGGATCTCGATCCGGTCGACCTCGACGAGCGCGAGGTGGGCGAGGTCGCAGGAGCGGGAGGGATTGATCGGATCGTTGAGCTCGAGGCCGTCGAGAAGGACGAGCGTGTGTTCGCCGTTGGCGCCGCGGATGGAGGCCGAAGCCGTCGCGCCCGGGCCGCCGTTGCGGACGGTCGCGAGGCCCAGGGCCGTCTCGAGGGCGTCGAGGACGAAGGCCTTGCCGGTCCGGGCGAGCTCCTCGCCGGAGATCACGGTGAGGGAGCTGCCGACCTTCTTTTCCGGCGTCTCGAGGCGCGTGGCCGTGACGACGACGTCGTGTTTCAGGACCGGCGGGACGCCGGCCTGGGGGTCTTTCGCGAGAAGGGAGAAGGGGAGGAGGAAGAGGGATGCTGCGAGGAAGGCCGCCGGGCCGCGCGTTCGTCCGTCCATGACAGGGGCTCCGTCTCCGCCCCCGCTGGAATTCGTTCTCCGTCTTCCTCCCGAAGACCGGTCGAGCGAGGCTTAAGGAAGGTATCCTGACTCCCGGATCGCTCTCCTCCCGAGCCTTCCAGCCTTGCGGCCGTGGCGTCACTCGGGATTCGTCCCCGGTTACAGTAGCGGGGGCTGTGTCCGCATCGCACGGACTTCCCTTCTGTATAAGCCGGAACGATTATAGCAAAAAGAATAAGAAGAAAGAAGGGACCTGGTCTTCACACTAACTGGTTTGTCCCCGGACGTGTGAAGACCAGGTCCCTTCTTTTTCTTCTTGGGGGCTAGAGGGAGACCGCCCTGGCCGGGCATCAGGCCAGGGCGGTCTGGGAGAGGGAATGGGTTTTATCGGAGAAATCGGAAAGGGGGTCTTGGCCTTCCATCTGAGTCACTCACCGGATAAAACAGGAGTCTGGGAGGATCCGTTGCGTTTCGAGCGGCGATATCCCCTCGCTGCCTCAAGAGGGAATCCCGGAAGTAGGAGAAGTGCCAATAAATAGCGGGGATAGGCAGACAGGGACACAAACCAGATTTTGGAATTTTTTAATGAACCCCTCGATGACCATTACGAATTATACCACAACCCGGGGGACGAATGCAACAGGTTTTTTACAGTATTCGAAAAACGATCCTAAATGGATGTCGACGACGGTTTTCGCGGGCTTAAACGGCGCTTTTCGACGGTTTTCGCAGAATGGTCTTTTGGCCCGCCCGCCCCTGGAGATTTCCCCCGGATATGGGGTATATTAGAGGTGCTCTCCCGGGTGGAAAAAGGGCCCTGTTCGAGGAGAATCCGATGAAAAACGACGATTTCAGGCGCTCGGGACACCGATTCGTGGACTGGATCGCCGATTATTTCGAAAATATCGAGAAATACCCCGTTCGCTCGCGCGTCGAGCCCGGGGACATCAAGAAGCTCATCCCCGCCGTCCCGCCCTCCCGGGGAGAGGCCATGGAGGGGATCTTCGCGGATTTCGAGCGGGTCGTCATGCCCGGCATCACCCACTGGCAGCACCCGGGCTGGTTCGGCTATTTCCCGGCCAACAACAGCCCGGCCTCGGTCCTGGGCGAGCTCCTGACCGCCGGTCTCGGGGCTCAATGCATGGTCTGGCAGACCTCGCCGGCCGCGGCCGAGCTCGAAGAGGTCGCCGTCGATTGGCTGAGGCAGATGATCGGGCTGCCGGACGGCTTTTCCGGCGTCATCCAGGATTCGGCCTCCACGGCCACCCTGTGCGCCTTCCTCTCGGCCCGGGAAAGGGCGACGGGCTTCGAGACGAACGAGACCGGCTTCCGGGCCCCGCTGACGGTCTACGCCTCCGAAGAGGTCCACTCGAGCGCCGACAAGGGCGTGCGGATCGCCGGCTTCGGGAAGAAGAACTTCCGCCGCATCGCGACCGACGAGCGCTTCGCCCTCGTCCCCGAAAAGCTCGAGGAGGCCCTGGTCCGGGACAAAGAGGCCGGTCTCGTTCCGGCCTGCGTCATGGCCACTGTCGGCACGACTTCGTCGGGGGCCATCGATCCCGTGCGGGCGATCGGCGAGATCTGCCGGAAACACGGCGTCTGGTTCCACGTCGACGCCGCCTGGGCCGGAACCGCCGCGCTCCTGCCCGAGAAACGCTGGATCATGGACGGGGCCGAACTGGCCGACTCGCTGGTCTTCAATCCGCACAAGTGGATGCTGACCAACTTCGACTGCACGGCCTACTTCGTCAGGGACCCGGGCGCGCTCGTCCGGACCTTTGAGATCCAACCCGAATACCTGAAGACCGGCGCCGACGCCAAGGTTAAAAATTACCGCGATTGGGGCATCCAGCTCGGCCGGCGCTTCCGGGCCCTCAAGCTCTGGTTCGTCATCCGCAGCTACGGCGTCGAGGGGCTCCAGGCCATGGTCCGCGAGCACATCCGGCTGGCGGCGCTCGTCAGGGAATGGGTCGAGGCCGACGGCCGCTTCGAGCTGCTGGCCCCGGTCGATCTCGGCCTCGTCTGCTTCCGTCTCAACGACGGCCGCGACGAGACCGCGCTCGACGCGCTCAACCGCGCCCTCCTCGAACGCGCCAACGCCGCGGGCCCGGTCTTCCTGACCCACACGACCCTTCGCGGCAAGTTCACGATCCGCCTGGTCGTGGGACAGCGGACGACCGAGGAGCGGCACGTCCGCGGCGCCTGGGACATCGTCTGCGCCGCCGCCGACGGTCTTCTGAAGGAGTAGCCCCGGGCTCCCGGCCTATTCCGGCTTAGCGCGCGGGACGCGCCGCTTTTTTACTGTCGGCGGTCCGGATCCGGGACTTTCGGTCCCGCCGGGTATAGGGCTTGATGTCGAGGACGGGCGTTCCGTCGACGAGGTCGAGCCCGGAGACGTGGAGGACCCGGCCGTCCCGGCGGAGGAGCTTGAGGACGCTCATCCCGAGGGGATTGGGCCGGTGCGGGGACCGGCTCGCGAAGACACCCCGTTCCTTCTTCTGGCCCGGAGGCGTGACCGTGAGCTTGGCGTAACCGGCCCGGTGGAAGTGGAACAGGACGACGATGTGGGAATAGTCCTCGATGCGGTCGAGTCCCGCAGCGAATTCGGGCCGGACCTCGACCGTGCCGAGCGAGCATTCGAAAAAGCCGCGCGGAGCGAAAGCCGGGGGCGGCAGGTCGGCCGGCTCTTTGAAGCGCGAGCGGACGACGCCGATGGGCTCGAGCCGGAGCCCGCGCTTCATTTCGCGACGTAAGTCAGCCACTTGCCGTAGCGGGGGTTCCGTCCGGACACGGCGTCCGCGAACGCCTGGATCATCTTCAGGGCGATCGGCCCGGGCTTGCCCGTGCCGATGACGTGCTTCGTCCGCGGGCCGGCCAGATCGGACCCGTCGGTGACCTCGACGATGGGGATGACCTCGACCGCCGTGCCGCAGTAGAAGGCTTCGTCGGCGCCGAAGAGGTCGGCCTTGGTGATCGGGCCGACGGCCGTCTTGTAGCCGAGGTCGTCGCCGAGCTCGAGCAGGCTCGTCCGGGTGATCCCCTCGAGCGCGGATTCCGAGCGGCCGTTGGTGACGAGCGTGCCGTCCTTGACGATGAAAATGTTCTGGCCGGGCCCTTCGGCGACGCGGCCTTCCATGTTCAGGAAGATGGCCTCGTCGAAGCCTTCCTCGCGGGCCTCGAGGCCGCAGATCGTCGACTGGACGTAGACGCCGCCGAGCTTGGCCGACATGTTGAACTGGGTGTGGTGGACCCGGCGCCAGGGGACAATGAAGGCCTTGACGCCGCGGGCCGCGTTCTCGCCGAGATAGGCCGCCCACTCCCAGGCGCTGATGACCAATTCCACCGGGCAGGCCTTGGGCACGAGCCCGAGGTTGCCGTAGGAATAGAAGAGCAGGGGACGGATATAGCAGCTGTCGAGCTTGTTCTCGCGGACGGTCAGCTTGACGGCGTCGGCGATCTCCGCCTTGGTGTAGGGGGATTTCATCTTGATCACGCCCGCCGACAGGAGGAAGCGGTCGATGTGCTCGGGCAGGCGGAAGACGGCCGGCCCCTTGGGTGTGTTGTAGGCCCGGATGCCCTCGAAGACGCTGGTGCCGTAGTGGAGGGCGTGCATCATGGGATGGAAGTCCGCGGCGGACCAGTCGCAAAACTTGCCCTGGTACCAGTACTTCTCGGCCTTCGGGAAGTGGGTGTTGAGGAACATGGCTGACTCCTTCACTTGAATGGACGGATGGGGCCGCAGGGATTATCGGGATAAAGGCGACCGTCGGGTCGGGAGACGATCGGGCCGAGTTTGTAGAAGGCACTACCTCTTCTAACGAACGGATTTTCGGCTTCGGCCTTCGTTAGAGGAAATGCTATCACAGCGGCCGGGGCAAGTAAAGGCGACCGGGGCCGCTAGGTGCGGCGTCCGGCGAAGTAGACCTTTCCGTCGTGGACGATCCGGCGGACCCGGCCCCGGACCTCCAGGGAAGAGAGGGCCTTGAGAACTTCGTCGTGGTGGCGCCCGAGCGCGACGGAGATGTCGGCGACCGTCTGGGGCCGGCGCCCGACCGTGGCCAGGACGGCCCGGTCGAGGGCCCCGGCC
>JBGSUG010000415.1:0-23844 GCA_041736225.1 Candidatus Aminicenantales bacterium | reverse complement strand
CCACAGCCGCCTGGCCGGGGCCGACGTCGTCGCCGCCGTCGACGCCGAACGGTTCGCGCGGGGCGGCGTCCTCCACTGCTTCACCGAGGACCGGGCGACGGCCGAAGCCATGATCGCGCGGGGCTTCCTCGTCTCGTTCTCCGGCATCCTGACCTTTCCCAAGGCCAGCGCCCTCCGGGAAGTCGCCTCCGCCCTTCCCCTCGACAGCCTGATCGTCGAGACCGATTCCCCTTACCTCGCCCCCGTCCCCTACCGGGGCTCCGGCCGGCGCAACGAGCCCGCCTTCGTCGTCGAGACCGCCCGGGTCCTGGCCGGTATCAGGGGGATCGCCCCGAAGGAACTGGCCGAGACGACCACGCGGAATTTCGCCCGGCTCTTCCCGTTTGAAAAAACGGGGGGGCGATGCTAAGATAGCGGGGCTATGGGCCTGGATCATTCCTTCGACATCGTCTCCCGCATCGACCACCAGGAAGTCTCCAACGCCGTCAACGTCACCCTGAAGGAGATCCGCAACCGCTTCGATTTCAAGAACAGCCGGGCCGACATCGTCCTCGACAAGGACAAGATGACCCTCGTCGCCGAGGACGATTTCAAGATCAAGGCCCTGCGGACGACCCTCGAGGAGAAGCTGGTCAAGCGCAAGGTCCCGTTGCGGGCCCTCGAATACGGACGGATCGAGGACGGGGCCAACCGGACGGTCAAGCAGGACGTCGTGTTCCAAGCCGGCATCCCCATCGAGAAGGCCCGCGAGATCGTCAAGCTGGTCAAGGCGGAGAAGTTCAAGGCCCAGGTGGCCATCCAGGGCGACGAGGTCCGGGTCTCCTCGGCCAAGATCGACGTCCTCCAGGAGGTCATCGCCTTCCTCCGGGCGAAGGACCTCGGCATCCACATGACCTTCCTGAACTTCCGATGACCTCGCCGACGCCGCTCCTCGACCGCTGGTCCTCCGTCTCTCCGTGGAAGGACATGTCGTCCCTTTACCGGGAGATCGGCCCCGACCTCGACCGGGTCGAGGACCGGCTCGAGTCGTGGTCCCGGTCCGCCAATCCGCTGACCGCCGAGATCAGCCGCTACGTCCTGCGCAAGAGGGGCAAGAGGCTGCGGCCGGCCCTCGTCCTGCTGACCTCGCGGCTGTTCAGCCCGGGGAGCGAGGAGTCGGTCTTCCTGGCTTCGCTCGTCGAGATCCTCCACACGGCCAGCCTCATCCACGACGACATCGTCGATAACGCCGGCGTCCGGAGGGGCCGGAAATCCGTCCATGCCAAGTGGGGCCCGAACATCACCGTCCTCCTCGGCGACTACCTCTACATCAAGTCCATCGGCCTGTCCCTGCAGTCCCGCCACGAGCGCATCACCCGGCTGCTGACCGACGTGTCGGCCCGGATGATCGAGGGGGAGCTCGACGAGTACGCCATGGGCGGCGACGTTCATATCACCGAGGACCAGTACCTGGGGATCGTCGAGGCCAAGACGGCGGTCCTGTTCGGCGCCTGCTGCCGCATCGGGGCCATCCTCGGACTGGCCTCGCCCGAGGAAGAGGAGGCCGTCGCCGCCTACGCCCTGGACCTGGGCAAGACGTTCCAGATCGTCGACGATCTCCTCGACTTCACCGGGGACGCCCGGGTGCTCGGCAAGCCGGTCCTGTCCGACCTCGGCGAGGGCCGGATCACCCTGCCTCTCATCCACGCCCTGAAGAGAACCGACCGCACCGGACGGGCCCGCCTCAAGGCGCTGATCGGCCGGAAGGACGTCTCCGCGGACGAACGCCGGGACCTCCTGGCCCTCCTCGACGGCACCGGGGCCTTCGGTCACGCCCTCGAGCGGGCCAGGGAGTTCACGGAGAGGGCGCTCGAACGGATCGACGGCTTCCCCGATTCGCCGCCCCGGGAGACGCTCATCCGCCTGGCGGTCTACGGGTTGACCCGGAGCCGCTGAGAGGGGAAAGGCCGGCCATGACCGAGATCGAGATCAAGATCAAGATCGGCGACCCCAAGGCCATGCGGGAGAAGCTCCTCGGCCTCGGCGTCGCCGTCAGCCGGGACAGGCACTTCGAGAAGAACGTCCTCTACGACTTCGACTCGGGCGTACTGCACGCCTCCCGCCGGGCCCTGCGCCTGCGGACGACGGGAAAGCGGGCGACCCTGACGTTCAAGGGCGAGCCGCAGAAGTCCCGGTCGTTCAAGGTCCGGGAGGAATTCGAGACCCAGGTCCGCGATCCCCGGGAGATGCGCCGCATCCTCAAGGCGTTGGGGCTCAAGGAGGTTTTCACCTACGGAAAGCACCGGACCGTCCTGCGGAAGAGCCGCCTGACCCTCTGCATCGACGAGACGGAGGCCGGGAATTTCCTCGAGCTCGAGGGGGAGCGGCACGAGATCGTCAAGTTCGCCCGGGCCCTGAAGGTCCGGCGGACGGAATTCATCACCCGAAGCTACATCGAATTGCTGGCCGGGCAGGAAAAAGAGGGCGGGCCGGACTGAGCGTCCGGACGCCCGGTCTCACTCGTCCTTGTCGTCCTTGACCTCGTCCTCTTCGGCGTCTCCGTCGCCCCCTTCTTCCTCTTCGCTCTCGGCTTCGATCGCGACTTCGGAATCGTCCTCGACGAGGTCCTTGCCGAGGGGGGTTTCGGAGTCCCCGGCCTCGTCGACGATGGCGGGGATGCCGGCGCCGGCGAAGATGCGGTCGTCGCGCTCGGGGATGTCGTCCATGCGGGCCGGGATGATCTCGTACTCGATGAGCCCTTCCCGGACCTCGGTCTGGGCGATGCGGATGGGGTTCTTCGACCGCGTCTGGATCTTGGGCTTGGCGCCCTTGAGAAGCTGCTTGGCCCGTTTCGAGGCCAGGATGATGAAGCGGTACTTGCTGTCTATCTTGCCGATCTGATCGAATTGGTCCACTGGGCGTCGACTCCTCGAAGCGATTCCCTCAGGTTGGGCACCTTAAAATACCAGAAAACAGGCGAAAACGCAAGGCCGCCTATTTTCTTTTGACAGAGGCGATGTCCTGTGATATCTAGTTTTTTCGCCTATTCCGAGGAGGTCCCATGACTCAAGGGCTGACGGCTAACGGCTGGTTCTTCCTGGTCTTCGGCTGGGGTTTCATCCTGACCCTGACCATCTATTGCTTCTCGCGCGTCCTCTTCGCCAAGAAGCCCGAGGTCGTTGTCGAGGCCGGCGGCCGGGAGCAGTGGGGCTCGCGGGTCGGCCTTATCCTGGCCGTGGCCGGAAACGCCATCGGCCTGGGCAACTTCCTCCGTTTCCCCGTCAAGGCGGCGGCCAACGGCGGCGGCGCCTTCATGATCCCTTACTTCATCGCCTTCCTCCTCCTCGGCATCCCGATGATGTGGGTCGAGTGGACGATCGGCCGGATGGGCGGGGCCCACGGCCACGGCACGACGCCGGGCATGCTCAACCTCCTGTGGAAGAAGGCCCCCTCCAAGTACCTTGGCGCACTCGGCATCGTCATCCCCTTCGTCATCGTCATTTATTACAACTTCATCGAGACGTGGTGCCTGGGCTATTCCTGGTTCTCCGTGACGGGGAAGTACTTCGGCCACGCCAACCAGGAGGCCATGGGCAAGTTCCTGCGGGGCTTCCAGGGGGTCGAGACGAACGAATTCTTCAGCTCCCTCGCCCCCGTCCTGATCTTCTGGTTCATCGCCATCGGCCTCAACTTCTACTTCCTCTACAAGGGCATCTCCAAGGGCATCGAGATCCTGGCCAAGTACGGCATGCCCCTGCTCTTCATCTTCGGCATCGTCCTGGTCGTCCGGGTGCTGACGCTGGGGACGCCCGACCCGGCCTCCCCCGAGCTCAACGTCTCGACGGGGCTCGGCTTCATCTGGAATCCGGACTACAGCCGCCTGGGGTCGGCCGGCGTCTGGTTGGTCGCGGCCGGCCAGATCTTCTTCACCCTGAGCCTCGGCCAGGGCATCATCAACACCTACGCCTCTTACGTCCGGGAGAAGCAGGACATCACCCTGAACGGCCTGACGACCGCGTCGACCAACGAGTTCGCGGAGGTCGTTCTGGGCGGCACGATCGCCATCCCGGCCGCCGTCATCTTCTTCGGCGCGGCCGGGACCCAGGCCATCGCCCAGGGCGGCGCGTTCAATCTCGGCTTCCAGGCCCTGCCGGTCATCTTCCAGAAGATCCCGCTCGGCCAGATCTTCGGCGGCATGTTCTTCTTCCTGCTCTTCATCGCCGGCATCACCTCGTCGGTGGCCATGACCCAGCCGGCCATCGCCTTCCTCCAGGACGAATTCAAGTGGAAGCGGGAGAAGGCCGTCATCGCCGTCTTCTCGGTCCTCATCTTCTGCACCGCCTTCGTCATCGCCTTCTTCAAGTTCGGCTTCCTCGACGAGCTCGACTTCTGGGCCGGCACGTTCGGCCTGGTCGTCTTCGCGGCCATCGAGATCATCCTCTTCTCCTGGGTCTTCAAGATCAAGAAGGGCTGGGCGGAGATGCACAAGGGCGCCGACCTCAAGGTCCCCAAGGTCTTCAAGTTCGTCATGACCTACATCACCCCGGTCTACCTCCTCATCCTGCTCGTCGTCTGGACCTACCAGGACGCCGTCAAGGAGTTCCTGATGACGGGCAAGGACGCGGCCCACCGGCCCTACCTCTGGGGCGCCCGGGCCATGATCGTCGCCCTGCTCCTGGCCATGATGCTGCTCATCCGCAAGGCCTGGAACAGGAAGAAGCTGGAGAAGCCGGGGGCCGGCGCCGCGTAATCACCATCCCGGAAAGGCCCGGGACATGGCCGGCATGCGCGGGAAAGGGACCCTGTCCCGCTTTTGCCGCCGTTTGAATCCGTCATCCGTCTATGGTAGATTGGCCCCTCGGCGCCAAGGAAAAATTCATCGTGGATAACCGGATCTGGGCCATCGGCGGCGGCAAGGGCGGAACGGGCAAGAGCTTCGTCGCCGCCAGCCTCGGCCTCCACCTCGCCTCGCTCGACCGCGAGGTCGTCCTCGTCGACGCCGACCTCGGCGCCCCCAACCTCCACACTCTCCTCGGCATCAAGGCCTCCCACCCCGACCTCGGCGACTTCCTGACCAACGCCGTCCCGACCCTCGAGGAGGCGGCCGTCGAGACTCCTTTCCGCGGTCTGCGCATCGTCAAGGGCACGGAGAACATCCTGTTCGTCGCCAACCTCAACCACTACAAGAAGCTCCGTCTGCTCCGCCAGCTCCGCCAGATGGCGGCCCCCAACGTCATCCTCGACCTGGGCACGGGGAGCTCGTTCAACACCCTCGACTTCTTCCTCAGCGCCAATCCCGGCATCGTCGTGACCACGCCGGATCCCACGGCCATCGAGAACACCTACCTCTTCCTGAAGTCCTGCATCATGCGCGTCCTCAAGCTCTACATGGATCACTACAAGATCCAGGACCTGCACCAGCGGATGCTCGATCAGATCGAGAAGAACTCCCAGTCCCTCTACGGCTTCTTCAAGTCGCTCATGGAGACCGACCGGGCTTACGGCACGATCCTCTACCGGGCCCTGCGCGGCTTCCGGCCTTGCTTAGTGATGAACAAGACCCGAGACGAGCACGACGTCCTGCTCGGCCGCTCCGTGGCCGACGTCGTCCGCAAGTACCTGCTCGTCGACATGAAGTATCTCGGCGCGGTGCCCTACGACGAGAACGTCCTCACGTCGCTCCGCGGGCTTCGCCCCTACTACACGGACCACCGCGATTCGCCCGCGGCCAGGGCCATCCGGCAGATGTCCGAGGAGCTGGCCTATTCGATCGAATTCACCTTGCGGACCCCCCCGGAGATCCGTCTCCCTGACACCTGATGCTGAAAAGAATCGAGGACTGGAACTATTACGAGCTCCTGTCGGTGGAGAGGACGGCCTCGCAGGACGAGGTCTGGGAGGCCTATCAGGCGGCCCTCGAGACGTACCGGGGCGGCTCGCTCGCCCTCTACGGCCTCGTCGGCGAGGACGAGCGGGCCCATGTCCTCGAACGCGTCCAGGAGGCCTTCCAGACGCTCCGCGATCCCGAGAAGCGCCGGGAATACGACCTGGCCCTCCTCCGCCACGCCCCCTACTTCCCGCCGAAAGCGCCTTTCCGCAAGTCGATCGACCGGCTGGAGATCGAGGAGGCCCCCCCGAAGAGATCCCTCTGGGAGCGGATCAAGGCCTTCGTCTTCCGGCGCCACGACGCCTGAAGCGCGTCAAAATTCCTTGGCTATATCGTCCGCGGTGCCGAACGCGCCGTCCGGACCGGCCGAGGTCAGACGGAACGAATCGTCCGAGAGCCTCTCGTAGCGGATGGCATGGCCCCAGGCGTCCGGCAGGGAGCCGGCCGTCGGATGGAACCGCCGGAGCGCCTGGAGCGAATCCGGCAGCCCCTCCCCTTCCGAGGCGAAGGTGAGGACCTCGTGCGAGAGCGCCTCGAGGTTGGCCCCGGTCAGCTTGACCTTCGACTCCGCGTACTTGTCGACCATGATCTCGAGGCCGCCCTTGTCGTCGGAGACCTTGGTGAAGAAGATGAAATAAGCGGCGACCATCGCCAGGACGATCCCGATGAGCAGCCCCCTGATTTTCATGACGGCCTCCTAAGCGTTCTCCGGGAGCGGCGGCACCCGGCCGGCGTGGGCCGCGATGCGGTCGGCGATCCTCGACACGACGGCGTCCGGCACCCCGTCCGGGTGGGACGAGCGGAGCCTCATGTCGCAGATCTCGTTGACGTAATCGACGACGACCAGCCGCCCCCGGACGTCCCGTGCGATCTCCGTCGAAAAGAACCTCAGCCGGGAGACGCGGGCGATCGAGCGGACGATGCCGAAGATCGGGCTGAGGCCGCGCGCCGCGGCCTCGTCGGTGCCTAGCTCGGCGTAGATGTGAGTGCGGTCGTCCCACCACGCGAGGTGGACCTCGCCGAGAACGTAGAACCCCCGGAACCAGGACCGCCTCCCGTCCGGCGATACTTCCGCGACGACCTTTTCCTGGAGAAGATACTTGTCGGCCGGGTAGGTCCGCCGGGCCGCGAGGACGTCGTCGGTTCCCGATGCGTCGGCGACCACCCCGATGCTCCCCCCGGTCGTGTTGGCCGGCTTGACGACGAAGGGGACGCCGAGCGGCGCGAGGTCCCCGGGCGCCGGGCGGAATCCGGGCGCCTCGGCATAGGAGGGCAGGATCACGGTGTGCGGGGTGGGGATCCCGGCGCTGTGGAATTCGAGATGCATGGTGGCCTTGTCCGAAGCCCAGCGGAACTTGTCCAAGCTCTCGATGACGTCGCGGCCCCGTTCGGACGCCAGCGCCTGCAGGGCGATGAAATCGGGGGACGACCCCGAGGCCCGGTCGAGGAGGACGCGGAAATCGAGGCCGCCCGAGCGGAAGGAATCGAGCACCCGGCCGGCCTCGACCGGAGGCACGATGAGCGCCGCGAGCCCGCGGTTCCGCGCCGCCTCCGCGACGAGACGGACGAAATCCCGGTCGTATTCCCAATCGTAGGTCAGGGCCAGGTCGTAGCGGATCGTTCTCAGATCTCCTTGAAGACGTAGGCCGCACCGCGCTCGGTTCCCTCCCCGTCCCGCCCCGTCGCCCCGGCGACGACGTAGGAACCGGAAACGGCAATCGCGACCCCGAAGTGGTCTTCGTTACGGCCGTCGCTCGCCCTCAGGCGCTGGGCTTCGCCCCAACTGTCCGCGCCGCCCTCGTCGATGGCGTAGGCGTAGACCTGCCCCCGCTCCGTCCCTCCGCCCCTGGCATAGGGAGCGCTGGCGATGATGTAATCCCCGTAGAGGTCCACGTCGAACGCGAAGAGATCGTCGTTCTGGGTATCCGAAGCGGTCAGGAGCTTGATCTGACCCCAGGCGTCCGGGCCGTCCACGTCCTTGCCGAGAAGGTAGGCCGCACCTCGGTTGGTCCCGGCGCCGTCGGCCCAGGGCGCCCCGACGACGAGCCGGGCCCCCCGGATCGCGACCGACGTGCCGAACCAGGAGTTGTCGGACTGGTCGGAGGCGCTGATCGTCTTCACCAAGCCCCATGCGCCCGCGCCGCCGAGATCGCGCGCGTAGATGCGGACCGCGCCGCGATTCTCCCCGGACCCGTTCTCTCCGGGGGCGCCGATGACGGCGATATCGCCCGAGAGGGCGACGGAGTAGCCGTACTGGTCGGTGTTGCCGGGGTCGTCGGAAACGAGCTTGACCGCCTGGCCCCAATAGTCGAGCCCGCCTTGGTCCTTGAGGAAGACGTAGGCCGCGCCCTCCTTGGTTGTGTCGCCGGCGACGCCCTCGGCGCCGACGACGACGGTGGTCCCGTCGATGGCGACCGAACAGCCGAAATCGGCACCGTTCGCCGCGTCGTTCGCCCTGAGCCGGGCGACCTGGCCCCAGGCATTGGCGCCGCCCTGGTCCTTGTGGAAGATGTAGACCGCGCCCCGGTCGGTCCCGGCGCCGTCCTCGCTAGCGGCCGCGACGACGGCGTAGTTGCCGTCGATGTCGACCGCGATCCCGAAGAGGTCGCCGGCCGCCGCGTCGGCTGCGACGAGCTTGATCACCTCGCCCCAACCGTCGGTCCCGCCCTCGGCCCTAGCGAAGAGATAGGCCGCGCCGGCGTTGGTGCCTTCCGTGTCGTCGCCGGGCGAGCCGACGAGGGCGAGATCGCCGTCGAGGGCGACGGCCATGCCGAAGTTATCGCCATCGGCCCCGTCGGTCGCGACGAGCGTCTTGAGCGACTCGAAGTTGTCCTCGTCGTCGAAGTCGTCGTCCTTGGCCCCGCAGCCGGAGAGGAGGAGGCCGAAGGAAACGACGAGGACCGCTGTCCCAAGCTTGGATATTTTCATGATCGGGCCTTTCATGGGCGCGAGGGCGCGGGACACTCAGGAGTCTATAAACTACTTTTGCAGAATAATCGTTCCCTGTCAAACGGAGGCGGGCTCAGCGCAGGGCGAGGATCCGGTCGGGCTCGCGCCCGCTTCCGTCGACGAGAAGGCGGTCCCCCGCGAGGGTCACGACCGCCGACGCGGAGGTCGCCGCGGTTTCGACCATGCCGGCGAACGTGAGGTAGACGATGCCGTTCTTCACGGCGAGTCCGCCGTCGTGGTTGTGTCCCGCGAAATAGGCCTTGACGGAGGGATGACTCTCGAGCCGGGCGATGACCTCCCCGTCGTTCCACAGATTGTGGGCGGCCGGAGGGTGGACCGGGAAGTGGCAGAGAATGACCACGGAAAGGCTTTTCCGGTCGGCGGTCGCCAGCTCGTCCTCGAGAAAGGCCATCTGGGCCCGCCCGATCCCGCCGTTCCACTTCGTCGCATGGGGCCTCTTCGCCGCCAGGAGCCCGGAGTACATCGCGGCAGCCTCCTGCTCGAGACCCTCGTCCTTGGGGGAATTGAAGGCCAGTTCGTCGCCGTTCAGGACGACGAAGCGCCAATTCTCTTCGGTGAAGGCGTAATATCCCGGGCCGATGTCCAGCCGGTCGATGAGACCGTCTTTGCGGGCGGGGGCGATGTCGTAGTCGTGATTGCCGAGGACGAACCGGACCGGGGCCCGTGAGTGCCGGAAGGCCGGCAGGATAAGGTCGTAGCTCGCCGAGTCCCGGTCGATGAGGTCCCCCAGGTGGACGACGAAACGGAGGTCCCGGGCGTTGAACCCGTCGAGGGCCTCGCGGAGCTTGAGCCAGGAGCGGTCGTAGAACCGGCTGCCCGAGGACGGGACGGCGGCGAACTGGCAGTCGGCGACGACCCCGAAGGTCACCGCTTCGGGGGCACGACAGCCCCCGGCGGCCAGGGCCGCGAGGAGGATGAGGACGCCCGGGACCGGACGGCTGCGCACGGGCCGGGCCTATTTCGCCGAGCAGAGGCGGGCGAAGTCCTCGAACTGGTCCTGGCTCAGGCCGCGGTGGTAGACGCCGTCGAGGCGCCGGACGAGCTGCCCCTTCTCGAAGAAGAGGACCGTCGGGTAGACCTCGATGGCGTACTTCTCGGTCAGCGGGTGGTCGTCGTCGACGACGATCCGGGCGTAGTCGAAAGCGCCGCCGGACGCGTGCTTCCGGCACGTCACGAGGAAGGCCCGGGAAAACGGGCACCAGGTAGCGTAGAACAGGACCATGAGCTTGTCCCGCGAAGCGACGGCCGCGTCGAGCTCGGCTTCGCTCTGGAGCAGGACGCAGGGATCGTCCACGCCCGATGCGGCGGGGGCGCCGGACGGGGGGGAGAAGAGAGACTTGAGGGCGTTCTTGATCGTCACAGGTCACTCCTTTCGGGCGATGCCCCGAAGTACGAGGTCGTCGAAGGCGCCGGTGTCGTCGAACGAGCCGACGCCGACGAGGCCGTACCCGATCCGATTATCGCGCGCCGTCAGGATGGGCGCCTCCAGGTCGTCGAGATAAGCCCGGATATCGCCGGTCCGGGCGTCGCACGTCACTTTGAAAGCATGCCAGGCGCGGTCGGTCAAGCGGAATACGGACGCGCCCGCGGGTTCGGTGTTGATCTTGACCCGGTCGGCCCCGTCGACGATCCCGATGATGTTGTGAACGGCGTCGCTCGAACCCGCGAAGTGGACGTAATAGAAATGAGCCGGGTCGCGGTAATGGAAGATGACGCACATGTCCCTGACCGGAGAGGCGGCATCGGCTTCGCAGCGCAGCCGGCCGCTGAATTCGAAGGACGAGACGTCGTGCCCGGTCCAGACGGAAACGGAGGCCGGCGCCCGGATCGGCCCCGGCTCGCCCGGCGCGATGAGCCCGTAGATCATCGAGCCGCCGTCCTCGACGACGCGCCAATGCGCCGGGTCGTTCGGCGCCCACCCGTCGGCCTTCCCCGACTCGAAATCCGAGGTCATGAGGAGCGGCAGGCCGGGTGCGGCCGGACGGCACACGGGCGAGGACAGGGCGGCCGCCAGGACCAGCGGGCCGGCGAGAAGGGGCTTCCTCAACACCCCTCCCCGTCCCGGTAGCCCGGGCGCATCCAGGGCAGGGCGGCGCCGGCGTAGAAGGGTTCGAGCTTGACCGTAAGCTTGGACATCTCGTCCCGGGTGAGGGGTTTGAAATCCCGGAGCAGGGCGGCGTTCTTGCGCACGATCTCGACGCTATCCGTGCCGACGACGGCCGCGTGGACGAGCGGCAGGGTCAGGGCGTAACGGATGAGGTCAGCCGGGTCGAGGCCCGCGACCGTCTCGCGGGGCCGGACGGCCTTGATGATCATGACGCCCATCTTCCGGGCGGAGGCGGCGGGGACGGCCCCGTTCTCGAAATCTCCGCGCCGCTCCGAATAGTGGTTGAGGGCGATGAGCATGGTGTCGAAGTCGTGGCGGCGGGCGGCCTCGGCCATAGCCGCGGCGTCGACGTGTCCCGAGAAGCCGATGAACCGGGCGATCCTCTGGTCCTTGATCTCGTGCAGGGCGTCGAGGGCGCCGCCGGGGAGGCCGAGCGCATCCAGGTCGGCCATCGACTCGATGAGGTGGACCTGGTAGAGGTCGAGACGGTCGGTCCGCAGGCGCTTCAAGCTCTCTTCGAGCTGGCGCATGACGCCGTCGCGGTCGCGGGCTTCGAACTTGGTGGCCAGAAAGACCTCCTTGCGGCGGGTCTCGAGAACCCGGCCCAATCGCGCCTCGCTGACGATGGACTTATTAGTGTAGTTGTAGGCGGTGTCCCAGTAATAGAAGCCGTGGTCGAGCGCGGCGTGAAGGATCCTCTGGGCCTCGTCCTCGTCGGTGACCGCGCAGAAGCGGCTCCCGAGGCCGGCGCCGATCCGGGGGACGGCGACGCCCGTCTTGCCGAGGACGGCGGTCGGCAGGCCCTTGGCGTCGTAAGCCAGGGCGGCTGTGGGAACACCCTCGCCGGAGAGCTCTCCGCCCCTGCGGGCAACGGTCCCGAGGGGCACGGCCGCCGCGGCGGCCATCGTCTTGAGGAAGTCCCGGCGGCGGATGCGCGCACGGCTCATCTCTCTGCCTCCTGTAATCTCTTTCCGGTATATTAGCCCTAATCCCAGGGAAAATGAAAGACATGGATCTTCGCGAAAAGGGGACATCGACTTTGGTACGTGTCCCCGGGTCGTTGGGATTCGGGAGTGGTATCGTTGATCAGGCGAGCGCCGAAGCGATAGCGGCCCTAACCCGCTCCATGAGTGCGGGCATCGTGGCCCGCGTCTCGGCAGCGACGGCGATCGGCTCGTGGAAGACGACCCGGACGGTCCCCTTCCGGATCGTCCGGCGGCCGCGCGGCATCAGCTCGTAGGTCCCTTGGATCGACACCGGGACGATGGGCGCCCCGGAGTCGAAGGCCAGGAAGAAACCGCCCCTCCGGAACGGCAGCAGCTTCCCCTCCCAGCTCCGCGTCCCCTCGGGATAGACGAGGAACGAGTAGCGCTTCTCCGTGATGAGCCGGCTAGCTCGGGCGATCCGCTTCCGCCCTTCGCCAACGCCCTCCTTGTCCAAAGGCACGTAGCCGGCGAAGCGCATGCCCAGGCCTAGGACGGGGATGCGGAAGACGAACCGCTTGACGATGAACCGGACCGGCCGGTCGACGACCGTCACGAGCATCGGCGCGTCGAGGAAGCTCAGGTGGTTGCACATGAAGACATAGGGGGTGCGCCTGTCCAGACGTTCGAGGCCGCTCGCTTCGACCCGAATGCCGAGGAGGAAACGGCCGACCCTCATCATCCACCGGCCGTAGACGAGGAACCCGTCACGGAGCCCGAGCACGGCGCAGACAAGAATAACGGGGATGGCGAGGACCGTCAGTACGGTCAGGACGAGGCCGGCGACGACGTTGCGCATCAGGATGGCGATCATCCCGCCTATTGTAAAGGCTCGACAGGTCCCGCGGCAAGCCCGATCTCACCCTCCCCGCTTGACTTGGGCCGCGACGTCATGCTACTCAGACACCGAGATCGGGGACTCGCGGGGAGGCGGACCATGAGAAAGCTCCGGGCATTCCTGGGGATCGGGCTCCTTGTCGGCTTGGCGCTATCCGGCCAGGTCCGTCCTAAGAAAGCGGCGATGCCGCTCAAGGCCATGCCCGTTCCGACCGAGATGTTCTTCACCTACCTCGGCGACTATCCCCGGGACACGCAGACGGACTGGAGCGGCAGCCTCCAGGGCGTCGCCCATGACGATTCCCATTGGTATTTCACCCAGGGCCTGGACGACGGCGACGGCCAGGGGCGGGGCTACTTGATGAAATTTCCGCTCACCTACGACCTGAGGCGCGGCATCCCGACCGGCGCGTCCGGCTTCGGCCGCGAGGTCGCGGGCGTGCGCTGCGTCAGGGGGAGCGACATCCCCGGGAACCCCCTGGGGAGCTTCTGGCATTTCGGGGACCTGGTCCATCACGAAGGCTTCCTGTTCGTGCCCATCGAGTGCTCGGATAATTCCGTACCCCAGATGATAGCCGTGTTCCGGGCGGGCGATCTCGCTTACGTCGGCAGCCAGAGGCTCCTGCGGCAGAATACCCGGGCGGGCTGGTGCGCCGTCCATCCCGTGGACAAGTGCCTCTATGTTCCCCGCGGAGACAAGATGACGACCGACTACGGGATCTTCAAATACAGGCTGAACATGGAGAGCATCCGGCGGGCATCCGACGGACATGGCGTCACCCACGATTTCCTGGGCGATCTCGCACAGACCGAGCACATCCTCATCCTGGACGAGTGCGGCCGGAGGATCAACCTCGGCGACTACAACCAGGGCGGGGAGTTCTCGGGTGACGGGCGCCTGCTCTTCCTGTGCACGGGCAGGGCCGCCGAACACGTCGGCGGCGAGCGGGCCGAGGGGATCACGGTCTACGAAACGGCGACGTGGAAGCGCATCTCTCATTCGCGCAACGGTTCGATGCTCTTTGAATACACATTCCGACCCGGGGCGTATCGGGAGGAGCCCGAAGGCCTGACCTGGTGGGACCTCGATAAACACCCCCGACGCTCGGAGGTCCCGGGCGGGATCCGGGGGCAGCTCCATGCCCTCCTGATCGATTCGCTGGGGAATGAATATTTCTTCAAGCACTACGAGGTCGACCGCCTGGCCGGCGTCTCCGAGGAGCTCCTGCCCTTCGCGGCCGGGAGGGCCGCGATCGCCGCGTCCGGCCCCGGGCGCTGGAAGATCGTCCAAGGCGCGACGGAGCTCGGCGGTTTCCGGTCGGAGGCCATGGCCTCCGAGACGCTGCGCGTCCTCCGGGAGTTGCGGGCCGACACCGTTGGATACCTGGCCGGGAGCCGGTATCCGGCCTGGCGGTACGTCCTCAGCGGCGGTCGGCCGCCGAGCGGCATGTTGCCGGGAACGACGGAAGCGACGTTCGATCCTCTGGGGCTGAGGCTGAAGCGGGGCTCAGGAGGGTGGCAGATCACGGACGAGAGCCCGCACGCCCGGACCGGCATGGACCACGAGACCATCCTCTTCTTCAGGGACCGCGGAGAGTACGACCCGAGAGGAGAGGCCGAGCGGGAGGCCCGGACGGCGCTCAAGATCATCCGTAAATACGGCTTCACGGCCAGGGTCTACGCGGGATCGGACGCCGATCCGGCTTTCGTCTATTTCCGCCGCTGAGAGGGCGTAAGATGGGCGCCACGCGGATGCGGGGAGGGGGGATGCGGGGGGATAAAATAAAAATGACCCGCGTAGGACTCGAACCTACAACCCGCAGATTAAGAGTCTGCTGCTCTACCAATTGAGCTAGCGGGCCGAAAAAATCCCCTCCAGTCTAGACGAGTCGGGTTCTCTTGTCAAACACCCCGCGCGCCTCCGCGTCACTCCTTGATGCCGGCCAGATCGAGAATGAAGGCGTACTCCATGGCCGTCTGTTTGAGGCCGCGGAACCGGCCGCTCACGCCGCCGTGCCCGGCTTCCATGTTCGTCCAGAGCAGGAGAGGGTTCTTGTCCGTCTTCATCGCCCGAAGCTTGGCCACCCACTTGGCCGGCTCGAAGTACTGGACCTGGGAGTCCTGCCAGCCGGTCGTCACGAGCATGGCCGGGTAAGCCTTGGCCTCGACCCGGTCGTAGGGCGAATACGTGAGCATGTAGTCGTAATACTCTTTGACCGCGGGATTCCCCCACTCGTCGAACTCGCCCGTCGTCAACGGGATCGACGTGTCGAGCATGGTGGTGATGACGTCGACGAAGGGCACGCCGACGAGGGCGCCCTTGAAAAGGTCCGGCCTCATGGTGACGACGGCGCCCATGAGCAGCCCCCCGGCGCTCGCGCCCTCGGCGAAGAGCCGGGGCGGCGCGGTGAAGTTCTGGGCGACGAGATACTCGGCGCAGTCGATGAAGTCGGTGAAGGTGTTCTTCTTCTTGAGGAGCTTCCCGTCCTCGTACCAGGCCCGGCCCAGCTCCTGGCCGCCGCGAATGTGAGCGATGGCGTAGACGAAGCCCCGGTCGAGGAGGCTCAGCCGGTTCGAGTCGAAGTAGGCGTCCATGCTGTATCCGTAGGAGCCGTACCCGTACAGGAGACACGGCGCCCGCCCGTCCTTGACGAATCCCTTCCGGTAAACGAGCGAGACCGGGACCTCGACGCCATCGCGGGCCGGGGCATAGAGCCGCTCCGCCTGATAGTTCCCCCGGTCGAAGCCGCCGAGGACCTCCTCCTGCTTCATGAGCTTCTTCTCCCGGGTGACCATGTTGTAGTCGAACGTGGACATCGGCGTCGTCAGGGAGGTATACGCGTAACGGACCCAATCGGTGTCGAACTCGCGGTTGGTCGTGGTCCCGGCCGTGTACGTCGCCTCCCCGAAATCGAGATCGTGCGCGGGGCTCTTATCCCAGGGCATGATCCGGATCTGGAGCAGGCCCTTCCGGCGCTCCTCGAGGACCAGGGCCCCCTTGAAGAGCTCGAAGCCTTCGAGGTAGACATCGTCGCGGTGCGCGATGAGCTCGGCCCAATCCGCCTTCCCCGTCCTGTCCAGGGACGCCGTCATCAGCCGGAAGTTCTTGGCCCCCAGGTTGGTGCGGACATAGAACTTGTCCCCATAGTGGTCGACTCCGTATTCGAGGTCCCGCTCGCGCGGCTGGAAGACCTTGAACTCGGCCGTGGGCTTGTCCGCCGGAATGAAACGGTATTCGTTCGACAGCGTCTGAGAGGAAGCGATGAAGATGAACTTTTTAGACTTCGTCGTGTAGGCCTCGACCGTGAAGGTCTCATCGGCTTCGTGGAAGATGAGGACGTCGGTCTCGGCGGGCGTCCCCAGGACATGCCGGAAGATCTTCTGCGGCCGGAGGGTCGTGTCGTCGATCTGGGTGTAGAAGACCGTCTTGTTGTCGCCGGCCCAGGCCGCGGCGCCGGTCGTGTTGACGATCTCGTCGGGCAGCGTTTCGCCCGTCGCCAGGTCCTTGAAACGGAGGCTATACTTCCTCCGGCTGACGGTGTCGACGCCGTAGGAGAGCATCTTTTTGTCGGGGCTGACCTCGAGCCCGCCGACGGAATAGTAGCCGTGCCCCTGGGCCATCTCGTTGACGTTGAGGAGGACCTCTTC
Organism: Candidatus Aminicenantales bacterium; assembly: GCA_041736225.1. Lineage (GTDB taxonomy): Bacteria > Acidobacteriota > Aminicenantia > Aminicenantales > Saccharicenantaceae > RBG-16-66-30. Next base: position 7,433 of record JBGSUG010000415.1, on the reverse strand, counting down.
GGCGCCTTCGAGGCTGCCCTTTTTCCGGCAGTAGACGGGGTAGTCCTTCCCCTCCTCGTAGCGGGCGTAATAATAGTAGCCGTCCTCGCGGTACGGCACGGAGAGGTCGGTCTGCTTGATCCGGCCGACGAGCTCCCCGTAGAGCTTCTGCTCGAGGGGCTCGAGGGGCTTCAGGACGGCCCGGGTGTAGGCGTTCTCGGCCTCGAGGTAATTGAGGACCTTAGGATTGTCGCGCTCGTTGAGCCAGAAGTAGTCGTCGACGCGGGTGTGGCCGTGGAGCGTGAGCGTTTTGGGGACGATCTCGGCTTTGGGCGGCTGGAGGCCGTCCGTCCGTACGGCGGACGGCTTGCAGGCCGCGGCCGAGAGCAGGAACGCGGCGGCCAGGCCGCATGCGAGGACGAGAGCGGGAATCGACCGGGAGCGTCTGGGGAAGATCGTCATGGCGGGTGTGCCCTCCTTGAGGAAATGCGGTCTTGAAGAAAAACACCCTAACACCGGCGTTCGCCGAAGTCAATGCTCCGACGGTGTTCAGCGGGCCGGTTTTAGGTTAACATCGGAGCATGACGGACGAGCCCGGCGATCCCCCCGACCTCCCCGACGATCCCGTCGAGCTCGTCATCGACGGCGTCCTCGATCTCCACACGTTCAGCCCGAAGGACGTGCGAGACCTCGTTCCCGGGTACATCGGGGAGTGCCTGAGCCGGGGCATCACCGGTATCCGGATCATCCACGGCAAGGGGACGGGGACGCTCAAGGCCATCGTCCATTCGGTCCTCGAGAAGGACCCGCGCGTCGCGTCGTTCAAGGACGCCGGGCTTGGCGCCGGCGGCTGGGGCGCGACCATCGTGACGTTGAGACGATAGCGCCGTCAGTCAGATGAACAAGATGGGACCAGGTCTTCACACTTCCAGGTGGAATGGCCGGCATGTGAAGACCAGGTCCCTTCTGTTATAGCTCGAAGCGGTAGGACACCTTCAGCATGAAGATGTTCAGGCCGCGGGCCTGGAAGAGATCGCCCACGTCCCGCCAGAACTCGAAATCCCCCGGATGGGCGTAGTCTTCCCGCTTCTGCGTCCAGACGAGATAGAGGATCGACCCCGGCCGGTACTCCCAGCGCAGAACGGCCGTCCCCCGGAGCGATTTGAGGTTGAAGTCAGGGTCGGCGAAGGTGAACGGCTTGGCGGGGCCCGCCGGCCCGTCGGGATCGGCCGTGAAGACGCCGTCCGCATAGGCGATGGTCGAATCCCCGTCGCCGTAGTAATCGAAGTCGAAAGTCCGCGCCGCGCGGAGCTCCTTGAACGCGCTGAAATCGCCCACGGCCAGGTAGGGCTGGAGGTAGGCCTGGAAGCTCAACCGCGGCGTGAAGGTCCAGTCGATCCGAGTTTCGACGGGCAGCGTCTTCTGGACGACGTCGGAAAGGACGTAGCGGACGCCGTAGGTCGAGGTCTTGAGGGGGTCGACGACCCGCCGGACCCACTGCCCTTCCGAGTAGCGCCAGGTGTAGCTCGGCCCGACCGACAGGCTGAAGTTCGGGCTGGGCTTCCAGGTGACGCCCCCGCCGAGCGACCAGTTGTAGCCGCCGCTCGGGTGATAGCGGTAGTACGCGCTGAATCGGAAGACGAGGGGCTTGCGGTCGTCGGTCTCCAGGGTGCCGCGCACGGTCTCCCCGGCCGGATAGAAGGCGATCGGCCCGCCCCGGGTCAGGTAGTGGCTGTACTTGGGCGGCTCGTAGTCGAGGTGGAGCGTCGCCGACCAGTAGTTGAGGAACTTGCCCTTGCCGTCGAGGTAGATGTATTCGCCGACGCGGTTGCCGCCGAAGTCGTAGTTCCGGTAGTAGGACCCCGTGACGGTCCAGCTGCGGAAGACGCGGCCCGGCTGGAGGACCCGGTAGCCGGCCTCGAGGTGGCCGTTGACGACGTCGCCGCGCGTGTGGTAACCGAGGTCGTTGGCCTCGAATCCCGGCGAGATGGCCCCGAGGGCGGCATTGAAGACGACGTTCCCTTTCTGCTTGTTGACGTAGAGCCGGGCGGCCCATCCGGAGAGCGATGTCGCGCTCTCATCGACCTCGACCCAATCGGCGTCGGGCCTCTGGAAATAGTGGAGAGACGAGATCTGGAGCGCGGTGATGGCCTCGGCGCTGCCGCGGACCTCGGTCAGGCCGGCCCAGCCGGCCAGCGCCCAACCCCGGTCCCGGTCGAGGAAGGTCCAGCCGTCGACGCCGAAGGCGAGGGCGCTCCGGCCGAGGGCCGCCTCGAGGTCCCCCTCCCGGAGGTCTCGCGCCACCGACGTGGCGATGAAGCCGAGGCCGCTTCTCCCCTTCCCGAACTCCTTGAGGCCCCGGGCGACGCCGTAGTGGCTGAAGGGTTCGATCTCGACATTCGATCGGGCGCCTTCGACGTCGACGCGGGCGTACTCGCGCTCGGTCAGGGCGCTGATGACGCCCAGGTTGAAGTCGCGGCCGATCTTGCCGGCGAGCTTGGCCGCGGACAGGATGGTCGTCCAATCGGGCGCGTCGAAGAAGCCCGCGCCGCCGGGCGAGCCTTGGGGCGTGCGGCCGATTCGGCGGCTGTAGAAGATCTCGGGATTGTCCCAGCCGAAGGAGCGGTAGACGTTGGGGCCGCCACGGCCGAAGTCGAAAATGCTCGCGCCTTCGACGAAGAAGGGCCGCTTCTCCTCGTAGTAGGTCTCCTCGTCGGTGATGTTGATGACGGCCGGGTCGACCTCGACCTGGCCGAAATCGGGATTGACCGACAGGTTGAGGGTCAGGTTGCTGCTCAGCCCGCCCTCGAGATCGAAGCCGCCGCCGGCGCCGAGGTTCCGGCCGGTGCGGAAGGGGTTGCCCGGCTCCCCGGGGTAGAGCTCGGCCTGCGTCAGGCCGAACGGCGAGATCTCGAGCCGACGGCCCGCGGCGATGCCCGCGAGTCCGGTGAGTTCGGCGAAGTTCGAGACGAGACCGCTCTCCTCCTTGGGCACCCAGGCGAAATGGCTCTCTTCGTTCTTCCGCTTGACCAGCCGCTGGAAGTTGATGCCCCAGAGATTGACGTCCCGCCGCTTGAAGCGCAACTGGTCGAAGGGGATGCGGATCTCGACGGCCCAGCCGAGGCCGTCGATCCGGGCGGCGCTCTCCCAGACGCCGTCCCAGGTCGCGTCGGCCTCCTCGTCGTTGGCGAGAGTGCCGTCCTCGATCGAGCCGGACGGATTGATGCCGAAATAGTAGCCGCTCCGGCGGTCGTGATAGGGGTCGAGGCCGACATCGAACAGGTCGGATTCGGTCGTCTCGTCGCGCCGCCCGAGGCGGCCGGTGATCCTGGCGGGCTCGGAGTCGAACAGGCGGGCGGCGATATAGATGTTGTCGCGGTCGAAAGCCACCCAGACCGTCGTCGGCTCGGAGGCGGGCTGCCCGTCGGACGGATCACGCTGGGTGAAACCGCCGGATCCCTGGGTCTGCCAGACGCTTTCGGAGAGAATGCCGTCGACGGCGATGGGACCGGACACGGGGACCGCGGCGATCGTCCTGACCGTACGCGGGTCGGCAGGACGCGCTTTTTCCTGGCCGGACACGGGTCCGGCCGCGAGCGCGCGAGTGGCGGCCGGCGAGGAGGCGGGGGCGGGCAAAGCGATGAGGAGGGCCAGGAGGAGCAGAACGGCGGCGTGTCGCATATTAAATAAGAATGCTGATATATCAGCCCCCGCGCCAGCCTGTCAAGGCGTATTCGGGGGGGGCGTATTCGGGGACATGTACCCTTGGTACGTGTCCCCATTTCTGCCCCCTTTCCCGGAGCCCTATTGTAACCAAGAACGATCGGGACGATAATCTTCGCATAGGCATCGAGGTCAGCGAGGAGGTCGTTATGAGCAAAATCATGAAGAGGCGAGATTTCGTGAGGTCGGGGGTTCTCATCGGGACTGCGGCGCTGGCCGGTGGGCTCCGGGGCCAACGGCCGCCCGATCCCAAGTCACCGAGACTGGCCAGCCCCGATCTGGCCGTCGTCACAGGCACCGACCGCCTGCTCGCCGTGAACAAGGGACTCGAAGCGCTCGGCGGCATGAAGCGATTCGTCAAGCCCGGCGCGACCGTCGGTCTCCTCGCCAACGCCCCGGCCTGGTGGACGAAGCCCGGCAGCCACACCCATCCCGACATCATGCTGGCCGTCATCCTGGCCGCGCTCGCGGCGGGCGCGAAAGAGGTCCATTACCTCATCGATCCGCTGCCGGGATATTGGAAGCGCTCGCCGCTCGCGGCCAAATACGGCGCGGAGATCGGCGCCGTCCGGAAGTGCTCCAACGACTACGTCGGGACGACGGTCGCCAAGAACAAATCCCTGAAGAAGGCCAGCGTCGTTAGGGAATTCCTCGACTGCGACGTCTTCGTCAACCTGCCCATCATCAAGCACCACGTCGGCGTGGGCATGTCGGGGAACCTCAAGAACCTGATGGGCGTCAACACCGGGACTTCGAACCAGTTCTTCCACGCCGGCTCGGGCGCGGCGGCCGAATACGGCGACGTCCCCTTTTTGGCTCAGTGTATCGCCGACCTCAACACTCTGCGCAAGCCGGACCTCTGCGTCGCCGACGCCACCGAATTCCTGCTCACGAACGGACCGGCCGGCCCGGGCGAGATCCGCAAGCTCGACAAGATCGTCCTGGGGACCGACCCGGTGGCCGTCGACGCCTACAGCGCGCCCTTCGTCAACCTCAAGGCAACAGACGTCCTGATGATCACGAAGTCGGCTGAATGGGGCCTCGGACGGATCGACATCGACAAGCTGGCCGTCGAGCAGCTGACCGTCTAATCGGCATAACTAAACGGGGACACGTACCAGAGGTACATGTCCCCCCCTCTTTCCCGCGCCGGACGCCTACCTCGCCATCTCCGAGCGCGCCTTAGCCACCATATCCCTGACCTCGCGCGCGATCCGCTTCGTCTCGTAGACAAGGCCGTCCTTGATCGTCCACTTGATGCCGCCGCGGACGACCGCTTTCCCGTCCTCGATGTCGAGGACGCCCGTCGGGTAGAGATACTTGAGGTTGGCCAGCGGGTTCTCGTCGACGAGGATGAGGTCGGCGAGGTAACCCTGGCGCACGCGCCCGAGCCGGTCCTCGAGCCCCATCAACTTGGCGTTGTTGCCGGTCGCGCACTGGATGACGTCGATCGGATGGAACCCCGCTTCCTGCAGCAGCTCGAGCTCGCTCAGGTAGGTGAAGCCGTAAAGCGTGTAGATGAACCCCGCGTCGTCCCCCGCGCCCACGACGCCGCCCATATCGGCGAAGTCGCGCACGGACTTCATCCAGATGCGGTAGTTCTCTTTCCAGGCGATCTCGTCCTCGGTCGACCAGCCCCAGGAGAAAGCGCCATGGCGCTCCGGGCTGGGCGCGAAATAGGCTTCCAGCGCAGGGTGCAGGTAGTCCTTGAACCAGGGCAGGTTGCGGGCCCGGGTCATGTCCCGGCAGGCTTCGTAGGTGCTGAAGGTCGGGATCCAGCCCACGCCCTTCTCCACCATCTCCTCGAGGACGTCCTCGAGCTTATCGGGATCGGCCTCCCGCCACAGATGCCCGGCCCAGCGGAAGCGATCGCTCTCGTCATTGAAGTTGTACGAGGGCGGGAAGTTCTGAGAGCCCTTGAGCGCCGCGTCCGGGATGCCGTACCAGTGCTCGATCGTGTCGACGCCGAACTCGGCCGCCTCGCGGGCGTCCGTCTCCTCGACGGCCATGTGATGGGCGACCTTGAGGCCGAGCTTGGTCGCTTCGTCGACGACGGCCTCCATGATGTCGCGGTCCATGCCGAAGATCTTGACGCCGTCGGCGCCCTGCTCCTTGATCGAGCGGACCGACGTGCGGCCCTCCTCCGGCGTCCGGCCGCCCGCGACCATGTAGACGTATATGCGCGGCGCGACGATCGACCCCTCCTGGCTTTTGCGGCGCTCGGCCAGGGCTTTTTTCGGATCGCTCCCGACGTCCCGGACGGTGGTGACGCCGCAGGCGAGGTAGATCTTGTATTCGTATTCGAACGGCTGGGCCGTCCCGGCCCGCTCGTCGTGGAGATGGATGTGACTGTCGATGAAGCCGGGCAGCAGATACATCCCCGATCCGTCGAGGACGTGGGCCTCGCTTTTATAGGCCTCGGGCCGGGCGTCAGCGCCGCGGACGGCGGCGATCTTGTCCCCCTCGACGATCACATCGAGCGGCCCGCGCGTGGGCGTGCCCTTGCCGTCGATGACCAGGACGTTGCGGATGACCAGCCGGTCGTATCGCTGCCCGTGCTCGATGCCCCGGTTTTCCGCCGGCCGGGCCTGCACCGACGCGGCCGCGAGTGTCAGAAGCAGGGTAAGGCTTGAAAAGATGATCGGCTTTTTCATGCCCGGGAGTATAGCACAGCCTCCCAAAATGTCTCCGTTTGGTGTATTAAGATGTGTGTCACCGTGAAGAAGGAGGCAACGATGGCCGTGCTAAGGACATTCCGGCTGGCGGCGGTCCTGGGGGTCGCCAGCCTGGGTTTCATCCTCATCGGCGCGGGCGGACCCCCGGCGCAGAAGACCGTCGGCGCCAGCCCCGCCCCTCTCGATCCCCAGCGTGTCCAGGACCAGGACACGATGACCTGGGCCGACTACCGCCCCATCCCCGGCCGCGACTGGGCCGACCCGTCCCTTGCGCCCAAGCGCGGCTTCAAGCTGGCCGTGGTCGGCATCGATTTCCCGGACCAGCCTTTCGTCGTGAGCCTGCCCAAGGGCTCCGATCCTTTCGGCAATCCCCAGATCGATCCGGTCCCCCGTGAAAAGGTACCGCAGTTCTACGCCGACTTCTGGATGACGCCGAACGCCGTCAACCATGGCCGGACCATCAACGGCTACTGGATGGAGCAGTCGCGGGGCCGGTTCGGCATCACCGAGGTCGAGGTCTTCGGCCCCTACCTCATGCCCAAGCCGATCTGGCATTACGGCCTCAACGAGCACCGCCAGAACGATCAGACGCCCGACGGCAGCCGGGCCGACGGCCGCATGGAGCGGGACTGCGACGCGCTCTGGCTCGCCGACGTCGGCCGCGACGTCCGCCAGGATTTCGACGCCGTCCTGCGCATCTACGCGAGCTACGACGAGACGGGCGTCTGGCAGGAGTTCGGCGAGATGAAATTCGCTTCCAAGGACGACATCCCGGCCGCCTGGGGCAATCCCGACCCGTCCAAGCCCCGCTGGGTCCCGACGCGCTACGTCGAGTGGACGAGCTGGCTGGCCGGCTCCCGGCAGTGGGGCCTGTCTTCGATGCGCCAGGGCGAGAACTCCGGCACCATCGCCCACGAGCTCGGGCACTTCGCCTTCAGCCTGCCAGACCTCAACAATAATCCCTACGTCCGGCCCTACCGCCGGGTCGCCGCCGGGACCTGGGACATGATGGACCGCGGCTGCTTCAACGGCCCCGGCGGGCCGCACCGGCGCTGG
>JBGSUG010000230.1:0-2833 GCA_041736225.1 Candidatus Aminicenantales bacterium | reverse complement strand
CGGGGGCGGCGAGCCCCGGCAGCTGACGACAGACGGCGATACCTACAAGTACCAGATCCGCTGGTCGCCCGACGGGACGAAGATCCTCTGGAACGACAAGATGCAGCGGCTCGCTTACGTCGACGTCGCCTCCAAGGCGGTCAAGGTCGCGGCCACGGCCGCAAGCGGCGAGATCACGCAGTTCGCCTGGTCGCCCGACAGCCGCTGGATCGCCTACGGCAAGCCCGAGACCGACGGTCCCAATCGCGTCCACCTCTACTCGCTCGATTCCGGGAAGACCCTCCCGGTCACGGATACGCGGTACAACTCGAGCGATCCCTCCTTCAGCCAGGACGGCAAGTACCTCTTCTTCGTCTCCGACCGGGACTTCAGTCCCGTCTACAGCGCGACCGAGTGGAACCACGCCTACCTGGCCATGTCCCGGGTCTATTTCGTGACGCTGGCGAAAGACACGAAATCGCCCTTCCGCCCGAAGAGCGACGAGGTCGCAGACAAGCCCGCGCCGGCCGCCGCTAAAAGCGCCGCGGGCGACAAGAAGGCCGCCGACAAGAAGGAGCCCGAAGGCCCGGCCCCCGTCAAGGTCGAACCCGACGGGCTCATGGACCGCATCCTGGCCCTGCCCGTCGAGACGGCCGACTACGGCTCGATCAATACCGTCGGCGACGCCGTCTACTACATCCGGCACAAGAACCTGGAGCGCGGCATGTCCCTGATGTTCTACGACCTGGCCGAGCTCAAAGAGAAGGACTTGGGCCCGATCGAAGGCTACGAGATCTCGGCCGACGGCAAGAAGATGCTCGTCTCCAAGGAGGGAGCCTTCGGCATCGTCGATCTTCCCAAGGGTCCGGTCGCCCTCGAATCGAAGCTCGACCTCTCCGGGATGGAGGTCGCCCTCGACCTCCGCCAGGAGTGGGACCAGATCTACGAGGAAAGCGGACGGCAGATGAAGCAGTTCTTCTATGCCCCGAACATGCACGGCGTCGACTGGGAGGCGCTCCGGCTCCGCTACAAGCCGCTGGCTGCGGCGGTCCGGCACCGGGCCGACCTGACCTACGTCATCGGGGAGCTCATCGGCGAGCTCAGCACCGGGCATACCTACGTCGGCGGCGGAGAGATGCCCGCTGCCAAGCGGGTCAAGGTCGGCATGCTCGGGGCCAGGCTCGAGCGCGACGCCAAGACCGGTTCTTACCGGATCGCCCGGATCCTCAAGGGCCAGAGCTGGGACCCGGCCCTGCGCTCGCCGCTCGCCGGGATCGGCGTCGACGTCCGGGAAGGGGAGTACATCGTCGCGGTCGACGGCCGTCCCCTGGCCAAGACGCCCGACATCTACGAGACGCTCTACAACACCGTCGGGAAGCAGGTCACGCTGAAGGTCGCTGCCGGGCCCGACGGCAAGGGCGCCCGCGACGTCGTGGTCGTGCCCGTCGAGACGGAGAATGCCCTCTACTACAACGACTGGGTGGAGGGGAATATCGCCAGGGTCGACAAGGCTTCGGGCGGCAAGGTCGGCTACATCCACATTCCGAACATGGGGGCGGAGGGCCTGAACGAGTTCGTCAAGCGCTTCTATCCCCAGCTGCGTAAAAAGGCCCTGATCGTCGACGTCCGCGGCAACGGCGGAGGCAACGTCTCGGCGATGATCGTCGACCGGCTCGTCCGGGAGATGGTCATGGTCGGGATGGCCCGGAACTCGGCCGCAGCGCCGGATCCCGGCGCCGCCTTCCTCGGGCCCAAGGTCTGCCTCTGCGACGAGTTCTCGGCCTCGGACGGGGACATCTTCCCCTATCGGTTCAAGACGCTCAAGCTCGGCAAGGTGGTCGGCAAGAGGACCTGGGGCGGCGTCGTCGGCATCCGCGGCACACTGCCGCTTCTCGACGGCGGCGTGCTCAATAAGCCGGAGTTCGCCCCCTTCAGCCCCGACGGCAAGGGTTGGGTCATCGAGGGTGTCGGGGTCGAGCCCGACATCGTCGTCGACAACGACCCGGCCCGGGAATACGCGGGCCTCGACGACCAGCTCGCCAAGGGCATCGAGGTCGCGCTCGAAGAGCTGAAGACGAAGGGACGGGAGATCCCGGCCATTCCGCCCTATCCGATCAAGAAGTAGGAGGGACGATGGACTCCGAAAAGATCAAGGTCAGCTGCGGCGTGTGCGGGACGACCAACGGCTTCCCGGCCGCGGCCCGGGGCAAGACGGTCGTCTGCGGCCGCTGCAAGTCGCCTCTCCCGGAGCCGGGGACGGTCCTCGAGCCCGGCGCGGAGGGCATCGAGGCCCTGTTCCACAACTCGAGCCTGCCGGTGCTGGCCGATTTCTATTCCCCGACCTGCGCGCCCTGCCACATGATGGCCCCCATCCTCGAACGACTGGCTGCGCGCCGGGCCGGGGAGGTCGCCGTCATCAAGATCAACGTGGAGAGCCACCAGGACCTGGCCCGCGAGTTCGGCGTCCAGGGCGTGCCGACCTTCGTCGTCGTCCACAAGGGGGCCGAGCGGGGGAGGACGGCGGGGGCGCTGGACGAGAGCAGTTTCGCGCTCTGGGCGGCCAGCCGGACATAGCCCGTAGCGAGCGTAGCGAGGGGAGGAGGCAGAAACTCGCCGGAGCATGCACGAAGGCGGGTTTCTGCGGGATGTCTTAATAAAACGGAATGCCGAAGGGGGGACTCGAACCCCCATAGCCTTGCGGCCACTAACCCCTCAAGCTAGCGTGTCTGCCAATTCCACCACTTCGGCTTAGGACTTATTTCTTTATCGGCGTCCCGCCCGCGGGGGGCGTCGCCGGAGTCTCGGTCTTCTGTTCGGGCGCGGCCGCCGGCTGCGTCGCCGCGGCCTTGCCGTC
>JBGSUG010000221.1:0-3865 GCA_041736225.1 Candidatus Aminicenantales bacterium | reverse complement strand
GGCGCGACCCTCGGTCCGGGAGATGCGGCCTCGCCGCCCGGCAGGTCCGCGAGATCCCGTCCGCCGACGATCCTGGGGATGTTCACCGAAAGGGGCGGGACGATGACGACGCTCCGGACTTCCTGCTTGCCGAAAGGGAGGAGCTTGACCGTGAACCTGGCGTGGTAGACGAGCAGGCCCAGAAGAGCGTGGACGGCCACGGTGACGAGGACGCCGACGACCCGGTCGCGGCGTGGCCGGCCGTTCCTGTCCGGCTGTGGCAAGAGCTCTTCAAACATGTTATGGCGGTCCTGGCAGGCTATTATAGTATAATCCGCCGTCGCCCCGAATAGTTACATTCCATCCCGCGTCCCCCATTGTCCAGGGTCTTCTCTCGATTCCGGGAGGTCCCTCACTCCGGCTTTGCTCGGGAATCGCCCAACGGAAAGCGGACTCTGGGGAGCGGACCAGGCAGGATCGGGACGGAGCACCCGGAGTCCCGGTCCTGCGAAATATCATGAGAAAGGGCTCTCTCCCGATATTTCCCAGCACCGCCCCTCCGAGTCGCTCCGGAGCGGTGCTGATGGTCGCTCCGAAGACTCCGCTCCCTGCCGGTCCACCCTCCACTACGGGGATCTTCGAGGCGACATCCCTCGCCGCCACGCGAGGGACGCCCGGAAATAGGATAAGAACATATTATCGGGCGGAGGAGGGGACGAGGAGGAAGAGAAAGCAGAGGGCGTTGAGGACGATGAGGCGGAGGACGACGGCGGCGACGCCGAAGAGGGGGATGATCAGGGCCGAAGCCAGGATGACACCGACGAAGGAGGCCAGGAGGTCGATGCCGTAGCCGAGGCCGGGATGCTTCGTTTCGACGATGATCCGGCGGTTGGCCGAGACGAAGAGGTAGCCGCCGAGAACTCCAAAGGCCGCGAGGAGCAGGAAGGGGACCGCTTCTCCTCCGGCCCCCGGCAAGCTCACCAGGACGAGGACGAGGAGGAGGACGAATCCCCCCTGGACGGCGGCGAGCTCGGGCCGTCCGGACGTTTTCCGGGCTCGGGCGGCCAGAGCGCCCAAGACCAGGCCGGCCATGAACGAGGCGAGGAGGAGCGGGATCCGGCCGTAGACGAAGCCGAAATGGGCCTGGAAAGCGAGGAAAAGGACCAGCTCGACGACGATCGAAGTAAAACCCATGACGGCCAACGGGATGACGGACCGGACCGCGGAATGCCTGGAGCGCGTAATGGCCAGGAGGATGAGGACCAACGCGAAAAGGCCGAGCGGGAGATCCAGGAACCAGAAACCGGGGACCCGGCCGGCCGCGCGGAGGACGGCGGATTCAAAGCCCCGGAATTGTCCCGCCCAGAGCAGCGAGTGGAAATAATAGGAAACGGGCGCTAGGTCGCGGTTGATCTTGGCGCCGGGAGAATCGAGCTTTGCCGCAAGGTACGCGACGCGGGCCGGATCGAGGCGCGAGGGAAGGGTCCCGGGTCCGACCTGCCGCGTCTCGAGGCCCAGCCGGAGGATCGTCTCAGACAGGCGGACCGGGTCGATCGCGAGCGGGCCCTCCGAGGCCAGGAACACGCAGTTCGCGCCGGGCACGGCCAGGACTTCGGGGAAGACCGTGCGCAGGGTCCGGGCGAGCGAGCTCAAAAAGAGCCCGAGGGCGTCGCTGATGTAGTTCTCCGCCGCAGGGACGACGAAGCCGAAGACTCCCGCCGGCCCGAGCTTTTCCCGGACCTCGAGGAAGAACTCCCGGGTGTAGTAGCGATTGATCTGGGCCGTCGCCGGTTCGGGGAGATTGAGCAGGATGGCGTCGTAGCGGCCGGCCGACCGCTCGAGGAACGACCGCCCGTCCGCGTGGAAGAAGCGGACGCGGGGATCGTCGAGCGAGGCCCGGGCCGGGCCGGAAAGGTGTTTCCGGGCCAGCCTGATGATGGCCGGATCGAGCTCGACGCAGTCCACCCGGAGGCCGGGATATTTCAGGGCTTCGGCCGCGCCGCCGCTCGCCCCGCCGCCGACGAGGAGGACGTTCCGAACGACGTCCCGCTGCAGGAGCGCGAAGTGGACGGACTCCTCCGCGGCCCCGGCGTCCGGATGGCTGAAGACGGCCAGGCCGTTGTCGAATAGGGTGATCTGCTCCTCGTTCCGGATCACCTGGAGCTTGCCGTAGCGCGTGTCTTCCGTCTCTGTGAGGTTTAAGGGCCTCCACGCGGCTCTTTGGGAGCCCGGGTCGGATCCGAACAGAAGGCCGGCGAGCACGAGGGCCGGCACGGCCAGCAGCCTGGCCCGGCCGGGCCTCATCCCGGCGAGAACGAGGACCGCCGCCGCGGCGCCGACGGCCGCTGCGCCCTGCCAATTCGACAGCCGGGGGATGAGGAAAAAATGGACGAAGAGCCCTGCGGCCGCCGCTCCGGCCGACTCGAAGATGTAGACCGAGGCGACGTCGCCGCCGAGAAGCTCGGCGTTGAGGACGAAGGAGTGTCCCAGGGGAAAGCTCAAAAGAAGGCCCAGGAACAGCGCGAAGCCGAGCGCCAGCCCGAGTCCGGTCAGCTCGGCCGGCAGAATGCCCAGGAGCTGATGGGAAAACCTCAAAACGACGAGGCCGGCGAAGAAGAGGACGACGACCAGGACGTAAACAACTGCCAGCCGGCCCGTCGAAGGTCCGGCGCGCCGGCGGAGATGGATGAGGCTCCCCAGTCCTCCCCAGAGCAGCCAGGAGCCGAGGAAGAGCCCGAACGTCAGCTCGTTGCCGGTGAACACGGACGAGAATTCCCGGAGGAGATAGATCTGGAACGACGCGGCCAGGAAGCCCAGGAGGAAGGCCGGCAGCCCCGGCCTCAGGTCCAGAGGCCGGGAATGAGAGTCCCGCATTTTTCGCACTTGCCCTTGTCGATAAGGACGGCGTCGATCCGGTAGGCCGTCCTGGCGACGACCGTCGTGCCGCATCCGGGACAGACCGTGTCTTCGGCCCCGTGCCCCGGAACGTTGCCAACGTAGACGAAGCGGAGGCCTTCCTCGAGCGCCGTCCGCCTGGCGGCCTCGAGCGTGGACACGGGCGTCGGGGGGAGATTCTTGACCAGGTACATCGGATGGAATCGGGAGAAGTGGAGGGGGACGTCCGCACCCGCCTCGTTCTTGACCCACCGGGCCATCTCGCGGATGAGGTCCATCCGGTCGTTGAGTGTGGGAATGACGAGATAGACGATCTCGAGCCAGGCCTTGGACCTGGCCACGGCCCGAATGGTCTCGAGCACGGGCCTGAGCTCGCCGCGGACGTAGCGCGTGTAAAAATCCTGGGTGAAGCCCTTGAGGTCGACCTTGACGGCGTCGACGACGGAGAGGAGCTCCGCGAGCGGCTCGGCGTTGATGTGGCCGCCCGTCACGACGACGTTCCGGATGCCCTTCCGCCGGGCCCGCGCGGCCGTGTCGACCATGTATTCGAAGAAGACCGTCGGCTCGGTGTAGGTGTAGGCGATGGAGGGACAGCGGGCGTCCGCCGCTCTCGCGGCGGCGGCATCGGGGGAAAGGTCGATCGTCTCGACCTGTTCGGGCCGGGCCTGCGAGATCTCCCAGTTCTGGCAGAATTTGCAGTTGACGTTGCACCCCGCCGTGGCCAGGGACAGGGCCGTCGTGCCCGGGAGGACGTGGAAGAAAGGCTTCTTCTCGATGGGATCGACGTTGAGGCTGCAGACCTTGCCGTAGACCAGCGTGTAATAGGTCCCGCCGACGTTCTCGCGGACGCCGCAATAGCCCCGCTCCTTGTCGCCGAGCCGGCAGAACCGGGGGCAGAGCCGGCATTCGATCTCGCGGTCGGCGAGCTTCACGTAGTGACGGGCCTCGACCCGGGCGAGATCCGATCCGCCGTCCAGGGCGGCCAGGCGCG
>JBGSUG010000217.1:0-3978 GCA_041736225.1 Candidatus Aminicenantales bacterium | reverse complement strand
CAGAACTCCCGGACCGCGCCCGGTTCGCCCCGCCGGAGCTCTTTGCCCATCCGGCAGAGGACAACGCCCCCGGGCGCGACACAGGCCGCGTCCCTTACGTAGATGGAGTCGAGGCCCGTTCCCTCCGAACCCGGGAGGAAGCGGATGTCCGGCACGGAACGTTGCAGGATCCCGACGAAGGCCTCGTATTCGTCGCAGGCCCTGGCCAGGTCCGGCTCCTCCGTGTAGCGCAGGGCCGTCCATTGCCGGCGGATATTCTCCCGGTCGCGCCACGCCTCCCGGGGGTTTTTGAGCAGGAGGCTCCCGATCGGCGCAACTTCGGACGCGGCGAACCGGACCATGGCGGCATATTACCGCCGCGGCGGGAAAAGGACAAGACTCTGGATTTTCTTTCAAAGATAGGGTAGAATCCCCGAGACTACAGTTAGGAGGAAAAATGAAATCAATCATCCGCGTCTCTCTCGTCCTGGCTTTGGCGGCCGTCCTCACGACGGGTCTCTTCGCCAACGGCCTCAACCTGAACGGATTCGGGGCCCGGGCCTCGGCCATGGGCGGCGCCTTCGTCGGCCTGGCCAACGACTACACGGCCGTCTACTGGAACCCGGCCGGCCTGGCCCTTATCAAGCAGCCGACCTTCGGGCTCACCGGCGACATCCTCATGCCCAAGGCCAAATACGCCCTGGGCGAATACGAGATGTCGACCAAGTCCAAGATGTACCCGGCCGGCCTGCTCGGCTTCTTCACGCCGATCGGCGAGAACATCGTCGTGGGCGTCGGCGCCTACACCCTGTCCGGGCTCGGCGCCGCCTGGGAGAATACGGGACTCGAGGCCGCGCTCGTCTCGCCCTATCCGCCGGCCGCGTTCACACCCACCCTCGCGCCTTCGAAGTGGGAGAGCTTCATCGGCTCGGTCACCCTCGCGCCCTCGATCGCCGTCAAGCTCAGCGAGATGGTCTACCTCGGCGCGACCTTCAACATCAACTACGGCTTCTTCAAGACCGACCAGTGGGGCAGCTTCATACCCCTCACGATCACGGCCTCCGAAGGCCGGGTCGCAGCGGCGCCCATGCTCATCAACTTCGGCCAGCAGACCCTGAACGTCAAGGGCTGGGGCTTTGGTGCGACCTTCGGCCTGCTGGTCAAGCCGGCCGATTGGATCAGCTTCGGCGCCACCTACCGGACCGAGTCCAAGATGAAGCTCTCCGGGACGACCGAGATCGAGAACATCAATCTCCTCGGCCTGGAGAACGAATCCAACACCAAGATGAGCGTCGCCAGCCCGATGTGGCTGGCCGGCGGCGTCGCCGTTAAGCCCATGGACGAGCTGACCCTGACCTTCGACGCCCAGTACACCAACTGGGGCAAGCTCCAGGAGATCGCCGTCGAGTTCGAGGACCCCTACTGGGCCGCCGGACTGGGCGAGGAAGCCGCGCTCCTTCTGAACTGGGCCAACAAGACCCAGCTCAGATTCGGCGCCGAGTACGACATGGGCACGTTCGCCATCCGCGGCGGCTACTACTACGACCCTGCCCCCGCTCCGGACGCCACGCTGAACATCCTGACGCCCAGCTTCACTTTCAACAGCGTCGTCGGCGGCTTCGGCTTCAAGAGCGGCAACCTCAAGGTCGACCTGGCCCTGGAATATCTCATGGGCAAGGACCGGACGGTCGCTCCTTCCGGCGACAACCTGCCCGGAACCTATCAGATGAACATCCTCGTCCCGATGTTCTCCCTGAACTTCGGCTGGTAAGCCCGCTTATCGCCATGATCCGGGGGGAGGGCGCGGGCCCTCCCCCCGTTTCCTATCCGTCCTCTCTCCGTCTCGTTTGACCCCCCTCGCGGCTTTGTGCTATAAGCCCTCTTGGCATCGCAGTGCCGGAACTCATGGCCATCATCGCCGACCCGCCGTCCCGAGACGCCTCCCTCTTCGCGAACCCCTGCGCCCCCACGGTGCCGCCAGTTCCGCCGATCACCAAATCTCTTCGATAAGGAAGGTCTGAACATGGACGAGACGAAGAAAACCGCAACCCCCGCCGAACCGTCCTGGAGCCGGCGGAAGTTCATCGGCGCGGCCTCGACGGCCGCGGCCGGGCTCATGGTCGTGCCCCGCCACGTCGTCGGGGCGACCCAGAAGAAGGGCGCCAAAAAGGCCCCGAGCGACACGCTCAACATCGCCTGCGTCGGCGTCGGCGGCATGGGCGCGGCGGACACCCGGGGCTGCCGCTCGCAGAACATCGTCGCCCTGTGCGACGTCGACGACGAGAGCATGGCCAAGCTCCTTCGCCGCGATGAGCTCGAACCCAACGAGAAGGCCATGTACGACAAGGCGGCCAAGTATCGAGATTTCCGCCGCATGCTCGAGAAGGAAAAGGGCATCGACGCCGTCACCGTCTCGACCCCCGACCACAACCACGCCGTCATCGCCATGGCCGCCATCAAGCTGGGCAAGCATGTCTACGTCCAGAAGCCCCTGACCCACACAATCAAAGAGGCCCGCGTCCTGGCCGAGGCGGCCAAGGCGGCCAACGTCGTCACCCAGATGGGGAACCAAGGCCACGCCGGCGAGGGCGCGCGCCTCGTCTGCGAATGGATCAGGGACGGCGCCATCGGCAACGTCTTCGAAGTCCACTGCTGGACCAACCGCCCGATCTGGCCCCAGGGGGAGATTGACGCTCCCAAGGAAGTCCCCTCGGTGCCCTCGACCCTCGACTGGGACGTCTGGCTCGGCCCGAGCCCCTTCCGTCCCTACCATCCCGCCTACCACCCCTTCAAGTGGCGCGGGCTCTGGGACTTCGGCACCGGCGCGCTCGGCGACATGGGTGCCCACATCATGGACCAGCCCTTCTGGGCCCTGGACCTCAAGGCCCCGGTCAGCGTCGAGGCCTCCTCGACGGTGTTCTCGAAGGATTACGCGCCCGCGGCCGAGATCGTGACCTACGAGTTCGCCGCCCGCGGCTCGATGCCCCCCGTGAAGCTGACCTGGTGGGACGGCGGCCTGATGCCGCCCCGTCCGGCCGAGCTCGAGCCGGGCCGGATGGTCGGCGACGGAGACGGCGGCTGTTTCTTCCGCGGCGACAAGGGCCTGCTCATGTGTGGCTGCTACGGCGAGAACCCGAGGCTCGTCCCCGAGACCCGGATGCAGGACTACAAGCGGCCGGATAAGACCATGCCCCGGTCGAAGGGCATCCGCGAGGAGTGGTTCGAGGCCATCAAGAACGGGACGAAGTCGACGACCGATTTCTCCTACTCGGGCCCGCTGACCGAGACCATGCTCCTGGCCAACGTCGCCGTCCGCCTCAAAGACAAGAACATGAAGCTCCTGTGGGACGCGGCGAAGATGGAGTTCACGAACCTCCCCGAGGCCAACGAGCTCCTCCACTTCCAGTACCGGCCCGGCTGGAGCCTCTGACACGCGATGATCGGGAGAGGGACGGCCCTGTCGGAGCCGTCCCTCTCTTTTTTAGGATGGCTCCCAATTCCTGGGGCTTCCCCCTCAAGGCTTTCTGCTCAGGATATCGCCTCTAGCTCCCCGGCCCCCCGGGCAGCGGGGAGCGAACTACGGTGAGCGAACCAGGCAGGATCGGGACGGAGCACCCGGAGTCCCGATCCTGCGAAATATCGGGAGAGAGAACTCTCTCACGATATCTCCCAGCACCGCCCCTTCGAGTCGCTCCGGGGCGTTGCTGATGGTCGCTTCGCAAGCTCCGCTCCCTGCCGGTCCCCTCTCCACTACGGGGATCTTCGAGGCGATATCCATCGCTGCCTCGAGGGGGAAGACAGGAAACGGGAGAAAAGCCAAAAAACGGAGGATTATGATGCACTCGAAAGGCCTTTCTCGGCTGACATATCTCGCGATCGTGGCGACGCTGCTCCTTGCCATTGCTTCAGCCGCCGCCCAGGAGCAGTGGCCGGTGCACGACCCTGATCGGCCCCTGCCGACCGTCGTGGCTCCGGGCCCGGCCGGGCCGCCCGTCCCGC
>JBGSUG010000198.1:0-17643 GCA_041736225.1 Candidatus Aminicenantales bacterium | reverse complement strand
CGCCGGGTCCTGAGCGCGCGCCATGTCCCGGCCGAGAACACGCCCGGCCGCGAATATGCCATCGCCGTCACGGCCGGCCCGGCGAATTTCGATCCGGTCGACGGCGTCTACGTCGTGGCCCTCGTCGACGGCCGCCCCGTCGTCCCCCAGCACCGGGCCCCGAGCTATCCCTATCACAACTACGAATGGAACTCGGGGGCGCCGAAGCTCGCCGGCATGACCTTCCGGATCCCGATCGACCCGGCTTGGAAGGGCCGGACCGTGGAATTCCGGGTCATGATGTTCGGCGACGGGGCGGACGGGGCCAGGGCCGAGCTTCGCCTCGTGACACCCAAATCGGTTTTCGTACCGGTGCCGCTCCGCGTCGGTCCGGCCGGCTCCGCGTTTGACCCATTTCCGGGTCCTGTGCTATAAGCCCGGGGGAGGACGCTGATGAAAAGACGCGAATTCGTCAAGTCCATCGGCTGGGCCTCGCTGGCCGGCCCTCTCCGCCGGCATGAATTCTCGCCCGAGAAAACCCCCTTGCCTTTCCCGCCCAATATCGTTTTCATCATGGCGGACGACCATGCCTCGCAGGCCGTGGGATGCTATGACGGCCGCCTCAACCGGACCCCGAACATCGACCGCATCGCCCGGGAAGGCGCGAGGTTCGACCGGTGCTTCTGCACCAACGGGATCTGCGCGCCCAGCCGGGCCACCATCCTGACCGGAAAATACGGCCATCTCAACGGGGTCCGCGACAATTCCCGCGCTTTCGGCGGGTCGCAGGAGACCTTTCCCAAGCTCCTTCAAAAAGCCGGGTATGAGACGGCCCTCGTCGGGAAGTGGCATCTTCAGAGCGATCCGACGGGTTTCGACCGGTGGACCATCCTCCCCGGCCAGGGGGACTACTACAATCCGGACCTGATCGAGACGGGCGTGAGAACGCGCCGCCCCGGCTATGTCACGGATATCCTCACCGACCTGGCCGTCGATTTCATCGAGGCGCACCGGGGTTCGTCACGGCCTTTCCTTCTGATGCTCCATCACAAGGCCCCGCACCGGAACTGGCAGCCGGCCTTGCGGCACATGGCGCTCTATGACGACACGGACTTTCCCGAACCGCCGACCCTGTTCGACGATTATGCGACCCGTTCCCGGGCCGCCGCGGAACAGGAAATGACCATCCGGGACCATATGACCCTCGAATCCGACCTCAAGCTCGGGCCGCCGCCGGAGCGGATGGACGAAGACCAGAAAAAAGCCTGGGAGGCCGTTTACGGCCTGAAGCGCGAGGCGTTCCGCAAGGCGGGGCTTTCGGGGGACGCCCTCGTCCGTTGGAAATACCGGCGCTACCTTCAGGATTATCTCGGCTGCGTGGCCGCCGTCGACGAAAGCGTCGGCCGGGTCCTCGACGGGCTCGACCGGGCCGGCCTGGCCGCGAGGACCCTCGTCGTCTACACCTCCGACCAGGGGTTCTTCCTCGGCGAGCACGGCTGGTTCGACAAGCGTTTCATGTACGAGGAGGCGCTCCGGATGCCGCTCGTCATGCGCCTGCCCGGCCGCATCCCGGCCGGCTCGGTGAGGAGCGAGATGCTCACCAACGCGGATCTCGCGCCCACCTTTCTTGAGGCTGCCGGGGTGAAGAGGCCGGCCGCCATTCAGGGGAGGTCGTTTTTGCCTTTGGCCGAGGCCAGGCCGGTCCCCGGGTGGCCCAAGTCGATCTTCTACCATTATTACGAGTTCCCGGACGTCCACATGGTCAAGCGCCATTACGGCGTCCGCACCGAGCGGTACAAGCTCATCCATTTCTACTACGACATCGACGCCTGGGAGCTTTATGACCTCGAGCGAGATCCGCGGGAGCTCACCAACGTCTACGCCGACCCGGCCTACGCCAGGGTCCGCCACGACCTCGAGATCGAGCTTCTCCGGCTCCGGAAGCTCTACGGGGACTCCGAAGAACAGGCCCGGCGTTTCGTCGAAACCGACCTCAAGAAGTGACACCCGAAACCGCATTCCACATCATGGCCAAGCCCGCGGGGGCCCAGTGCAACTGCCGCTGCGACTACTGCTTCTACCTTTCGAAGGAAGGCCTTTATCCCGGCTCGAGCTTCCGCATGTCGGACGATGTCATGGAGTCCTACATCCGCCAGACCATGTCTCTCCATCCCGCCTCCGAGGTTCCGATCGCCTGGCAGGGCGGAGAACCCACTCTCATGGGCCTCGACTTTTTCCGGAGGGCGGTCGAGGCAGGAAGAAGGTACGCCCGGCCTGGCCAGCGAGCGGCCCACTCGATCCAGACGAACGGAGTGCTCATCGACGAATCCTGGTGCCGGTTTTTCCACGATCACGGATTTCTCGTCGGCCTGAGTCTCGACGGCCCGCGAACGCTCCACGACGCCTTCCGCCATGACCGAGGCGGGAAGTCGGTCTTCTCGAGGGTCGTCCGGGCGGCGCGCCTGATGCAGGCGCATCGGGTCGAGTTCAATATCCTCTGCACCGTCAACGCGGCCAACAGTCATCATCCGCTGGACGTCTACAGATTTTTCCGGGACGAGATCGGGGCCCGCTATGTCCAGTTCATCCCGATCGTCGAGCGGACGGCCGGGCCCGCCGGCCGGAATGAACCCCCGGTGACCGATCGCTCCGTGCGCGGGTCCGATTACGGTATTTTCCTCTCGGAGATCTTCGACGAGTGGGTCCGGCGGGACGTCGGGGTCACGTTCGTCCCTTTCTTCGACGCCGTGCTGGCGTCCTATCTCTACGGGGAATCCAGCCTCTGTGTCCTGCGCCCGACCTGCGGCGACGCCCTGGCCCTCGAACACAACGGCGACCTCTATGCCTGCGATCATTATGTCGACCCGGTCTATCTTCTGGGAAACATCCTGGAGACGCCCCTCAGGGAGCTGTTGTCCTCGGAGAGACGGCGGGCCTTCGGCCGGGCCAAGCCGGCGACCCTGCCTAGCGACTGCCGCGAATGCCGGTTCCTCTTCACATGTCACGGCGAGTGTCCGAAGAACAGAGTTCTCGAGACGCGCAGCGGCGAACCTGGATTGAACTGGCTCTGCGACGGACTGAAGGCTTTCTTCGCTCACACGGAGCGGCCCATGCAGCTCATGGCCGGCCTGATCAGCCGGGGCCAGCCGGCCGGGAGCATTATGAGAATTCTCGACGACGAGGAAGGCCGGCGGCCACCGGCACCGGACCCGGCGATGCCGGGAAGAAATGATCCTTGTCCCTGCGGCAGCGGGTTGAAATTCAAGAAGTGCCACGGCCGGGCTTGAGCCCGGAGCCAGAGGGGAGCGTGTCAAGTGGTCGGAAAATTCACTCTAGGGCTGGTACAATGTTAGGGGGCAGGTCAAGGACGTCGCGCAGGATCCATCCCGCGCTCCTCGCGGCAGCCATCCTGGTCTTCGGGGCTTGCGGGCCAGGGGCTTCGACCGGATCCCGGCCGGGTCCGGACCGGGAGGCGCTCTCCGAACGGCTCTTTTTCGATCCGCCTCTTTCGGCCCGGCCGAGCGTCCTCTGGGCGTGGCTCAACGGTTATGTTGACCGGGATCAGTTGACCCGCGAGCTTGAGGAGTTGAAGGCCAAGGGGCTCGGAGGGGCCATCATCTGGGACGTGGGCAGCCTCCGCGACCCGAACAAGATCATCCCGGCCGGGCCCGCCTTCCTCGGCCCGGAATCGGTGGCCAGCATTTCGCACGCCATAGACCAGGCCGGCAGCCTCGGCTTGGAGCTCGGTCTCTTCGCCTCGAGCAGCTGGAATGCGGGGGGAGCGTGGATCAAGCCCGAGAACGCCAGCCGGCAGCTGCTCTGCCGCGAGATCGAGGTCCAAGGCCCGGGCCGCGTCCGGACGACGGTCCCGCTCCCGGACGGCGTGACCGCTCATTGGAAGGACGTCGCCGTGCTGGCTGTTCCGGAGGGCGGCCCCGCTATCGATATTTCGCTGCACATGGACCCCCGAGGCCGCTTGGATTGGGAAGCTCCGGAGGGGAATTCGAGGATCATGCGCTTCGTCGCCAGCAACACGGGGCAGACCCTCGAGTGCCCGAGCCCGAACTCCGACGGCCTGATCATCGACCACCTGAGCCGGGAGGCCGCCGCGGTCGACATGACGCATATCCTCGACCGGATCCTGAGCGGGCGAAGAAGCCTCGACGCGCTGAAGACCTTCATGCTCGACAGCTACGAGGTCCGCGAGGCGCTCGATTGGACGGACGATTTCGTCGGCGCCTTTCGGGCCCGGCACGGCTATGACCCCGTCCCTTATCTGCCCGCGCTGTTCGATCCCGCGGCGCTGGACCCCGCGCTTGCGGCGCGCTTTCTCTACGATTACCGGAAAACCGTCAGCGACCTGATCATCGACAACCATTTCCGCGCGGTCCGGGACCTGCTGCATAAATACGGTGTGCGCCTCCTGGCCGAGGCGGGACACGGCGGGTATGCCCGAGTGGACGCCTTGAAAGCCCTGGGCTCGGCCGATATCCCGATGGGGGAGTTCTGGAACCACGAGCGGTTCTGGGTGGTCAAGGAAGCCGCCAGCGCCGCGCACATCTACGGCCTGCGGATCGTCGATGCCGAGACCCTGACCGGCTGGCGGAGCTGGCAGGACGGGCCGGCGGAATACAAGCGGCGCTTCGACATCGCGCTTTGCGCCGGGTTGAACCATCCCACCTTCCATACCTTCACCCACAATCCGCCGTCTGCCGGCCGGCCCGGGTACGTCTATCACGCCGGCGAGCACTTCAACGTCAATACGACCTGGTGGGACCAGGCCGGGCCGCTCGTCGAGTACATGGCCCGCTGCGATTATCTTCTCCAGCAGGGCCTTTTCGCGGCCGACGTCGCCTTCTATTATGGGGATCAGGCGCCGAACCTCGTGCCCGCGCGGCGGATCGATCCCGACATCGAGCCCATTTATCCGGACACGGCCTGCCTGCACTGCGGCCAACCCAGGCCGATCCAGACCTCCTCGCTAGACCGGGGGTACGACTACGACTACGTCAATACCGAAGTGATCCTGGAGAGGATGAGCGTCTCGGGCCGGCGGATCGCTCTCCCGGACGGGTTGAGCTACGCCCTGCTCGTCCTGCCGGACCGGGACGACATGCCTCTCCCGGTCCTGCGGAAGCTCGGCGAGCTGGTCGAAGCCGGGGCGACGGTCGTCGGCCGAAAACCCGTCCGGACCCCCGGTTTGGCCGGCTTCCCCGCGTGCGACGGCGAGGTCAAAGCCCTGGCCGAAAAGATCTGGGGGCCTTGCGACGGCGCCGCGGTCAAGGAACGCGCCTTCGGGAAAGGCCGGATCGTCTGGGGGATCCCTCTAAACGAGATCCTGCGTATTCAAGGGCTGGGGCCCGACTTCCGCGCGCTCGGCGTCGCCAATGCCGATCAGCATATCGATTTCATCCATCGCTCCACCGCCCGCGAAGATATCTACTTCGTCTCCAACAGCGCCCAAGCGACGGAAGCCTTCGACGCGGTCTTCCGCGTGGGGGAGGACAGGACGCCCGAGTTCTGGTATCCCGACACGGGCGGGATCGTCCCTTGCCGTTCGTTCGCCCGGGTCGAGGGCGGTTGCCGGTTGACGTTGGAGCTCCCGGCCCATGGCTCCGTTTTCGTCGTCTTTCGCCAGACGCCGACGCCGTCAGCCTATCTTTCTCCGGAGCCCCTGAAGGCTGAGGTCCGTCCGACCGTCACCATCGCCGGACCCTGGACGGTCCGTTTCCCGCCCGGATGGGGCGCGCCGGGATCCGTCCTCTGGAACGGCCTGATCGACTGGACCGGATCGGAGGATCCGGGCATCAGGTATTTTTCCGGGACGGCGAGCTATGTAGCGGAATTCGAGCTCGGCGAGCCGCTGTCCCGGGAGGGGCCAGGCTGGCTCCTCGACCTCGGAGCGCTGCGGGAAGTCGCGGAGGTGACTCTCAACGGCCAGCGCCTGGGCGTACTTTGGAAAGAGCCTTTACAGGCGGATGTTTCCGGCTTGTTGAGGCCCGGCCGGAACGTCCTCGAGGTCAAGATCACCAACCTCTGGAACAACCGTCTCATGGGGGACCTCCTGGATCCGGGCCAAAAACCGTATGCGCGCACCAACATGGTCCTCAAGGTGAGGGACCTCGTCCCGGCCGGACTGTTCGGGCCGGTGACCATCCGGCGCGCCGCCGGACGCGGCTGATAGAATAGAAAGGAGAATCGACATGATTAATCCGCGATCGATCCCGGCCTTCGCTATGATCCTGCTTTGCGCCGCCGGCGCGGCCCTGATCGGCCGGCCTGCGGGCCCGGACGGCCAGACGGGCGCGGCGGCCCGCCAGCCGATCGCCCCGACATGGGAATCCCTCAGCCGGATCCCTATTCCGCAATGGCTGCGCGAGGGGAAGTTCGGCATCTACACCCACTGGGGCGTCTACGCCGTACCGGCGGTCGGGCCCAACGGCACCTGGTATTCGCACAATATCTATATGAACCCGAACTCGCCGGAGCGGGCCTACCACGAAGCCACATACGGACCGCTCGAGAAATTCGGCTACAAGGACTTCATCCCGAAGTTCACCGCGGCCAAGTTCGACGCTGCCGAGTGGGCGGACCTCTTCCGCCGGGCGGGCGCCCGCTTCGCCGGCCCCGTGGCCGAGCACCACGACGGCTTCTCGATGTGGGACACGGCGTATTCGGAGTGGAACTCGGTCAAGATGGGCCCCAAGCGGGACATCGTCGGCGAGCTGTCGGTGGCCATCAAGAAGGCCGGACTGAAGTTCGTCACCGCCTTCCACCACGCCGAGAACTGGTATTTCTTCCCGGTCTGGGACAAGCGTTACGATTGCGGCGATCCGCGCTATTCCGGCCTCTACGGGCCGATCCATGAGAAGGGCGCGCAACCCGACAAGGCCTTCCTGGACAGGTGGGGGGGGAAGGTTCGGGAGGTCGTCGACAAGTACCGGCCCGATTTCCTCTGGTTCGACTTCGGCCCGGGCTTCGTTCCCGAGACCTATAAAAAGGAGCTCCTCGCTCATTTTTACAACACGGCGGCCGCCGATGGCCGGGATGTCGTGGTCAGCTACAAGGACCACGATCTGCCGGTCGGGGTCGGGATCAACGACCTCGAGCTGGGTCAGGAAAAGGAGATGACCTACCACGAGTGGATCACGGACTCCTCGGTCGATAACCAGGGGGCCTGGGGCTACGTCCGGGGGGCGGGCTTTAAGACGACGGAGAACCTCGTCCATAACCTCATGGACCGGATCAGCAAGAACGGCTACCTCCTTCTCAACGTCGGCCCGAGGCCGGACGGCACGATCCCCGAGGAGGCCCGGGAAAGGCTGCTCGCGCTGGGCCGGTGGCTCGAGGTGAACGGAGAGGCCGTTTACGGCACCCGGCCCTGGGTCGTCGCCGGCGAGGGGCCGACCAAGCTCGAAGGAGCCGGGGCTTTCAACGAGCGGGACGACCTCCGCTACAAGGCCCAGGATATCCGCTTCACGGCCAAGGGCAACGTCCTTTACGCCACAGCCCTCGGCTGGCCCGGCGAGAAGATCCTGATCAAGAGCCTGGCCGGCGGACCCGATCCGGGGCGGAACTTCTGGAACGGCCTGTACCCCTCCGAGATCGTCTCGGTCAGCATGCTCGGCGACGGCCGGCCCCTGAAATGGGAGATGACCAAGGACGGGATGACGATCGAGACGCCGCCGACGAAGCCGTGCGCCTACGCCTTTGTCTTCAAGATCGTGAGGCGCGCGCCGTTCTGAGCCAGCCACCGTCCTGTCTTAGGAAGGCCGGCGGCTTGACGCGTTCGCGGAGTCGTGGGGCGTTTTCTGCACCTTGGCTGTCAACGCGGTCCGAGCAGCTCGATCTTCTGGAGCACCAGGCCGTAGTGTCCGCCCGCCGGATTGATGGCGAGCTTCTCGCCGTTCCAGTCATCCGCAAAGTTGGCCGAGTAGAGCAGCCACATCGTCCGGCCGTCCGCGCTGATGAACTTGGAAGGGACATTGACGAAATAGGCCTGCTCTCCGAAATCCTTCATGTAGGACACGAGCCGCCAGGGCCCGGTGAGGGCGTCCGATTCGAGGAGGTAAGTGTTCATCCGGGCGCAGGTGTTCCCGCCGTCGGTGACGAACATCAGGAACTTCTTGAGCGGCGCGTTGTAGGTCACGGTGACGCAACCCATGGCGTTGTTCCACTCGAGGAGCGGCTTGATCTTCGAAAAGTCGGCCGTCCACACGGGCTTCCCCTGGGCATCGCGGCCGGCGTAGAACTCGTACTTCGAGGCGTCGTCGATGGACTCGGGCGACGGCGTCACGCGGAGCAGGTAGACCTGGTCGCCGGTGATCCAGCTGGCGTTCCAGAACCGCCACTTCGCGTCTGACGGATCGGCGCCGTGGGCGACGAGGTAGGCCTTGCCGTCCGGGGAGTGCTGCATGTCCTTTCCGAAATCGACGAAGTGGGGCGAGCCGATCTTGACCGGATAACCATTGATCCCCGTTTCGGCGAACAACGGCTTATCGGGGGTGTGCGGTGTTTCCTTCCAGGACCGGCCGAGGTCCGCCGAGACGCGGAAACCGACGAACGGCCCCAGCCAGGGCCAGTTCACCGTGATCGGTCCGTAGGGCGCGCTGCCTGCCGGGTCCAGGCAGTAGGTTCCGTAATACCAAACCCCTTTGTGGACCAGGCTGCCGCAGGGATAGCGGCCATGATAGGGGGCCGCCGAGGAGACGTAGAGGCCCAAGCTGTAGACCTTGAGGTCCAGGGGGTCGCTCCCCTCGATGACGGCCTGGCCGGTGCGGGCGGCATTGCCGCTGCTTTCCCCGGAACTGCAGCCTTCCCTGGAGCCGTCCAGGCGCCAGCAGGAGCCGTCCGTCCAGGGCGAATACAGCTTGTCGTCCGCAGCCCAGGACGGGTACCAGGTGTCCCCGTAGCGGAAGCCGCTCTTGACGCCCAGGAAACGGATCCCGGTCAGGTCCTTGGACCGCTCGAAGGGACAATCGGCCGGCGGCTCCGATCTCCAGGTGAACGGCTCGAACTTCACGACCTCGGGCTTGGGTTGCCCATAGGCCCTGTGAAGGGGGATCATCAGGAGCATGAGGCTCCCCATCATGACGGCGCTCGTTCGGACGTTCATCGTCGGTCCTCCTTTAACGGAAGCTGCGGAGAAGGCACATAACCCTTATCCATGAGGCTGATGAACCCCAGCAAGGCCCCCCAATGGTAGAATTCATCGCTCCAGCTTCCGGCATCGTCTCCCCGCCCGGTTTCGGCATTGTAGTTCTCGTAAACATGGCGATCGCTGAGCCAGGATCTCAAAAGCAGGTTTTCGGACCTTTCGACCATGTCCTTCCGGGCCTCGGGCAGATCGTAATTCCTGAGGCCCAGATAGACCAGAAAGTTCATCGGCGCCCAGATCCTCCCTCTCCAATAATGATTGTCCTTGAAGGCCGGATCGTTCCGGGCGATGGACGGCATGATGAACTCGCCCCAGAATTCCCGGGGATCATAGAAGTGCTCTTTCATCATCCGCTCGGCCTGCTTCTGATCCGGGACCTTGGCCAGCAGGGGGTAAAAGAGGGTCGGGGAGAGCCTGCGGCTGAATTCTCCCGTCAGAAGGTCCCTGTTCAGGTAAAGGCCGGATCCTGCGTCCCAGAGGGTTTCAAGCATCGCGGAATATTTCGCGGCTCTTTCGCCCAGTTCCCGTTCCGCCTCTGTTTTTCCCAGGACCGCGGCGATCTCGGACAGGCTCCGGCAGTCATTGACATATAAGCTCACGAGGCCCACATCGGCCAGCAACATCTGATGGCTGATCCTGTCGTAGACGACATCGTCGTACATCGGGGAATTATCCAGGCCCGACTCCCACTTGGCTCCCTTGAGGTTCCCGATGCCCCTGTAGGACCGGTGATAGGGTTCTCCGTAATCATAAGGATCGGAGCCGTAGGATAAATAACCGTCGATCTCGCGGTTATCGGCCCACCACCGGTTCCATCTCAGCAATTTGTCGAAGACCTCGTAGAGAAACCACTTGTCTCGATATTTCTTGTAGATCTCCTTGATCACAAACGCGCCCACCGGCGGCTGTGAGCGGTCCAGGCTTTTGATCCCCGGCTGGCTGTTGTTCGGGACGAATCCCTTGTCCGTGATCTCGCCGGTGATGGCGATCGCGTTGGCGTAGGCCAGTTCTTTGCAATCCAGGGAGAGCATGTAGGCAGCGAAATAGGTGTCCCACTCGAACAAGACCCAACCGCCGGCGCTCCAGGTGCGGCTGACCGGTGAAATGACCCTGTCGTTGCCGGGATCATAGATGGTGTTCCAGGCCAGCACGGTCTGCAGGGCCTCGTAAGCGTCCGGCGCCCCGGGATATTGGGATCTGCGGGCGGCCCATTGAGCCTCGGCCTTGTCGATGATCTCCCCGATCTCCTCCGCCGTCTTGGAGGGATCGGTCGTGACCGCTATGGGTTCAGCCAGCGAAAACTTCAGATCCTTGTCCATTCCGACGGACTGGCCCGCGGCGACGACCAGCTCCGTTGGGCCGGCAGGTGTTTCCGCACGGATCGTACGGCCTGTGATACTTATTTCCCCCGGCCGGCCCCACAGCATTCGCGGGTCCAGCACAAGGACGTCGCCGGGCGATCGCCGCAGGGGGCTGACCTGCAAGAAGAACTCTCGGTCGACGGCAGCGCTCCGGACCGCGATGCGGATGCCCTGCCATTCGACCACCACCTCGGTGTAGGAACCGTCCCAGGCATGAGGCCCGGGAATGACCCGTTCCTGTGTACCGCTATCGCTCCTGCCCGGCAGGGCCTCGCTCAGCGTATCGCCCGATTGATGGCTGACCAGCCGGAGGTTGATCGAAAAGCAGCCGGGCAATAACACATGCGACAGGACGCTCCGGGTATCCCAGGTATTCCAGCCTTGAGAAAGCCGGGCCTTCATCGCGGCCCATTCGCTCCTGGCCCGATCGTTTGGCCCGGAAGGCTTTTTCCCGTCGCAGGAGAGAAGGAAGGGGACCAACGACAGGATCAAGACCAGGGACTTCGTTTTTTTCATGGGCCCTATTTTCCAAGCTGCTTGAGGGCCTCCTCGGCCGCGCGCCGGATCATGTTCTGATGGGACGGGACGGCGGCGGACTCGCGCAGGAACGGGACGAGCGACGCATCGCCGGTCAGGCCCAGGGCGCGAAGGGCCTCGGCCCGGACACGGACGCTCTTGTCCTCTGCGAAGAGGTCCTTGAAGAACGCGGCCAGGCGCTTGTCCTTGAGGGCGCCGAGGGCTTGGACGGCCGCGGTCCGAACCGAGGAATGGGAGTCCCGGCAGGCCTGCTTGAGCATGCCCTCGGCGGCGGGCCGCGGGGCTCGAGCCAGGGCCTCGACGGCGGCCCGGCGGACCGCCCAGAAGGGATCGCTCCCGGCGCTCCAAGAAAGCCCTGCGACAATGCCGGGCTGGTCCGGGACGGCCGCAAGTTCGCCGGCGGCGGCCATCCGGCCGATGACGTCGTCGTTCTTGAGCTGGTAGAGAAGCTCAGCCGTCTCCTTGAGGAACGTCACTTCCTTGATCAGCTCGTTCGCCGCGTCGAAGCGGACGAGAAGCGGTTTCGTCGCGGCCGGGAGGTCGAACGTCTCTTCTTTGTCCCGGATCCAGACGCGGTGCGTCACCGCCCCTTCGGCCGTGACGATCCTGACGCCGACCGGAACGCGGTAGACGGGAACGCCCTTGGCGAAGTCCTGGACCTGGACGACCTTGAGCCGGACGGTCTTCCTGGCCGCGTCCCATTCGCTCCGGAGGTCGAACACCGGATGGCCGGGCTTGAACAGCCACTGGTCGAAGAACCAGTCGAGGTTCTGTCCGGTGACCGTCTTGACCGAGCGGATGAAATCGGCCGTGTCCACCGCGTCGAAGGCGTAGCGGTGGAGGAAGTGATGGAGGGTCTGGAAGAAGATCCCGTCGCCGAGGATCGACCTGAGCATGTGCAGGACCAGCGCCCCCTTGGGATAGCTGTGCGAGTCGAACATGTCCTCCGGCTTGTCGTAGCGGTCGGAGACGATCGGGCGGATGTAGCGGGTCTTGGCCTCCCGGAGGTAGGCGGCGAGCTTGTTCTGGAGGTTGACCGCCCCTTCGTCGTCGCCTCTGTCGTGGCGGTGATACAGGTAGTCCGAGTACGTCCCGAAGCTCTCGTTCATCCAGGCGTGGCCCCAGCTGCGGAGGGTGATGAGGTCGCCCCACCATTGATGGGCCAGCTCGTGGGAGACGATCCCGATGGCGGAGAAATCCGGCTCGTCCTCCTCTCCGACCATGATCCGTTGCGTCATCGCCGTGGCCGAGGTGCTCTCGGCGCCGCCGCCGAGCGGGACCGAGATCTGGTCGTACTTCTGCCAGGGATAATCGTATCCGAAGATCTCGTTGAAGAACTCGATCATCCCGGGGGTCTTCCCGTAGGTCGGGCGGGCCTTGGCTTCGTCCCCGGGATAGACCCAGTAGCTCACCGGCAGGGTCCGGTAGGAGTCCCGGACGACGACATAGGGCGCCGCGGCCAGGAAGATGAGATAGGTCGAGTGGGGCAACTCCTGCGACCAATGGTAGGTGACCGTCCCCGCCGCGGCGTCCTCGGTGACGCCGACCAGCCGGCCGTTGGCCGCGACCTTGAGGCCGGCCTTGACGGTGGCCACGATCTCGCTGGTGGCCTTGTCGTTCGGGTAGTCGAAACAGGGGAACCAATGGTGGACGTTGTCGGGCCAGGAATCGGACCAGATCAGACGGGGATTGTCGGGCGTCTGGTCCACGAACTTGAGCCCTTGGCGGGGTTCCCGGCCGTCGTACCGGCACGTGAAGGTCACGATCTCGCCGAACTTCGCCGGCCGGGCGAGAAAGACCTTGAGCTCCTTGTCCGATTGCTCGAACCTCAGGGGCGCCCCGTATTCGTCGACGACCGAGGACACGGCGAACTCCTCGGCGTCGAGGACGCAGGTCTCGAGACCCTCCACGAACGAGGAGGCCGTGACTGTGGCCGTCCCCTCGAAGGATTTCCGGTCGAGGTCGAGCTCGAGCTTGATCAAGTAGTGGAGCGCGTCGTAGCTCCGGCTGCGCTCGGACTGGAGGGGCTTTTTGGAATAGTCGACCGTCTGCCCGGACAGGACCGGGACGGCCGCGAGGATGACGGCGGCAATGGCGGCGAGTGTTCTTCTCATGTGCGGGCTCTCCTTAAATGTGCGCTTTCTTCCGGAGCATCTGGAGGATCCCGTCCTCCTTCATCAGGGCCTCGATCTCGGCGACGGTCCGGGGGACACCGAGGGACAGGTTCTCGCAGCCGCTCCCGGTGACGGCGACCGTGTCCTCGATCCGGATCCCGATCTCCTCCTCGAGGCGGAACAGCTGGATGTCGCAGGCGAAGACGAGGCCGGGCACGAGGATCTCGTCCGGTCCGGCAAACCGGCCGGCCACGTCATGGGTGGCTAGGCCGATCATGTGGTTGTAGCCGCCGTATCGGACGATACCGGCGAAGTCCTTGGCGTACGCGTCCAAGCCTTTCTCATTGAGCATGGCCGCGACCTTCTCGCCGACCTGACGGAAGGACACACCGGGGCGGTAGTTCGCCATGCAAGTGTTGTGGACGGCCAGGGCGACCTCATAGAGCTCTTTCTGGCGGGCCGAGAACGCTCCCGAGGCCGGGAACGAGGTCGAGATGTCGACATGGTAGTCGTCGCAGTCGGGGCCGGCGTCGAGGATGACGAAATCGCCGGCCTTCAGGACGCGGTCGTAGGCGTGGTAGTGGCCGTAGGCGTGGTTCTTCCCGGACATGATGATCGGGCTGTAGGCTTGACCGGCCGCTCCTTCGATCCCGCAGACGAACTCGAAGACGGACGCGAGCGCCTTTTCGGCCACGCCGGGCCGGGTCGACTGGATCAGGGCCCGGTGGGCTCTGACGCCGATCCCTCCCGCCCGGCGAAGGACGTCGAGCTCCGCGGCCGATTTGACCTTGCGAAGCTCCCAGACCAAGGGCGAGCAGTCCCTGATCTCGACCTGGGGGAAGCGGTCGCGGAGCTGCCGCACGAACTGGAGTTCCCGGGTGAGCCGTCCGTCCCACGGATTCAGGGTCATCGTGCGCTGGAGGGTGTTGAACTTCTCGTTGGAGTTCTCCGGGCCGAGCTCCTCGGGCTTGAACACGGTATAGACGATCGGCGTTCGCTGGCACAGGCCCGCCAGGGTGGATCCGAACCGTTCGGCGGGAAGGACCCTATCGATGCCCGTGAACGCCTTGGGATCCCTGACGAGGTCCCGCGGCAAGCCCTCGCCGGCGGCCTCGGCCTCGGTCATGGTGAAGAACAGAACGCTCTCCTTGCGGAGGCCGTCGACGATGAGAGAAGCGCCCGGAATCCGGACGCCGGTCAGATAGATGAAATCATGGCCTTGCCGGAAGGCGGCGTCCGAGGCGGGATCCGTGGCGCCGAGAAAGACGGCCACACCTTCGCCGATCGTTTCCATGAGGCGGGCCCGGCGGGCCGCGTATTCCTGCGCGTCGAGCGGTCCGCCTGCCGAAAGGCGTCCGACTATCAGCATAAGGCCGGCCGCGCACGCGAGAGACCGACGACTCCACTTCATCGGACCTCTCCCTTCGCCGGACCTTCGGACGCGGAGATCGAGATCCGGACGGGTGACGTCCATTCGCCGCGGATCCAGAGGACGAGGTCGTCGCCCTCGAGCCCGGGCACCAGGCCGGCCCGGACGTCATGGCCGAGTGGCGACGGCCGTCCGTCGACCTCGACACGGGGGAGCGGCGCATCCCAGCGCCGGACCCGGAGGACCGGATTGACGGCGGGAGAGTCCTTCGAAGCCCGCAGCGTGACCGTGATCCTGGCCGGCCCGGCCGGCTTCGTCCGGGCGACAACGAAGGCCCGTTCGGTCGGATCGAAGCCCGCGCCGGAGAATTCGCCGCCCTCGACCTCCATGGCCGGCGGCGACAGCCAGGACTTGGCCAGGGGCAGAAGGGCGTCGGCGGGCTTGTCGGTCAGGCCGTTCAGCATGAGCATCGTCACGCCGTCCGCCGTCTCTTCATAGGGCTGCCACGATTGGATGTGGGCCAGGGAGCTGTGCGAGACCCGGTCGGGGGCCAGGGCCCAGCGGCCGCTCGAGCGGATCTGCTGGGAGACCGGCCAGTGGTTCCACCAGGGGAAGATCGACCGCTCCCGGATGATCTCCCCGGCATAGCAGTCGATGGCCACGTTCCTCGGGTCGACGATGACGTAGGGGCTGAAGCGGGCCTTCAGGTTGACCCGGAGGATGTTCCCGCCGGCCGGCCGGATCAGCCATTGATGTCCGGGGGTGTCCAGGTCGCTGATCCGATGGAGCGTCGCCAGTGTCTCGGCGTCGAAGGACGCTTTCTCGCCGGGAGGGCCGTCGGCCCAGGAGTAGGTGTGGACCTCGCCTTTCATGTTGGCCAGCGTCAGCGCGTCGGTCCGGATGTTATCCTCGGGGCGCGTGCCGGGAGGGTTGATGACGATGGCCTCATGGTACTGCCGGAAATTACTCCATTCCCGGCCTTCGGACGGATCGAGGCGCGGTTTGGACGACCAGACCTTGATCTTGCGGACGCACGAGCCGTCCGGGTAGACGGTGTAGGTCTCCTCGACCCAGTCCCCCCAGCCCGTCAGGGGATCGACGTTGACGAGATCGTAGTGGACGCTGACCGGGGCGTACCTCCAGAGCACGACGACCCGGGCGTCGTTGCTTTCGATGATCCGGGGGTGCGAGAACCGGGCCTGCTTGTCGGCCATGGGCTCGGCGCTCGTCGGCATCGTCGGGACCTGCGTCTCGTAGAACTCGTTGGTGTACCAGATGCCGTTCTCCGTGACCCAAGCCGGGATATAGCTCGTGCCGCGCCAGAAGATGAGCCGGCTGGGGGTCTCGTCGAAACGGACCACCACGTCGGCGGCCTCGCCGACGCGCCACGGATTCTCCCACTCCTCGGCATACCGGAGACGGGTATAGTAGGCCCCGAAGCGGCCCGGCCCTTTCGGCCCCGAGGGCAGGACCGGGGGACCGAGAGGCAACGGGCCGGAGGGCTTCAGCCGCGCCGAGGCCTCTTGGGCCTCGGCGGGGGAGAGGGCGGCGTCATAGATCCGGACCTCGTCGATGATCCCGTCGAACGAGAACGCCACCGGGGCGACGACCCGGATCTCTTCGGTGAGATCGAGAGGCGTCTGGTTGCGTCCGATCCAGGCATCGACCTCGGGAGCAAAGAGGGGCGGGCCCGGCACGGCCTTCTCGCCGACCAGCTTTCCGTTCAGGTAGAGTTTCAATCCGGCGGCCGGATCGAAGGTGCCGAGGATATGGTTCCAGGAATAGAGCGGCAGGCCGACGTCCGATCGGCATTCCTGCCATCCTCCGCCCGTGGCGATCTGGAGCCCGAACCGGCCCTCGGGATCGACACCGAAGAAATAGCCGGCCCGGCGGTCCTTTTCCTGGTTGGCGATCGCGCACCAGGTCCAGGGATAGGTCTGCAGGGCGACCCAGGCTTCGACCGAGAACGCCCCGCCGATCCGGGGCATCTTCGCGGCGGGCCGGACGACAGCCGTGGTCTGGCCGTCGAAACGGAGGGCCTGGCCGGCTACGCCACTAACGATCTTTTGGAACCCCCGGACTTCGTCCCCAGCCGCGCCCTGATCGAACGACCAGGAAGCGACGGGGACCCGGTCCGCTGCGAACGCGGCAGTCGCCAAACCGCCGGCCAAGATCAGGATCGGAAGTCGTCGCATGGTCCCTCCGGGTCGGCGGGTTTACCGGCCGCGGGCCCGCACTCGATCATAGATATTTTCACAGGATTTCTAAGTACCATAAAAATGGCCATGCCGCAATCTATTTTCAGACCGGCGAAGATGCTGCCGACCTCGTGCAACACTCTTAAATTAATTGACTTATTTAAATACCTAAGATAACATTAATATTTAATAATAAATGTTTCCAAAGTTCCCACTTCATTAGCTCCATCTGGGGGTCGAGCCGGATAGAAAGGAGTTCCATGAGACCTTCAAGGATCGTCCTCGCCGCCTTGTTCATCGGTCCACTCATCCTGGCCGGTCCCGGGTTACTGTCAAAAGCGGGGCAGGACTCCGGCGCCGGCCAGGTCAAGGCGAGTCACACCGGCCTGCACGGCTACATCAGCTTCACCGCCGAATTGCCGCCGACTCTGTCGGAATTCAGCGCGGGCATGGGTTTTTACGCCTCGGTCTGGCCTCTTATAGACGAACCTATCGCCCATTTTCAGATCGGCCTGCCGGCTGCTTGGATTAAGCCCGACAACTCGGACAACAGGGACACGCCGCTCGCCCCTGTCGGGACCTGGGGACGGGATAATTTGGGCGAGCGCGGGCCAAACAGTTTGTTTCAGACCGTCGAAGGCGGATTGGGGTATTGGGCTAGGAACCATTTCCGTTATGGCCCGCCGAAATTCAGCATGAACGCGACGCCTCAATGCTATGACTACGAGGTCGGGTCCCCCGGCTGGTCTTTCTTCTACGACAACGAAGCGCTGCCCGACGACCGGCTGGGCATCGCCCAGCTCAGCAATCGGCTGCTGATTCCTCCGGACGCCCTCCCGTTCGAAGGGAACCCCAACGGGGAGTTCCTGGGCTACGCTTATATGGCCTTGCCTTTCACCGAGCCCGTGGCCGGGGAGCCGCCGACCGG